>JBBDYG010000040.1:0-294127 GCA_040901765.1 Pirellulales bacterium
CAACCTCACGCCGCAGGAGCTGCGCGACATCTTTAGCTACATGCAGAAGTGAATATCGTCGACGCAGCCGACTACACCATTTGGCGAGATACGTTCGGTCGAAGTGGCAGCGATCTACCGGCGGATGGCAATGGCAACGACGAAATCGATGCCGGCGACATATCCGCAATCGTCTCAGGGCATGCCCGACCGAAACGTCTCACGTGTCCGATACTCTAACAGCGCCTTTTAAGACGGTGGTGGATTCGCCAGGAATATGCCAACCTTGGTCGGATTCCACCGGTGCCGCTCCACTGCCACCGTACTGGGGTCGCTCGCTGCTCCACAACAGCGACCAGGACCGATGTTCGGGCGGGGCCAGCAGCGGCTGCGGCGCGGGCCAGTAGTGAAAATCGGGACCGAAGTTGATCAGCAACAACCGATCGTCGCCTGCTTCGCCAAAAAAGCGGGCGACGCAACAGTCTTCACTAAGGGTCGCGGCATCGATCCGATCCATTCGCTGACTGCTGAACACCGCATCCTCGCGGCGCAATTTAAGCAAGTCGATGTGAAGGGCGTAGATAGACCGATGTAACTCGCGTTCTTGCAGAATCAATTTGCAACTCTCGAACACCGTTGGGTCCGTGGGGTCAGGAACCGCAGCCTGCGCCTCGGGGGTGGCCAATTCGGGAAACACCGACAGATCCGACAGCCTTCCCGCCTGGACGGCCTCCGCCAGCGACCCCGAGTAATCCGCAAAAAAAACAAACGGGCTGCTGGAACCGAACTCCTGGCCCTGTAAAAACAGTGGCGTCTGCGGGGCAAGCAGCCACAAGGCGGTGATCGCCCGATAGCGACCGGGGCTTGTGAGTTGATGCAATCGATGCCCGAACCCTGAATTCGCAACTTGATCGTGATTCTGCAAAAAGTGGACGAACACGGTGGCCGGCTCGCCGAAAGTCGGTGTTCCGCGAGGTTTCTGCGCATGCAGCGATAACTGCCCTTGATAGAGAAAACCTCGTTTCAGCGACGAAGTCAACTCATCAATGGTGCCCTCATAGTCGCTGTAGTAACCCGAGTTATGTCCCGTGACACGCACGCGAGCCGTGTGATGGAAATCATCGTTCAAGATGGCATCCATGCCGTATCCACCGTGGTCGTGCGAGCGAATCTTGCCGACGTCTTGGTGCAGGTCTTCCGCGATCAGATAAAGACTCTTGTTCGGCGCCGCCTCGCGCGCAGTGCGGCTGATCGCGGCGAGAATGTGCTCCTCTGAAGCGTCGTGGATCGTATGCGTCGCATCGAATCGGAAGCCATCGAAGTGAAATTCATCGATCCAATAGCGGGCATTGGCAATGAAGAATTCTCGCACGGGTCCGCTGTTCTCGCCGTCGAAATTGAGCGCCGCGGCCCATTCATTGTGATATCGATGGGTGTTGTAGTCGTGCGAGAATTCCCAGAGGTAGTTGTCGACATTGCCGAAATGGTTGTAGACGACATCGAGAATTACGCCGAGATTCAGCTCGTGTGCGCGATCAATCAAACGCCGCAGATCGTCGGGCTGGCCATACAGCCGCGTGGGGGCGAACATGCTGACGCCGTCGTATCCCCAGCCAAACTGGTTGGGAAAATCCGCCAGCGGCATCAGTTGCAGGGTAGTGATCCCAATCCGCGCAAGCTCCGGTAGTTGGTTCATTGCCGCGGCATAGGTTCCTTCCTGGGTAAACGTGCCGATGTGCATTTCGTAGAGTACTTGGCCGAGCGGAGTTAAACCTTTCCAAGCCTGGTCGTGCCATTTAAACTGCGATGGATCGACGATCTGTGAGGGTCCGTCCGGACCCTGAGGTTGAAACCGCGATGCCGGATCGGCGTAGCGGCGGTCACCCCCGTCTAAGCGAAATCCGTAGTGCATTCCCGCCCGGACCGGCTCGGCATGCCCGGAGAAGTAACCGTTCCCCTCCGATTGCAGGTCCGTTACGAAGGGTGCTTGAGCGGGCATTCCGGGATCGGATAGCGCTATTTGCACCCGGGCCCGACGCGGCGCCCAGACGCGGAAATGAACCGTGGCATCCGAAATGTTTTCAGCGCCGATTGGGAATCGGCGGGCGTTGGAAGGTAAGTGCATATCGGTATCCTTTGGAATAATGGCTCGTGGTGACTGCATACATCGTGCCGGCTTAATTGGCCAACGCGCGCCTATTTTGCGACCATGTTGGTTGCGTTACAATCAGCAAACAATTGCAGCATGGTACTTTGAGAACGCGGAACGGGCTGGCATTGGTTTTGCATTCACCGAGACAATCCCTTGTGAAGTTCGCTTTACAAGGATTAACCCCTCATCTTCGGAGAAACTATGCGAGTCTGGCCCGGATCCCCCTATCCCTTGGGCGCCACGTGGGACGGGTTGGGTGTTAATTTTGCCCTGTTTGCCGAGAATGCCACCAAAGTTGAATTGTGTCTGTTCGATACGGCTTCCGCTCAGGGCGAGCAGGCCCGTGTGGAATTGAAGGAGCACACCGATCTCGTTTGGCACGCGTATTTGCCAGACGCCACGCCCGGACAAATCTACGGCTATCGCGTGCATGGTCCCTACGAGCCGCAAAACGGCCATCGCTTCAATCACAATAAGGTGGTTCTCGATCCCTATGCCCGTTCGATCGCCCGCGACGTGCAGTGGGCGGACGAAGTGTTTGGCTACCAATTAGGACACGAGGCCGTCGATCTTTCGTTTGATGAGCGCGATAGTGCCCGGTTTGCACCGCTGGCGGGCGTTGTGGACACGGCGTTTACCTGGGGCGACGACCGACCGCCGCGAACACCGTGGCACGAGACGCTGATTTACGAGATGCACGTCAAGGGTTTCAGCCAACAGAATCCCCAAGTTCCAGCCAAGTTGCGCGGCTCCTATGCCGGCGTCGCGTCTGACGCCGGAGTTCGGCACCTGAAGAGTCTTGGCGTTACCGCGGTCGAACTCATGCCAGTGCATCACCACATGGACGATCGCCACCTGGCGGACCAGGGCTTGGCGAACTACTGGGGTTACAACACGCTGGCGTTCTTCGCTCCCGACGCGCGGTACGTTTCGCCGCATTTGCCGCAGGACGCCGTGCAGCAATTCAAGATGATGGTTCGCGGACTGCACGCGGCTGGCATCGAAGTGATCCTCGACGTGGTATACAACCACACCGCCGAGGGAAACCAAAACGGCCCCACGCTGTCGATGCGGGGCATTGATAATGCCGCCTACTATCGGCTGTCGCCCAAAGATCCGCGGTACTACATGGATTACACAGGCTGCGGCAACACGATGAGCATGCGCCATCCCCGCGTGTTGCAACTCATCATGGACAGCCTGCGCTACTGGGTGCTGGAGATGCACGTCGACGGTTTCCGCTTCGATTTGGCCAGCACCCTTGCCCGCGAGTTGCACGAGGTCGATAAGCTCGCGGCGTTCTTCGACATCATCCACCAAGACCCAGTCCTCTCGCAGGTAAAGCTGATTGCCGAGCCGTGGGACGTCGGCGACGGCGGCTACCAGGTCGGAAACTTCCCCGTGTTGTGGAGCGAATGGAACGGTCGGTATCGCGACACGATGCGCGGTTTCTGGATCGGCCAGGGCGGACTGCTCCACGATTTCGCCACCCGGCTGAGCGGCAGCAGCGACCTGTACGAGGTCGGCGGCCGTCGGCCATACGCCAGCGTGAACTTTATCACGGCGCACGATGGTTTCAGCCTGCATGATTTAGTGAGTTACAATGAGAAGCACAACGAGGCGAACCTCGAAGAAAACCGCGATGGTTCGAGCAACAACCTGAGTTGGAACTGCGGAGCGGAAGGCCCGACGGACGATGCGGCGATTAACGCGCTGCGGGCGCAGCAGAAGCGCAATTTGATCGCTACGCTGTTTCTTTCGCAGGGCGTGCCCATGCTGGTTGCCGGCGATGAACTGAGTCATACCCATCATGGGAACAACAATGTTTACTGCCACGACAATGAATTGACGTGGCTCCATTGGGATCTTGACGAATCGCAACAGGAGTTTCTCGCATTCGTCCGCCGCGTCGCGAAGATTTGGCACAGTCAGCCGGTATTTCAACGCCGCAATTTCTTCCACGGCCGCAGTATCCGCAATCAAGGCATCAAAGACATTTCCTGGCTGGAGCCGTCGGGAAAAGAAATGACCGACGAAGCGTGGAACTTAGGCTACGCGCAATGTCTCGGTGTGCGGTTGGCGGGCGACATCATCGGCGACGTCGATCGACGGGGCGAACCGATTACCGGCGACACACTGCTTCTGCTGCTGAACGCGCACCACGAGAAAATCGACTTCAAGCTACCTGAAACGCGATCCAAGGCGCCGTGGGAGTTGTTGTTCGATACTGCGCGTTCCGAAGTGACTCAGGAAGATCGCACGCCTGGATCGGTGTATCCGCTTCAGGGCCGGTCCGTTACCGTGCTGTTGACCAAATCGCCGACGGCAACTCCTGCCGATGAACCGCAGTCGGCAATTGTCGAAGCCTCGACAATCGAGTCTGCGCCGAAGAAAAAGCGAGCGGCCCGCAAACGCAAGCCGGCCCCCGAGCCGACCACGGCCGTGTAGCTTGAAACGATAGTTCGGACACCACGCCAAACCTTGAACCCTTTGCCCCAATGTTACAAATAAGATCGCTACGCTACATTCTGCATCCCCGAGGGATGACAGCCATTAGCCGGTGGTCGCGAAGCGCACCACCGGAGTGGGAGAACTAGATTCAGCAGCACCCCGGTAGGGGTGCCAGCAATCAAGCGACGCACGGTGTTGCTGGCACGCCCTCCGGGGTGCAGCTTTCATTTGATCGACTTACCGGCAGTGGTGCTGGCGCTGACTGCCGGCTAATGGCTGCCAAGCCTCCGGCTTGAAGTGCGACAACGACCAATTGCCGCGGCGAGTGGCACTCAGTGCAAGTCGCCATCGGGGCCGGAGTCCCCTCCAACTGAGATAGTCAACATGCCAACCGCTCAACAACCTACAAGTGGCAGCGGCTGGTGGCAGGTAATTAAGCTCACCTTCGGCGATTTTAGCGGCGACAACGTCACCCAATTGGCGGCGGCGCTTGCCTATTATGTGCTCTTCTCCATCGCGCCGCTGCTGATTGTGGTGATTGTCGTGACCGGGCAATTATTCGGCGAACAGGCCGTGTCGGGCGAGCTTTACGGACAACTCGAAGGTTACGTCGGCGAGCAAGGGGCGGCTCTGATTCAAGAAATGGTCAAAGGTGCATACCGCCCTGGCGCTGGAACGGTCGCCTCGATCATCGCCGTTGCGACACTACTTCTCGGCGCCACGGGCGTGATGAATCAACTGAAAGGTTCGCTCAACGCAATTTGGGACGTGGAAGCGCCCCATGGATTGCAACTCTCAAAATTGGTGACCGATCGATTGTTGGCTTTTGCGATGATTCTGTTGATTGGCGTTGTGCTGCTGGCACTGATTGCATTCAACATGTTCATCTCCGTGGCCCAGACCTGGACCGAGCAGTGGATCGGATGGCCACCGGCAGCGGTTCATTGGGCGAACAACTTGGCGTCGCTCGTCGTGGTGGCTTTGCTGTTTGCCGTAATGTTTCGCTATCTTCCCGATGCCCGCGTTGGCTGGCGTCACGCGCTGGCCGGCGCCGCGGTGACCAGCGTGCTGTTCACGATCGGTAAATATGCCTTTTCCTGGTACATCAGTCGGGGCGCGATCAGCAGCACCTACGGCGCGGCAGGGTCGGTCATTGTCGTCCTACTGTGGGCGTACTACGCATCGATCATCCTGTTCCTCGGGGCCGAATTCACGCAGGCGCACGCCCGAGTCTTCGGCAAGCCGACCGGAAATCGCCCTCAACCCGAATGAACCACGCCCAAGTTTCGGCACGCAACTTGCTCGTTCTGGTGCCGCGTTTCGGGGGCCACCAGTCGCTTCCAACGTAGATGCCAAATCGAAAGGAGTAAACATGTCGCGCGTCGTTATTGGCAAGCTCATCGCCGGTCTCGAAGTCATTCTGTCGTTCGTGACTTACCTGCCCATGTCGTCCTTGGAACCAGACCGCATACAAGAATCACGCAATCCGCCCGTCGCGGCGGACGCCATGGCCGAGCAAGAGCAGATGGTGATCGAGGTTGTAGAATTTCGCTCGCCGCTTGAGTGATTCCAAAGCGTACCGCTTCGACCACAAGCCCACGGCGCACAGTGGTTCACTCTTCGTCCTGGCGCTAGGCCGTCTCCAGATTGCTCAACCGCGTCTCAATCCTATCCAGTCGCTCGGCGATCTGCTGAAGATAGGTGATGATGATGGCGTGCGTGAGTTGCGCGTCGATGCCCACGGGCGAATTGGAGACACTAATGTGGTCGATAATCGAAGCGTAATGATCTTTCGACTGGGACATCGGTTCGGCGTGCATTTGTGTCACCTTGGTACGGGATCGAAAAACATCGGAACTGGTGGGCCAAACATTGGTAATTGAACGTCGACTTCCGTCCCCGCCGCCGCCCGGCCTCGGGTCCGAGCACTGTCGAAGCCGCCGTCTATTCTTCACGGCAGGGGCCACAATTGCTAGCGAACGAATTGGGCTCTTGGCTTTTAAAGCCCTAAATACCGGAGAATCGTCAGAGGCGCATGCTGCCCTGGAAAGCCTTGCGGGCTGGGAGACAACGGACGGTGGAAACGCGCATAGCGTTCGCATAAACCCGGCCGTCCCTTGACCGAAAACTAGAATCATCCGGGAATTGTCGCGATGAAAGGGATGTTGCGCACGGCCTCATGGAATGGGTCGGGCGCTCACGTTGGAAGATTTCCCCTTTCTGGCAGAGGCCGATCCGGCCAAATGCCCCCAAACCTGCGAGGGATCAAGGATGAAGGCGACCATCACAAGGACGGCGCTGGCGATGGCGGGCATGGTGCTCTGCTTCGGCCAGCTCCATGCGGAAGAACTCGGCTACTCGGAGCTTGAGAATCGGCTAGCCAAAATTGAAAATCAACTTGCTGGACAGAATGGTCTGCAGCAGGCCAGCCACTGCTGCGATTCGGCTGACGGCTGTTGCGACGTCGGTTGCTGCGATGCGTGCGGCGGCGGCGGATGCGGGTGCTGCGACGCTGGATGTTGTACGGGCTCGTGCTGCCCTTCCTGCGGCAGCGTCTACGCCGAGGTGCAATTCCTATTCTTGCGGGCACACGCGCAAGAGGACTTCGATGACGAAGGTTCGAAGCTCGACGAGAATCACGACATCTCTCCCCGGTTCATTCTCGGATACGAGAACGGCTGCGGCATGGGCGGGCGCATTCGTTACTGGAACTACGACCATTCGACGGGCATCGAAAACACCAACGATTCGATTGCCTTCCAAATGAACATCGTTGATCTCGAAGCGACTCAGCGGTTTCAAGGCTGCCGCAGCGACGTTCTATTGTCCGGTGGTGTTCGCCTCGGTTCGTGGGACAGCACCGATGACGACAACGATACCGTCAGCATCGACAATCTGTTGGGCCTGACGATGGCGGCCGACATGCGTTCGCAGTTCGCTCGCGGATGCAATAGCGAACTGAACCTTGTGGGTGGCGGCCGGATGTCGCTCCTCGGCGGCGATTGGGACGGCAACGAAGACCACGACTTCATCGCGACCGACCGCGATGACAATATCTTTGTCTGGGAACTGTACGCGGGTGTCGAATATGGCGTTTGCTACTACGACACCTACCTGTTCACCCGCTTGGCGTACGAAATCCAGATGTGGCACAGTGCGGTTGTCGATAGCTCCGGCGACCTCGACACCCTCGGTTTCGTTGGTCCGGCTTGGACGATCGGAATGGCCTTCTAAGACGGCCTGACTGCGAAGGCAAGAATCCCCTCAGGGGCGTTCACCGGTTGAAAAGCCGGTGGACGCCTACGGGGATTTTTTCATTGGTACCCGAATGTTAGCCGCGCTCACTTGCGACGAACTCTCGGGTTGCCCCGTCACGATACGCCACTAAGAACAGCCGCCGAAACGGAAACAGCACCCGTCCATCGCGCCGCCGGGGGTACGACACGGCCACCCGTTCTAAGAGCAGCGATTCAAACCGCTGCCGCTCTTGCTCGCTTGCCAGGGCGTTAAGAAACGGCCGCAGTCCCGTTCCGCGAATCCATGTCAGTATGTCTTCGGGACCGTTCATCACGTGGTCGTACTCGGTCTCCCATAGGTCGATTCGCTCGCCGAGCGGGCAGAGCAGATCGTAATAGAAACCAGGATCGTGGCTGCCGATTGCGCCCCGCGCAGCGCGGGTATCTTCTCGCCACTCGGGTTCGTTAGCGACCTCCAAAATGTGCAAGTGCAAAGCCGACTCAAGATGCGCCGGAATCTGAACCGCGAGTGCTCCGTTTGGTGCGACGGCACCGAATAGCCGTGGAACCACAGCCGCGTGATTCGGCAACCACTGAAGCATCGCGTTCGAGAACACCACATCGTATAACTCCGTCGGCTCCCAGTTGGCGGCGTCGCCCTGTACCCATCGCACCTCTGGGTCGGACTTGGCTGCGGCGGCAAGCATCGCCGCATCAGAATCCAGCCCGGTGGTCTCAGCCGACGGCCAGCGCGCCCGTAGAATCGCGGTGCTGTTTCCCGGCCCGCAGCCGAGATCAATCACCCGCCGTGGCTTCGGCACATCGATCCGCGCGACGAGGTCACCTGCCGGACGCGTCCGTTCGGCGCCGAACTTCAAGTAAAGGCTTGGGTTCCAAGATTCCACGTTCGCGTTTTACTTTTCCTTGTAAACCGTTGACTTGGTGAGCTTGCCCTCGGCGTTATAAATCCTCCACTCGCCGACTTTCTCGTCGTTCAGGTAATGGCCTTCATCGTGGAGAACGCCGTTGGGATGATACCGCTTCCATAGCCCGACTTTCTTCTCCTGGTCGAACCCGCCGGTCTGCATCAACTCGCCGTTCTCGCGATACCACGTCCACTCGCCCGTCATTTTGCCATCGGCATAGCTGCCGATCGCTTTCAGTTGACTATTCTTCAGGTAGTACTTCCACTCGCCTGCCTTTTCACCATCGACGTGCTGGCCTTCGCAGCACAGCGAGCCGTCTTTGAAGTGCTCTTCGTAGGGGCCGTCTTTGAGCTGGCCCTTCGCGTCGCGTTTGCTGTTGTCGAGCTTCATAGGTTATGATTGCACTATTCAGCAGCGAAATCTTTGTGGGCGTAGAACTCGATGAAGCCGCAGGAGGAACAGCGATATGCGGCCAGGGGCAGCGTGCCGTGTGGCAATTTGGTCCCGGTCCAAAAAGACTTTTGCGGTGCTCCTGGCGCCCATTGGCTCACCAAGCGTAAACCATAGGTGTTGTCGACGATGAAACCTTGCGTCATGGGGCCGTTGCACTTCTGGCATACGCGTTGAATTTCATACATCGCAAGAGATGCCATTTTGCCGCCCTACGATAGAGGATTAGTTGCTCGCACTAACGCGGGCAAGTATGCACGAAGTATAACCGCTGTATACCAAATACGCCAATTCGCGTGTTGCGCCGAGCACTGCCTGGGATCCTTAAAGCTAAGAAGCTCTCTGCGACCGAACTTTATAGACTCCAAACACAAGCAGCACCGCTCCAATAATAATCATCCCCATCGATCCGAGCCTGTTGCCTCGTTCCATTACAAAACGTTGCGGTTCATTCGGCGAATAGTACACGTGTAGCGGCTTTCCTGGAGGATACTTCCGAACGCGTGAAGCCGGCATTCCCCACCAATGTCGAATTCCACGACCCCGATAGCGCAGCGTGGCTCACGTTCAATGCGCTTTGGGAACGTATCTGATTGATAATTCCCGATGAACCAGAGAGTTTCGTCTTCCCACAGGAACCAAACGGGCGACTCACGCGGTCCGTGCTCAGAGTCGGTGGCCAGGTGAGCAAACAGGGGCCGCGCGAGAACTTCGTCGAGAAGGCGGCGCGAGGCGGTCGCATCGACGTCGAAATTATCACCCGCTTGGGCGATCTTCATACTCCGAACCTCGTCGCCGCCGAGCCATGCCTTCTGTGTGAGGACCGTGAACGGCCATCGCTCACTTATGCCTTCTCTAAATGCTTCAGCATATCGCGGCACGCCTTCTCGCACTTGCGGCATTCGTCCGCGCACTGCTTCATCATGGGATCGTCCGTGAACTTCTCGCACGCGTCGCCGCAATGTTTGCAGGCTTCGGCGCAGGCTGTGCAGATCAGATCGCTGAACGGTCCCTGGCGGGCCACGATCGATGATGCGGCTTGACAAGCGGTCGCGCAATCTTGGCAAGTTTGCAGCGTCGCGAGATGTTCTTTTTGACCTTCGGCAACGAGCGTGGCGCAGTGTGTGCTACAGGCATCGCAGATGCGAGCGCAGTCATCGCACGCCTGGGCGCACTGCATGAAGTGGTGATCGTGGCCGGCTGGAGCGGCAAGCGCGAGGGCGGCGGCGAACGTCGGGAGCAGGAACATCGGTTAGTCCTCCGTATTAAATGTGGGTCAACGCGCGCAACCACTGCGAGCGCGGGACCGACGGAATACATGCAAATCTTGGACCTTACACCAGCGCCGGCTCCAGCCGCCCAGCCGTTACGTCCGATAGAACGCGGAACAATTCATCCGGCTGGATCGGCTTCGTGACGTAGGCGTCCATGCCCGCGTCGCGGCAGTGGTCGCGGACGCCCTGGATCGCATGGGCGGTCATCGCGACGATTGGTGTATGTACGCCCAATGCTTCCTCGCGGGCGCGGATGGAGCGGGCGGCTTCCAGGCCGTCCATCACGGGCATCTCCACGTCCATCAGCACCACGTCGAATTCGCCTTGTGCCAGCGCGTCGACCGCTTCTTGGCCGTTGGTGACGGCGGTCACTTCGTGGCCTTGAAGTTGCAACAATCCGACGGCCACTTCGCGGTTCACGGGGCCATCGTCCGCCAGCAGGATGTTTAGCGATCGAACCATATCAACCGTGGCCGTTGGTGCGTCGGCCAACTCGCAGTGCAACTGCATCGCATCGGTGATAGCCGCGAGCAACTCCGCTTGGGTAGCGGGCTTGGTGAGGCGGTGGTGACCCCGTGCGGGGCCGTCGCCGTCGACCCAATCGGGCGGCAGCAGTGCGATCACACTCCAGTTGCGCTCCGCCAATGGCAACTCAAGATCGAGCGTTTCGAAATCGGCCTTGGAGGCATCGAGCAGCGCAAGGCCCTGGCCGCTCGGCATTTCATTTTCGATTCCGCAACGCGCCTCCTGCAAGGTCGCGCAGCACGTGACGCTTGCTCCGTGGTCCTCGAGTAATTCGGAATAAACGCGGCGGTTGGTCGCATTCTTACTCATCACCAGCGCCTCGACCCCAAGCAAATCGGTCTTCGGCGGCAGCCCTGATCCATTTTGGGCGGTTGGAAGCGGGACGACGAAATGGAAGGTAGTTCCCTCGCCTTCGACGCTCTCCAGCCAGATGCGGCCTTGCATTAGCTTTACGAATTGAACGGAAATCGACAGGCCTAGGCCCGTGCCTCCAAACTTGCGGGTGGTGGAACTGTCGCTCTGTTGGAACGCTTCAAACACCGCCTTCTGTTTGTCGGCGGGAATGCCAATACCGGTATCTTTCACCGAGAAGTGGAGCGTCGCAATGTCCGACTCGAGCGATTCGACTTCGACGTTGACGAGTATTTCGCCGCGCTCGGTGAACTTGACGGCGTTTCCGACCAGGTTGACGACGATCTGTCGCAGGCGATTGGGATCGCCCACGATCTGCGCCGGCGCCTCGGGCGCGACGCGGCAGATAAGTTCCAGGCCTTTCTTGAACGCATTGGCCGAAAGTAGCCGCACGGCGTCGCCGACGACTTGATGCAGTTGGAACGGGATTGACTCCAGTTCCATTTTGCCTGCTTCGATCTTCGACAGATCGAGCACGTCGTTGAGCAGCGTGAGTAGCGCGTCGCCCGATTGCTTGACGATCTTCAGGTAGCTTTGTTGTTGCGACGTGAGCCGCGTGGCCAGGGCTAACTCGGCCATGCCGAGAATGCCGTTCATCGGCGTGCGGATTTCGTGGCTCATCGTGGCGAGGAACTTGCTCTTGGCCTGATTCGCCGACTCGGCGGCGAGCATCGCAATCCGCAGTTCTTCCTCGGTCTTGCGCAGCTCGTTCGCAACGCGCTCCAGTTCGCGGTTCGAGAGGGCCAGCTCGCAGGCTCGCGATTCGGCGGCGGCGGTCCGTTCTTCGACCCGCTGTTCGAGCGTGGCGTTCAAGTTTTGCAATTGCTGGAATCCTTCGGCATTTTCGAGCGCTGCGCCGGCGATGCAGGCAACAAAGTCTGCCAGGCGTTGTTCGTCTTCTCCGAATAGACCCGTAATCTGGCTGTTAGTCACGTAGAGGCATGCCGCGGCGCGGCCGCGCACGAAGACGGGAGCGCAGAGCGACGAACCAGCCACGGTTTCGTCGAGTTGATCGCTGGCAGCAGCAACCGCCGAACCCGCTTCGAGGCAATCGGCGATGAGCTGCTTTTGGAACGGCACGTCCAGATCGCCGACGGCGGGCCGAAAATAATCCGCGCCGCGATCGAGATCGACCTCGAGCACGGCGCAATGCTGACCGCGGAGTAGCCGCAGCGCTGCTTGGCGTGCTTGTTCGTAGATCGACTCTTCAAGCAATGCCGAAGCCACTCTTCTTCCCGAGTCGAGCACCGTGTCGAACCGGTCGGCAAGCGAAAGAGTAACCAGTTCGGCGGAGCCGCGTTGAGATGACGAATCAGCTTTCTGTGCCTGCATCAAATCGAGTTGGGACTTGCCGCGTTCGAGGTCGACCTCCGCCTTGTTCCAATTAAACTCTCGCCCGACCTTACCGCGGGCTAACAAGGTCTGCGCCACTTCATAGCGTTCGCCCAATTGATCGGCCAGCGCGAGACTGCGATCGAACAGCCGCTTGGCTTTGAGCGCCTTGCCTCGCATTGCGCTTACGATCGCATATTCGCGGAGGGCTTGCGGCAAGTCGTTGCGGCAAACGCGGGCGGCGCGAATCGCTCGGCGGGCCGCTTTTTCGGCGGCTTTCAACCCGCGGCGTCGCAACACCTGATTGTATCCGTTGCGGCACTCGACTTCCTGACGCCAGGCGGTGGCCAGCCATGCCTGATTTGGCACTGTGTAAGAATTGCAAACGCCGGCGGCGCGGGTGATGTCAATGGCTTTCTCGAAGACTGCGATCGCTTCGTGCGCGCTGCCCTGCTCCAGCAGGCAAACGCCTTTGGCAAGCAGCACCTGCGCCGTGCCTTGGGCGTCGAACCGCTCGCGTTCAAGTTCTCGCTCTAAGATATCGCTCGGAATAGTGCCATGACCGGAACGAGCCCAAACATCCAAGTTGATACCGGAGGCTTGCTCATCTCCCAACTCGACTCCCGAGCGATGGTTCAACTGCGCTTCTTCGAGCGCGGCACGAAAGTCACCCAGGTGGTACAGCGACGCGGCGATTTGGTAGCGAGCGGTGTGTACCTGTTGATAATCGCCCATCCGCTCCAGCAATCGCACCGCTTCGCGGCACTTGACGATGCACTCCGAGAACCGCGACGCGGCATAGAGCACCACGCCATAGTAGTGGAGCGACTGGCCTTGGCCCCACAGGTCGCCGAAGGATCGGCGGATTTCCAGCGACTTCTGCGCGTAGGCAATGCCGCGCTCGAACAGCGGAATGAGAGTCATGCCGGGGGCATGTTCGGAGTAAGCGTGTGCAAGTTCAAGTGTCGGCAGAAAGGTTTCCGCGAGGTTAAGACCTCGCATGTGTGCCCAGAGCGCGATCACCTTGCTGCGGGCGTACCAACTTCCGTGGGCCAGGCCGCTAAATAGTTGGAGCGTGAGACGTTCCGACTCGGTCGGATATCGGTTGCGGCGATGGAGAAACAACCTTGGAACAAGCGTATGCAGCAGTTGAATGAACCCCTGCCAAGCGAAAACCATCAGAAACGCGGGCATGCGGCGTGGAACGTACATGCCGAGCGTGCGAAGTGCGGATTCAAAATCGCGCACGGCGCGGTCCATGTCACCGCGCTTGAACGCCAGGTCGGCCAGCCGGCCGCGAATCTGGGCTTGTTGCAGTTGTCCATCGGCAAGCCCCGCGGCAAGCTCGAAGAGCTGCGCGGCCTGGTCGTAACGGCCGCGCAGCATGAGCACGTCGCCGAGGCCTTCCGCCAAGCGAAATTGCGTGGCCTTGTCCGCTACGTCGGCGCCGCGCTGCGCGATACGATATTGCTGCTCGGCGATTTCGAGCGCATGCTGGCCCCGCGCCTGTTCGGCGGCTTGCAGAGCGTAAGACAGCGCGCTATAGGCGTCGCCGGCGGCATCGAAGTGGAACGCCAGCTCCGCGAACCGGCTTTCGTCAAGCTTGCGAAGCCGCCACGCCGCCCGCAAATGAATGCTCCGCCGTTCGGCATCCGAGAGCCGATCGAGCAGCGTCTCGCGGACTTTGTCATGGACAAAGACGCAACTCGACTGGTCGGGCCGAATCCAAATCAACTGACGACGCCGGGCTTCGTCCAAAGAGCCGATCGTTTCGGTGGGCTCGCTCGTCAACAAGGCCACGGCCATGCCGATGTCAAACTCCTTTCCGAGCACGGCACCGACCGACAGCAACTCGAGCGCTGCTTGATCGAGGAGTTCCACTCGCCGCGTGAGAAGTGTCGCCGCCCGGCTTGATGACTGGCACGAGACGAGTGACGTTTCGTCGACGCGCCAACCCGCAGGGTCGGCTACGAGCGCACCGCACTCCACGAGTCCGCGCACGACGGCAGAGGCCATAAACGGGCTTCCATCGGCAAGGCGCGAGACCACCTCGAGAATCGCATCGGGCAGCGGCCCGGCCATTGAAACCGCTAGTCGGCCGACCTCTTCGGTAGACAAGCCCGACATGACCAGTTGGGCCGCGGGATTGGACTTGCGCAAGAGATGGCCCGGCGGCACCTCGTCGCTGCGGAACGCGGCGATGACCAGCACGTGATTGTTATGTTGCGGCGACTGACCATATTGCGCCTGCCACCGTTGCAAGAGTTTCCAGGTAAGCTCATCGGCCCATTGGCAATCATCGAGCATCACGAGAGCAGGGCGGTCCGATGCGCCGACCGCATGGAGTAGCTCGCACAGCGATCGGAGGCTCCGGGCTTCCCCGAACGCCTCGGGCGCAAAAATCGGATCGTCGCCTAGCCCCAGGACTTCGGACAGTTGTGGTACCGTCGCGACGAGCGCCGCTTGTTCAGCGCCCAGCGCATCGCGTAACGACTGGAGCAGTTCCGGATGGCTGCGCGCCGCGGATGCCAGTCCGTTGATGACGCCATCGAGAATCTGCAAGGGCCGGTGGCCAACCTCGTTCGATTTCTCGCCGCGGAACACCCGCATTCCGCGGCGGGCCGCCTGCCGGGCGATCTCGGCCAATAAGCGCGTCTTACCCCCACCCGATTCGGCTTCCACGAGCACCAGGCCGCCATGGCCTTCTTGTGCGCGGCCAATCATGCGGTCGATGGTTTCGAGCTCTCGTGTACGGGCGACAAATGCCGGTTCCGTGAGCGTGCAGCGAATATCGTGCGCGCCGACGACTACTTGTGGATCGCGTTCGCCGCGGTCGAGCGCCGCCTGGATGGCATCCAGATCGGCCAGCACGGCGTCGGCCGATTGGTACCTGTCGCGCGGATCCTTGCGCAACAGCCGCTGCACCAACTCATCGAGCGCGCGAGGGATTTCAAGCCCGAGCGCTCGCAACTCGGGCGCCGGCGATGTCATGTGCGCAAACAGAATTTCGCCGACCGAATCGCCCTCAAATGGCGGCCGGCCGGCAAGGCTGAAGAACAGCACCGCGCCTGCCGCATAGAGGTCCGAATACGGCCCGAGGTCATGGTCGATCAAGCCGGCTTGCTCGGGCGACAGGTACCAGGCAGCGGCGAGGGTGTCTTCACTCGGCGCGCCTTCGAGGCACATGCGCAGCGAAGGGCCGATATCGACCAACGTTGCGGCGTGAAGCACCTCCCCATCGACGACGATGTTCTCGGGCTTCACGTCGCCGTGCAGCACGTTTCGCTGATGCAGCGATTTCAGCGCCACGAAGAGCGACCGCGCGGTGGCCATCGCCTCGGGAGCACTTAGCTGACCTCGCTTGGCGAGCGAATGGCCCGTGACGCGCCGCATGACAAGAAACAGCCGTTGGTCGTCCGTTCGCGTAACGAGGAATTCGGGTAGACAGGGGCATCGAAGCTCTTGGAGGATGGCCGCTTTCTGCTGCAACCGGAGCGACATTCCGGCCGGAAGCGTCTGCATGTGGAATCCCTTGACGATCACCGGCTCCTGGGTTTGCAGGTCGGTGCCAATCGTCAAGAGCGACGCGGGTGTTGCTTTGAGGATGGTATCGCAGCGAAAGCGATCACCCAGTGCTTTGCTCAGCGCGCTGGCCCAAATCTCCCGCGTTTCATCGAGATCATTGACACCAGTGGGACGTTCAACAGCCATGCGCAGCGCTATTCGTTGTATGGGACCGGCCGCGCGCAGCGCGGCCGATAACACCTTTGGCGGAAGTAACTGGTGAAGAATACGCCACGCGAAAGTTCTCTATTACTCACGCGCAAAGTTGCCATTTCGGTTGCATCAATTATTCGGCATGGGGCGATTGTACGAGTAAAGAAAAGTAGTCCGCCTCCGAACTGCGTTTTGCGGTTGTTCTGTACCGCTTCGGCAAGCGGTCCGGATCGGCGCGACTTTACCCATCTCTGAAAGCAATCGTTCTGTGCCGATCGCACCACCGCAGCATCGCGCGTCGTGGCGCAATTGGTAAGAAAATCAATTGACGCACCTTCGTAACAATCGCCACACTTGGTTTTCGCGACACGCAGGGAAGTGGGTCGAGCGGGTGTGACGAACGACACCGTCTCGCGTGTGGCTAGCCAAGTTGATTACTTTTACTTTCCTTGCAATTGGGGCTGCACAATGAAAACTGAATTGGTGGTTGGAGGTCGAGTGGATGCCTTCTTTGGTGAAGATGTAAAACGCTTCACAAGCGGGCTAGCGGCGCTCGATGCGCAGATCGACGCGAACGAGATGCCGCGTCCGGACGAGCGGTTCGAGGCGCTCTTGGAACTGTTGGCGGAGATGCGGGCGGCATGCGGCCAGTTGGAGCACGATCTTGCGGATGGCAACGGGATGCTAAAATCGGTGCAGCAGCGATTCCGGCACGCGATCGCACCATGGATGGATCGCAGCCCGATGATGCACCGCGCCAAGGTCAAGCCGCGTGGTTATGCCGGCGATTACATGATGCTGACGGCGATTTACGATGGAAAACCGCTGTCGCGCGGCTTGGGAGGGTATCTCGATCTGTTCTTCTTGAAGACCGAGTTGGGCCGCGCCGTTCCCGCCCGGATGACTTCCCTGCATGAGTTTTTGCGTCAGGAGATCGGCCGTCGCCCCACGGAAAGCAGCATCCTCAACGTGGCCTGCGGGCCGTGCCAGGAGTACGCGCACGGCTTTCCTTCGATGCAGGCTCGCGGCGCTTGCGTCACTTGCGTCGATTTCGACACCGAGGCGATCGCGTATTCCCAAAGCAGCATCGTGGCTTCGCGCGACGATCTGCCCGAGTTCCGTTTCGTGCGTTATAACGCGCTCCGCATGAAGGCTTCGCGGCCGTTCATCGAGAAGTACGGCCAGTTCGACATTGTGTACAGCGTGGGACTGTGCGATTACATTCCCGACCAGCCATTGATCGCCATGCTCCGCGGTTGGGGCGAGCTGCTCAAGCCCGAAGGAGTGCTGTTTATCGCGTTCAAGGACACGGAGCGGTACGACAAGACCGATTACCAGTGGCTGACCGATTGGTACTTTTTCCAACGGACCGAATCAGAATGCCGCGATCTGTTTCTCGCCGCCGGTTGGCGAGAAGAGGAACTTTCGATGACCCGCGATGCCACGGGGATCATTATGAACTTCGCCGCCCAAGCGAAGACGCCAGCGTTTCGACGCATCGACGGCCCGCACGCAATGTTCGTGCCCGCCTCCGCGAAGGCGGCGGTACCCGCCGAGTAGCGTTCAAAATGCCGTCCCCATTTTCCCCTCCCCCGTCCGCGGGGGAGGGGGGTAGGGGAGGCGGTCTTTAGTTTGATGCCGCCGCTTCGCGGCCGAGAGACGCGGTGCGGCGGGAGACGCTCGACCGGGGAGCATTAAGCATTAAAGGTGAAGCATTAAAGGTGTCAGGAACCAATTCTTTCGCGGGGAGGTGGGAAGTCCGCCGATTGCGAGAAGTGGTTCCTGACACCTTTAGTTCTTTTGACACCTTTAATTCTTTAATTTACCCGGAAGCCAGCCTGCAATACATCAGCGATATGGGCGCGTAGGCCTTAATTCCGTTCAAGACAAACTCGGCCCCGACCGGCCCCGGCGTGTCGAACAACGCCTTCCATTACTTCAATCTGCACGGAGAAGCGTTCATGGTCCGGTATCATCGGCGGTCAAATATAGAGTCCACCTTTTCGATGATTAAGCGAAAGTTCGGAGACAGCGTCCGGGCGAAGAACGATTTGACGATGAAAAATGAAACGTTGGGCAAGTTCGTATGCCACAATCTCTGCTGCCTGATTTAGTCGATGCAAGAGTTCAAGATTGACCCGACGTTCGGGCGTATGGAGCTTGCCTAATGGCCAAACCTGCGAAACGAGGGCAACACTCCGCCCAAAGGTGTTTTTTCTATGTGAATATGGTATCGTTGGGCGCATGCGACTACGCCCATTGCGATTTAGTCTCCGTCACTTACTGCTGGTCATTACCGCCATCGCAATCCTTCTAGGTTATGGGAGCTGGAGGCGGCAACACGCTCTCAATCACTTTCGTGCCATGTACGCAGAGGGCATTGCCCTTATCAGTCCCCCGAGCTGGACCGATTACGTCTGGGGCCCTACACCGCGAACGGCGGAAATCTACGTGACGGAAGATTCGAGTGATAGATACCGAATCGGTCCCACTTTGTACAGATGGCCGGAAGTCCAGAAGCGACTGCTGTCTCTCAAAGAGTCACTTTTGAACGACGGCGTGCAAAACATTAGCGTCCAATGCTACCTCAGTACGCCGCGTAGCTCGTTTATGAAAAATATTCCAGCAGGGTTGAATAAGAAGGAGCGATCAGATTGGTGGCGCAAAATGGTGGACGTTCAGGACCAATTGACCCAATTCGTTCAGGACCGATTGAGCATTCCGGTCTATCTCACCTATGACAAGGCGGAATTTGAGAAGGGATGGAAAGCGGCTCGGCCATAAATGAGACTCAGCCTACCGGGCCCAATGACCGCGATCGTCGCCTGCATCTAAATTAACTTGCCTGCACCTAAACTTGCCGCGATCTAGGACTTAAAGTGCAAAGCCAATCCGCGGACGAATAGGCACTTTGGCAATTGACTTCCACACGCTCGCTGCATCCCTCGATGCCGTGCCCGCTCAGGCTGTGCGCATTGTGCGTTGTGTTCCTTCCGGCGCCGCCAGATGGGGATTTGTCCGCCAATGTCCGCCGGGGTCGGACAGAATTAGCCGCGAAATCCTCGGGGAAAACGGCCCGTTTGGATTTTGTCCGCCTGACGGTGTTTTCCATTTTCCGGACAAAACCCCCCACGGCCCAAACGTCACGAGAGATTCGTCGCGTAGTAGATCAGGAGGTGCGCCGAGTAGGTCAGGCTCCGCCTGACGACTGGAATCTTGCGCGTCGGTCGAAGGGCCGGAATTGTCTGGCACAGCCTAAGCTGCGTCTCTCACCCAGCAGTCAGGCACAGCCTGACCTACGCCTACGCCAAAGCCAAAGCGTGAGTGTCCATGCTGTTCGCGAGCGCTGGGTTGGCGGTTGGAACGTCTGAAAGCTGTCGATTGATTTTGATGAAGTCCGCCTCCCGCGCGAGAAAGGCATCGACGACGCGCGGATCAAACTGTGTGCCTCGGCCTTCGACGATGATCTGCTTTGATTTCTGGTGCGAGAATGCTGGCTTATAAACTCGCTTGGTGGTAAGCGCATCGTACACGTCGGCCACGGCGGCGATTCGCCCGCACAGCGGGATGTCCTCGCCGGCCAGACCTTGTGGATAGCCCTTGCCATCAAATCGCTCGTGATGCGACCAGGCTATGTCGCGAGCGAAGCGGAGGAAACCTGCTTTGGGGTGGGCCGCCAGCGCGGCGTCGAGCGTCTGGGCGCCGACTACCGTGTGCTGCTTCATGATTTCCATTTCTCGCTCGTCGAGCGGGCCTGGCTTCAGAAGCACGTCGTCCGGCACCCCCACTTTTCCAATGTCATGCAGCGGGCTTGTTTGATACAGGGCGCGAATGTAATCGGCGTCGATGATATCGTGAAACAGCGGATGGTAAGCTAACTCTTCCGCCAGCGTACGCACGTACTCCCGAATCCGCTCCAGATGCGCGCCGGTCTCGGGGTCGCGCGATTCGGCGAGCTTGGCGAGCGAGAAAATCACCAAGTCGCGGGACTCGAGCGCATTGATCCGCTCGCCGACGTGGAGCCGGACCCGCAACTCCTCCGGCTGAAACGGCTTGGTCATGAAGTCGTCGGCGCCGGCCTTCAGGCCCTCGATCAGGTTATCCGATCCACCCCGGCAGGTGAGCAGGATGATGTAGACATAAGCGCCAAGATGCCGCTGGCGGATTCTTCGACAAAGCTCGACTCCATCCATCTCCGGCATTTGCCAATCGGAAATGACCATGCGAAAGTCTTGTTTGCAGATCATCTCATAGGCCTGGCGACCATCGTAAGCGACGGCGACCTCGTAGCCGAGCTTCGCAAGAAAGCCCTGCAGCAAGGTGGCGCTGGTAATGTCGTCTTCTACCACAAGCACGCGCATGAGTCTGCCCTTAAAGATGCTGGGAAGGCTATCGGCTATCGGCCAGAAGATAGCCGGTGCTATTTCTGGCCGACAGCCGAGAGCATATTGACAATCCAGGCATCAATTGTTGTTTCTATAGTCGGCAAAATCCTTATCAGCATCGAGGAATCGTTGCCATTCGCCGCGCAACCGGCCCATGCACGCAAAGGCTTCTGGCATTTGCTCATTTCGTGCCAGCTTTTCCATCGAAGTAAGTTCCCGCGTGAGCGCCATGGCTGCAACGTTTGACGAAGCGCCTTTCATGCGGTGTGCGATCTGTGCCGCCAAGTTTGGACTCGCGGTCGTGAGGGCCGCCTCCAATTCGTCGAGGTCTTGCTCGAAGTGGCTCTCAAAGGCCAGGAGAACGCGCTCCACCAAGTCCATGTTGCCCAAGCAGCGCTGGAAGAGGTCTTCCAAATTCGCCGGCTCGGCAGTAACGGAGGCTTCTGCGATTGACATGACTGCGACCCGCGTTGAGTAACGATCTTGGAATTTGCGGTATGGGTTTGTGTTGAACGTCCATAAGAGAATAGCTTGCCTTGCACGACATTCCGAAACCGGTTGGGTTTGATGACTCACCTAACCGCTACAGTCGGTGCGAATGTTGTGTTTGCGCGTCGAGGGTTCCGGTAAGCGAGCTAGTTAGAGCTCAAATATCGTTCTTCCACGGCACCTGCGGCGGCACGCAATTTGCGTCCAAACCGGCGTCTTCTCAGTTCCGAGGGAGCGATGCGCATGCGTTATCTGGCTTTAGCAACTGATTATGACGGTACTCTGGCCCACCACGGTCGGGTCGATGAGGAAACGCTCGCCGGACTCGAACGGCTGTTGGCCAGCGGACGCGATCTGATCATGGTAACGGGCCGTCGTTTAGAAGAATTAGCGGAGTGCTTTCCCCACTTGGAACTCTTTAAGTACGTGGTCGCCGAGAACGGAGCGCTGCTGTATTGTCCGGCGAATCAGAAGTGGAAAACGCTTGCGGAGCCGCCGCCCGTTGAGTTTGTCGTCGCCCTCAAAGAGAGTGGCGTCGAGCGGATCGAGGTTGGCCGCGTTATCGTTGCCACCTGGGAACCGCATGAAATCGCCGCTTTGGAGGTGATCCGCGAGCAGGGGCTGGAGTTGCAGGTGGTATTCAACAAAGGCGCCGTCATGGTGCTTCCGTCCGGGGTGAATAAGGCGACCGGCCTGACCGCCGCACTCAAGGAAATGAAGCTCTCGCCCCACAACGTCGTGGGGATCGGCGACGCGGAAAACGACCATGCCTTTTTAGCCCTTACCGAATGTTCCGTCGCGGTCGAAAACGCCCTGCCAGCACTGAAGGACCGTGCCGACGTGGTCACCAAAGCCGATCATGGCCGCGGCGTGGTCGAGCTGATCGACCGGATGATCGCCGACGATCTGGAGCAACTCGAAACGCGGCTCGGCCGGCATCACTTGCTGCTCGGCACCAGCGATCAAAAGGGCGACGTGAGGATCGCCCCCGCCGAGTCCTCCTTGTTGATTTCGGGCGCGTCGGGGAGTGGGAAATCGACCGTCGCATCGGGGTTGGTCGAGCGGCTCATGGAACAGTGTTATCAGTGCTGTATCATCGATCCCGAGGGAGATTACTCGGAACTAGAGGGTGCGGCCGTGCTGGGCAACATCAAAAGACCGCCGACGATCGATGAAATCGTGCATTTGCTTGATGATCCCAAGGAACACGTGGTTGCCAACTTGATCGATCTACCAGTGACAGAGCGTCCGGATTTCTTCTTGAAACTGTTGCCGCGGTTGCAAGAGTTACGCTCCCGCAAAGGGCGGCCCCATTGGATTGTGGTCGATGAGGCCCACCATCTGATGCCGGCGCAATGGGAGCCCGGCGAGCTTGCCCTGCCGCGGGAGCTGAAACAAGTGATGTGGATTACGGTCGATCCGAGCCTGTTGGCGCCGGCGGTACTTGAGATGGTTCGGACAATCATTGCTCCTGGCCCCGAGGCCGCGAGCGTGTTTCACAGTTTCGCGAAGATCGCGGGCGAAAAGCCGCCGCGACTGCCGCAAGTGAAAGTGGAAAAAGGGCAGGTGCTCTACTGGCGGCGCGACGCTGAATCGGAGCCGCTGTTGGTTCAAGCCAAGCCGAGCACCTCGCAGCGGAAGCGGCATCAACGGAAGTACGCCGAAGGGGAACTGCCGCCCGATCGCAGCTTCTATTTCCGCGGGCCGGAAGGTAAGCTCAAGCTGCGCGCGCAGAACCTGTTCGTGTTCATGTCGCTCGCCGACGGCGTGGACGACGAGACGTGGCTGTTTCATTTGGGGCGCGGCGACTATTCGACTTGGTTCCGCGATCGAATCAAAGACCCCGAGTTGGCCGCGATTGCGGCGGAGATCGAACAGCAGCGAGAGCCGACTGCGGAAGAGAGCCGCAGCGCTATTAAGCAGGCCATTGAAGAGCGTTACACTTTGCCGGCGCAGGCTCCGCTCCCGATGCCCGGCACCGACGCCGAAGGGCAGTTCGCCGCGCCGGCGAACAAATGACGGGGACCAGATTTCGGTAGTTACTCTGTCGTCAGATATGATCGTTGCGTCGCATTTTTTATCCCGGAGGGATGGCAGCCATTAGCCGGTGGTCGCGAAGCGCACCACCGGAAGTGGAGAACACCTTTGGAGTACCCCGGCAGGGGTGCCAGCAATGAAGCAACGAACGGTATTGCTGGCACCCCTGCCGGGGTGCATCGTTCATTCGATAAAGTTACCGGCAGTGGCGCTGACGCTTACTGCCGGCTAATGGCTGCCAAGCCTCCGGCTTGAAGTGCGTCAGCCATTCATAATCGCCGAGAATATTGGGTTAACGGCGTCGTGCCACGATTCGATCAACGTTCCGAACATCAAGTAGCTGGGCTGATGCCTGTATGACCCTTCCCCCGGAAGCACGCATTCAGTCGCGAATTTTCACTCTGCTGTGCGGAGTGGTGATCGTTGCCGCACTCTATTTCGCCCGCGGAATCCTGCTTCCCTTCGCGCTGGCGATCCTGCTGAGCTTTTTGCTCGCGCCGATTGTGAATCGACTGGAAGACTGGCGGCTGGGGCGGATCCCGGCGGTGGTGATCGCGGTGGGCATCGCTTTCACGAGTATCGCAATCCTCGGCTATGTAATGGCCGTGCAGTTTTACGATCTCGCGGACCAACTTCCCAACCACAAGAATCGAATTCTCGAAAAGGCCGAAACCTTTCAAAGCAGCGGCGAGGGCGTCATGGCGCGGCTCTCGGCCACATTTCACGAAGTGCAGGCGAAGCTCCTAGAGAACGATGAGGAATCCCAGCCGGACGCGGGCGAGTTGCTCGACGAGGCCGCCGGTGCGAACGCGCCAAGTATGGCCGCCAGCGGGGAAGAGCAATCGCTCTCGGAATCGTTGGAGGAGCTTGCCGAAAAAGGGCAGCCCGTTCCGGTGGAGCTCGTCAACCGACTGTCCGCGGGAGAGGTCGCCCAAAATGTGTTGGGTCCGGTGCTCGCGCCCCTGGGCACCTTGGTCATTGTGATCGTCTTCGTGATCTTCATCCTCATCGAGCGGGAAGACTTGCGCAACCGGTTTGTTTATTTGGTCGGAGCCAAGCAACTTAGCAATACCACGCAAGCAATCGACGACGCGGCGTATCGAGTAAGTCGCTACCTGTTGATGCAATTGATCATCAACTCCATTTACGGGCTTGTCATTGCGATCGGGCTGTTTCTGATCGGGCTACCCAACGCGCTGCTGTGGGGCTTCTTGGCAACCGTAATGCGATTTGTACCCTATGTCGGACCCTGGATTGCAGCGATTTTTCCTGTCGCGTTGTCGCTCGCTGTCTTCGAAGGTTGGACCCGACCCTTGATGGTCGCGGGGCTGTTTGTCGTTAACGAATTGATCAGCAACAACGTCTTCGAGCCGTGGCTGTATGGGTCAAGCACGGGCATCTCGACAATCGGGATCATCATTTCCGCGGTCTTTTGGACTTGGCTGTGGGGGCCGGTGGGCCTGGTGCTCGCGACGCCATTGACCGTGTGCCTGTCGGTCATCGGACGGTACGTACCGCAGTTTGCGTTCATCAATACGCTGCTAAGCGACGACGAGGTGCTGCCGGCACACCTTCGCCTGTATCAGCGCCTGCTCGCGATGGACCCCGAAGAGGGCTACGACGTGGCCGAGGAGCACTTCAAGGCCAACTCGCTCGTTTCGCTGTACGACACCGTCATTCTTCCGGCGTTGCGACTGGCGGAACACGACCGGCATCAAGGGATGTTGGATGAATCCAAAGAGCGGTTCGTCTTGCAGGCGGTGCGCGATATGGTTGAAGAATTCGGTTCCCAAGCGAGCGCCGCGTCGCCCAACGGAGATGGCGTGAAAGTTGTCGACAAAACGGCGTCCGCTCCGACTGCCAAGATCCTATGCGTGCCGGCCCGCGACGAAGCCGACGAGCTGGCCGGCATGATGCTCGCCCAATTGCTCGCGCTGCGCGGGTTCGACGCCGAGGTGTTGTCAACCAAGAGCTTGGCAAGCGAAGCCGTCCAGGAGGTGCGAGACCATCAGGCCTCGGTGGTGTGCGTTTCCGCGTTACCGCCGTTCGCCGCCACACATGCCCGATACATCACGAAGCGCTTACGGCCCCATTTTCCCGACCTGCGTATTGTGGTTGGGCTTTGGCAGACCAATGCCCATTCCAAGAAGGCCGAGGAACGGCTACTGGCTGCCGGCGTTGACCGGTTCGTCACCGCCCTTGCCGACGCCGTGGAATACATGGTGCAGATCGCCGCCTCGGCCCACGTTCGGGAAGCCGATAACGAAGCGGAGCAGGTCGTCGCGAGTTCTTCCTCGGTGCAAAGAGCCGCTTTGCCGCAAGAACGCGTCAATCGCTGATCGATGGCCGACCATCTTGGTGGCCCTGGAGTCTGCTTACAGTCGTTGCCCGGCCCACGATAATCAGAAAATAAGCATGATCCCGAATATTTTGTGATTCTTAACGGCACGCAAGCTGCACTTCACCGCGAAACACACAAGCGTGTAAATCCGTCGCGGTTCGTTTGTAATCGAATTGCGACGGCGGTTGTAAGGATCTGCGGATTCCAGTTTTCTCAGGAGGTGTTTCGATGACACGAAATTTGAAGTGGGGGGCTGCCGTGATGTGCGGCGCCATGTTGATCGGTTTGCTACCGGATACATCCGAGGGCGGCCTGTTTGGTCGCCGCGGTGGCGGTTCGCACGGGGGCTGGCGCGGCGGCGGTGGCCACGGTTCGCACGGTGGCTATTCCAATGGCTGTGGATCGCACGGCGGCTATTCCAATGGAAATGGTTCGCATGGCGGCTATTCCAATGGACACGGTTCGCATGGCGGCTATTCCAATGGACACGGTTCGCATGGCGGCCAGGTCTCTAATGGATGTGGGTCGCACGGTGGCTATTCGAATGGTTCAGGCCATCATGATGGCCATTCGAGCCAGCATGAAGCCCAGTACCGCGGTGGCAAAGTGCAGGGTGAAACCTATATCGAGGGTACCCAAGATTCGGGGGAAACCCGGCAGTATCGCGACGACCAATGGCAGCAAAACCAAGGTCAGATTCAGAACCGCGATCAGAACAGGGAAAACCGAGACCAGAATCGGGACCAGCAGCCGCAATTGGAGCAGCCGCAGGATCAGCCCGAAGCGACGGATCAAGCGCCGGAAGCGCCCACTCCGCCCGCCGATACCAATCCCCCGGCTCCGGCCGAGGAAACACAACCGCAGTAACAGGTGACTTCACCTGGACTGCGTTTCACATACCGGCCGCTTGGAGAGATCCAAGCGGCCGGTTTTTTGTTGGCTGCCGAACTTAGCGCGTCAAAAATAACGCCCGGAAGTTTCCCTGCAGCGGCTTGAGCGTTGCCAACGACCCTTCCGCGGACTGACGTCCGCGCCATCGGGAAACTAGACCGGGCGTACGTTCGGTCACTGAGTGTGGCAGTTTGCCCTACGAAGTGGCAGTACAATGCGCAGCGATGAAAAAGTCCCCTGGGCCTCTAAAACGTTACAATCGGCATCAGAGACGATCGTGGCAGTCGATTTGCAATACGATAGCGACCAGATTGGTCAAAACTCGCACCGTTAATTCGGAGGAATCGCCATGAAAACTTCAGAAACAATCCAGCGCCCATTTCGCACCGGAATATTCTCCACAATTCCCGCTGCTGAAAACGTGGTAAAGCAGTTGCTCGCGGCGGGTTTCGGTTCCCAGCAGATCTCGGTGATTTGCAGCAACGACGTTGTCGAGCGCCATTTTGCTGCGTTTCACCATGAAGACTCCGCAGGGGAGCATACACCGGTCATGGCTGCGACGGGCGGCGCCATCGGAGCGACGTTGGGTGGACTCACCGTGCTGGGCGCCAGCATTGCGACGGGCGGCGCTGCGCTGGTGGTCGCAGGGGGTCTTGCCCTGGTGGGGGGCGGTGTCGCCGGCGGACTCGTCGGCGCAATGATGACCCGCGGTGTCGAGAAGGAAATCGCGGACTTCTACGACCAAGCCGTGCAGAAAGGAAAAATTCTTGTCGCCGTCGAAATTGAAGAGGGCGAAACGCAAAAGGTAGCCACAGCCGATCGGATCATTGCCGAAGGGGGCGCCGAACCGCTTGCCTTACGCGAAGGATGAAATAAAAAAAGAGGGCCGCGGTTTTGATTCCGCGGCCCTCATTTCAAGTTTTCATCGCGGGCGAATGGAACTAATCGCGGTCTCCGCCCCCTCTGCGTCCACCGCCACCGCCGCCACCTCGGTTACCGCCCCCGCCACGATTTCCGTCGCCGCCGCGTCCACCGCCACCACCACTGCGCATCGCCGAAGATCCTCCGCGATTGGACGAACCTCCGGAACGCATCGAACGGTTCTCACCGCCACCGCCACCGCCGCCGGAACGCATCGAGCGACTTTCACCGCCGCGACTCGGACTCGGACGACTCTCCATTCGTTGCTGCGACGAGCGCGGCGAGCCCTCGAAGCTTGAACGGCTTTGCGAACGTTGCATCTGCTGACGCATCGAACTATCCGACGGCGGAGTGAAACTCCGACGTGGTTGACTTGCGGACGGTCCGACTTCTCGTGAGCCACGATCGGGCCGCTGTCCGGCGGAGGGACTTCCGAACCGGAACGATTGATCGACCGGCCTTTCGCTACGCCGGGTCTCGCCCGAGGGCGGCCCGGTTCTCCTACCTGGATCAATGCTGGGCCGTGTCGTGGCACGCTCTGATCGTTGACGAGCCTCCGCCTCGACTCGGCGGGAGTCGCTCCCACGCTGACCTTCAAGCGTGCGCGGGGTCGGGCTTACTCTCGGTGTCTCCCGTGACCCACGCTCGACCGTACCACGCTCGAGGACCGATCGCTCGCGATCCCGGCCGCCTTCGCGGTCGGGCCGCTGTGCGTTCTCAAATCGGCGGCTATCAAACTGCCGGGGTGTCGCTTCCTCACGAGAGTCTCGGCTGCGATCGGCTATGTCTGACCGGTCGCGCCCCGGAGTCTCGCGCTGACCTAACCGCGCTCGGGCTCGTTCCTGGGCATCGCTATCGCCGGGCCGCGTTCGCGTTCGCTCTTGCGTCTCGCGCTGCTCGCGTGCCAACTCCTGCGCTCGTGAGCGATCGACTTGCTCCCCACCGGGGCGCTGCTGACCATCGCGCCCAGTTACCGAGCCTTCGCGTCGCGAGCGCTCAGCCCCATCGCGGGAAGCCGAACGGCGGAATTGCTCCGCGTCGGGCAGCCGGAACGAATCCCGATCCCCTCCGCGGCGGTCGGCCGTTTGATTCGGATCGAGGCCTTCACGTTCCTCGCGGCCTTCACGACCCTCCCGCGATTCGGCCCTATCGCGCCGTTGCGCCAAGTCGCGCAACTCGCGAGCGTTGTTGCGATACCGCGAACGCTCGTCGTCATTCATGCGGGTCAGTCGGTAGTCCGAGCGATCCCCTCGGCGGATCACGTCGTCCACCGAAGCGGCGACGCGCCGGTCCCGATCCCAGTCGGGTCGATCACGATCGCGATCGCGGTCCCCGTCGCGATCCCGGTCCCAATCTCGATCGCCCCGTTCCCAATCGCGAACATCCTTCCACGTATGAGGCAACCGATTGCGGTCACCGCGGGCGTAGTGGTCGTATCGGTCACGCCAGTGGTCGTTCCAGCGGGGATTGTTTCGGGAATGGGTCCAGCGGAAATGGTTGTAGTATGGATCCCATCCACGTCCCCAACGGTTCCAGGAGTAGCGATGGTGGAACCCAAGGTTCAGGAACGAATTGCCGTAGTAATCGCCGAAGTAATAGTGACGATATCCCGGGCGATGGAAGAAATGGTTCGTGAGAAACCCAAAGTTAATTAGCACGCGTGGCGTGTAGTAATACCCGGCGGTTCGATAAAGGGGTCGATTGAAGTACACCGGCGCAAACAGTGCGCCCCGTTGCGACCAGTCGGTGTAATCCCAGTACCCATTGCAGAAGACATACCCGCTTGGTGTCCAGTTGTAACGGTCGGGCACCCACATCCAGTTGGGCGAATTGGCGTACCAATATCCTGGACGCCAGCGGTAATCTTGATTGCTGTAGATCCAGGAACCGGGAATCCAAAAATGATTTTCTGAAGGGGCAGCAGTGTTCGGCCCAACTTCTAGCGTATCGGGCGGAGCAGGCAAATACTCGACTTGCTGTTCTTCAAGCGGCGACCAGAAGCCGTTCACGCGCTGGTAACCGCCTTCGCCTTGCGTCCAATAGCCCGGCACCCATCGCTGGTCTCTGGGCGGAACACGCCATACACCGCTAATCCACAGATGGCGACTCTCCACATCGTCCCAATGCCAGTAACCGGGAATCCAAACCGCGGAAGCATCGTCCGGCCGCGCATCGGGGGGAATTTCATCCACCGCCTCGGGCGGCTGTTCGGGCGCCACCAAGGTTGTCGCGCTCGTATCGATTGACACCGGCTCGGCGAAAGCCTCATGCACGGGACCGCGCATTAACACCTCCACTCCATCATCACCAATACCCGACGCCGACGCATCGGCGGGCGACGTTTGCGGAGGAGTCGGTTGTACTTGCGCCCACGAACTGACCGTTATCGCCCCGATGCAAAGGCACGTTGCACCGATAATATATTTCCGAATCATCTTCGCTCTCCCTGTTCTCTTTGCAATGTGTCACGACTGCGCGGCGTCGCGCACCACTAGTTGGGCGGAGGCACTGCGCAGTGAATACTCAATCCCCACGTGGTCTACTTACGCATTCAACGTGCCAAGGGTCGTGCCAAACGACTTTCAACCGACGGATTGCGGTTGATATATCTAAAACTTTGCGCGAATCGGCCACACGGGCACGCCAGGTGCATCTTCCCGCCATGCACAAGCGAGAAAACTGCAAAACATCTCCGTGCAAAATCAATGCAACCCGCTTGGCGTTACGCCGGCTTGGGCGATTTTCTGTCGTCAGATAGACGCCACAAGTGCGCTTTTGATTGCGCTTTTTGGCACGCTTTGCGAGTCGGCTTCACTGGTTAGTTAGCCGCGATGTGGAGCCGCCGTATTCAATAGAAACAGCGCGCGAGGCGCAGCAGAGCGCGTGCCGGATCGGCCCTCTGACGAGACGCGTAACCTGCCTGGACTAAACCAGCGCCCGTGCGTGCGCAATCTCCCGCGGTTCAATCGCGCGCAATTGATCGAGGCGTAACGAGACAACTGCCAGTGTTTCGCCTTCCAAGGTCATAAACTCGACCTCGTACCCTTCATTGCCATGAACCAGCACGATGGTTCCCAAGTCCCCGGCGCTCAGTCCGAACTCGGGTAGGTCGACGGCTAAGACGGCTATATCAAGTTGTTTTAGCATCACTCAATCAATTAAACATCTTAACGGCGAGCCGTCTTAATCCCTCAGCTTCTCAAGCCCTGCGTGAATCTCCGCCGCAGTCTCCGGCCGCACGGCGCGCCCAATCTCAACCCCATCGTTCAGGAAGATCACCGTTGGCCAGAGCTTAACGCGGAAAGAGCGACCCAGTTGCCGGCCGGGGCTGTCCTCGACTTTGACGTGCTCGACCGACTGGAACTCCGTTAGCGCTTGGGCGATTACCGACGCGGCGGCTTGGCAGTGCCCGCACCAACTGGTTCCGAATTCCAATAGCAACGGCCCCTGCCAAGCGTCGATTTCATCGCGCGACGGGCCGGGGTTTAGATAATCGTCGGCCATATTTCGCCTCGTGCCGAGTTAGAAACTTAGTCCCGCGGAGGAAAACGCTGCGGTTCGTGTATTGTACGCAAGAATTGCACCGGACGGATGGCTGGGGGGGCCATGTCGCCGCGCGCAAGCGATTAGCTCGTGTAGACGCCCTCAAAATCCATCCACCGCCGGGCGCGAAAGTCATACAGCTTGCAGCGGCGGACGACGTCGAGGTGGGCGGCGATCGACCAGCGAAATACGATGATCCGGTCGCGCTCGCGGCTTTCAATCAGCCGTTGTGCGGCCGGCAATCGGTAGAGCGGTATCGACGGGCGCAAATGGTGGGCGGTGTGCTCCATGATCCAGTGAAAAATGAAATTGATCGGGCCGGGAAAGATCACGTGGACCGACGATTCGAGCTGGGCGGGCGAGCGCTTCCAAACTTCTTCGTCGTCGTACCACTTAATCCGCGGATGGGTGTGATGCAAGTAGATTACGAACGACATCAGCGTGTTCCACACCACGAACGGAATCGCAAAGCCGAACAGCGCGGCATTCCACCACGGCCGCGGCGTGCCGCCGAACCAGCCGCGCTCCGAGCCGAAATAGAGCAACGCGAAATAAGTTACGGCGAAAGTGGCGACCAAAGCCGTATCGACGAAGTGTGCCCGCTTGAATCGGACGACACTCTTGCGCGGGAAGGCAATCTTCCGCCACCAGAATTCGTAAATGTAGTACACCGCCGGTCCGAGCGGACCGCGGTAGAGCTGGTACCGCAACTGTTGCCGCCGCGGCAGCGCACGATAGGCTTCCAAACTGAGCGGCGTCCAGACGTAATCTTTCGGGCTGAGATTGGTCCAGCGGTGGTGCGTGTGGTTATGCACGTTGACCCACAGGCTGAACGGATGGAGCGCCGGCAGCAGCGCGAGCTGGCCCAGCACGTAGTTCAGTTGCCGCGACGGCGTGAGCGCGTTGTGCGCCGCATCGTGACCGACGACGAACAGAATGCCGATCGTGATGCCCGTGGCGAGCGAGAAAAGCGTTTGCAGCCACCACGGCGAAGCCGAGAGCGCGAGGTACGCGAGCATCACCAGAACCGCCACGTCCACCACAAAAATCGCGACCCCCTTCACCAGATCGCGGTGAGCATAGATCAGCGTTTCTTCCTGAGTGAAGGACATGGGAGAAGCGATGAACGATTAGCGATGAACGATGAGCGAAAAGCAATGAGTGAATTCATTCTGCTCATCGCTCATCGTTCATCGCTCATCGTTTCCTTAATACCGCACCGTCACGCCCGCCCCCAGCGCGTCGGCGGAGACTTCGCTGGTGACGTTGGAACCGGGGACGGCACCGATGCCGGGTAGCACGATCGGTCCTGATTTATCGCCCTCGAAGCCGCGGAGGTAGGCGACGTTGAACGCGATGTTCGGACGCCAGTACCACGACGCACCGACCGATCCGATGTGGCCGATAATCAGCGGCGACGCGACGTTGAAGAATGCGTTGGCGTCTGGAATCGGGTTTTCCTGATACGTGTAGCCCATCCGCATTACGAGCCGGTCGGTCGCTTGGTACTGTAGGCCCGAGGCAATCGAGAAGATGCTGTCCCAACCCAGACCCGTGCCGGCACCGGTTTGGTCGTAGCCGGTGGCGCCGAAACCGTTGGTGTTTTTGTAGTCGAAATAGCGGGCATCGACGGCCCACAACCAGCGTTCGATTCCCGAATAGGAGAAACCGACCGAGACGATCATCGGCAAGTCGATGTCGAGTTTTGCCAGCCGCGGCGCGCCGATTTCATCTTCCGTGTGGAAGCGGAAGTCTTCGAACCACGTGGGACTCTTAAGCGAAGCGCCATAATGCCAGCCGTTGTCGCCGATGTAGTACATGCCAAGCTGCACGCCGCCACCGTAGTGGTAGCGCGAGCCGAGGCCGTGCGGATACATGGGAAACATATCGCCGTTGGCGTCGTCGGGCGACACGAGAAACAGCGGATCGGCGTTCAGCGTGCCCATCGACAAGACCGGCGCGAAGCCGACGGCCAGCCGTGGCGTGAGTGCATAGGAGATCGTCGGCACAACGTCGAATACTTCGAGTTCCGCATAGACGCGGCCCAGTCCGTTCGGCTGCGGCATCAGGACGGGGTTGGTGACGCTTGCGGGATAGTTCGCCTTGAAGCCGGCCACGCCGTAGAGTCCCAGGCCATAGGTCCAGCGGCTGCAGTCGTCGCGATGAACCCAGGCAACTTCGGGAATCACCGACGCCCCCGGCTCCGCGCCGGTGCTGCCGGAAAGCGGACCGTTGATGGTGGGCACCGTGGACGACACATCCTCCGTCTGCAGCAGCAGTTCCGCGCCGAAGGTAACCTCCGAACAAGCCAGTCCACTGATGGATGCGGGGTTCCAGCGCAGCGCGCCGGCGGCATCGATCGGCGCGGCGACCGACGCGCCACCCATCGCCCGATTCACCGGCCCGACGCCTTGCAAAATCACCCCCTGGCCCACCGCGGTCGTGGGCAGAGCGATCGCCCCCAACGCGAGCAAACCCACGATTCGACTTACCGGAGCGCGCATCTTCCGCCTCATTGTGTGCCGTCGATTGAGCCTAACGGTCGTGCCGATAGTGCTGCTTTTGGGAGTTATCGTCGTGGCCCGCCAAGGGTGCCAGTAAAAGCCGCCGCAACGGATTTCTTTACCCAGCCTTTGCCAATGCCGGGCTGGGCAGCTACCAATGCAGTCATATACTCCCTAAAATCGGCGGTAAGAAACTGCGATTCCACTTCGACCGCGCTAGCGATTGCCGTCATGCCCCAACCCTCCCGCCGTGTCGCCTTATCGTTCCTCGCCCACCCCGACGACGCGGAGTTCCTGTGTGCGGGAACGCTGGTTCGGCTGGCGGAGAGCGGCTGGGAGATCCACATTGCAACCGCGACTCCGGGCGACTGCGGTTCGACAACGCTGCCTGCGGACCAGATCGCCGCGGTTCGACGCGAAGAGGGCCGCGCTGCGGCGCAAGTGATTGGCGCGACATACCACTGTCTCGAAGAGCGGGACGTGAACGTCGTGTTCGACCGCGCCGCCAATCGCAAAGCGATCGATCTGTTCCGAAAAATCGCGCCGACGCTCGTGTTCACGCATCCGCGGCTCGATTACATGCTCGATCACGAGCAGGTCCACCTGCTGGCCCGCAGTGCTTGCTTTAGTTACGCGATTCCAAACGCGTCGGCGCTTCCAAGGATCGAAGGATCGCAGGTGCCGTGGCTTTACTACTGCGACCCGATTGAAGCCCGCAATCCATACACCGGCGAGGAAGCGGCGGTTACGACGCTGGTGGCGATTACCCAGCAAATGCCTCGCAAGACCGAAATGCTCGCTTGCCATGCGTCGCAACGCGACTGGCTACGGTCGCATCACGGCATGGATGAATACATCGACTCCATGCATCGGCATAGCGCAGCGCGAGGTGAATCAGCAGGCGCCGATTACGCCGAGGCGTTCTTCCAGCATCGCGGACATCCCTATCCACAAGACGACCTGTTGCGAGCAATGTTCACCCCGGAGTAATTCGATGGCTCGACCGATCAGCAAAGTGGCCCCCGAGTGGTGGGACTATACCACGCTCGACGAAGCGATACTCAAAGATGCCGCGCGGCTGAAGCCGAGCGATTTGGTGGAGTTGTCGCGAGAGGGCTTTCAAGTCCGCATTTTCGACACGCTGCAAGAATTCTATTGCGCCGAAGCGCTCGAATACGTCCAGACGTGGCAGCAGGCAACGGCCGACCGACCGGTCGGGATTTGCGGGCCGGTTGGTCCCACCGAGCAATTGCCGCTGGTGGCGGAGATCGTGAACGCGCTGGACGTGAACCTTCGCCACGCGCATTTCTGGGGCATGGACGAGTGGGTGGAAAACGACAAGCCGGTCGCCATCGATCACCCCCTTTCGTTCGCAAAGGCGGATCTGGAATTGTGTTTCAATCGCATCCGCAAGGAGTTGCGGATGCCGATGGAGAACATTCACTTCCCGCTCGATCTGGCGACTTATTCCCGCAGCTACGATGAGGTCGAGTGCCTGGTAATGCAAGGCGGCCAGGGCGAAGTAAAGCACTGGGCATTTAACGATCCCTTGCGGCGAGAGGGACCGTACCGCGACCAGCCGCCGTCGCCCGCGGAGTATCGCAAGCTTGCCACGCGGGTGACCGATCTACATCCGATGACGATCATCCAAAACGCGCGAACGTCCGGCGGCGGCTATGTGCCGCTGGTGCCGCTCCGCGCGGCAACAGTGGGCCCGCTTGAAACGTGGAAGTCCGGCCGTGTTTCGATTTGGCATCCGGGAATACACGACAATCCATTTGGCATCCGGCTCACCGCGCTGATGATTGGGAAACGCATTCCCGATTCATCGGTCCCGATGTCACTTTTGGCCGATCATCCGGACGTGCGATTCAACTATTATCGCGGCGGAATTGGTTCGGTGGACGTCGAAATGCACTAAACATTCATTGGCCGCCCTTTCCGCGAAGGCTACGAGAAAGCCCCCCTTTCGGCATAGCAGTTGCTATCTTTCATGTTGGGTGTGCTAACTCGAGGGTCGGATCAATGATTTGCACGACAAAGCCATTAGAGGATGCGCTCGCTGCGCTGGAAATGGCGCTCGCCACCCCGGTGATTGCGGGCGAGTTGCCGCAATGGTGCGAGGTTGCCAGTCATGCCTGTAATGAGATGGAGACCTGCTTGAAGACTGCGGTTCGCGAAAACCATGCTCCGCTGATTAAGGAGATCTTTGCGCTCGACCCCGAGCAGGCGCGGCATGTCGATCAGTTAAAGCAAGCCGATGTTGAATTGCAGCAGCAGGTCGCCGCGCTACAACAGCGGTTGGTGGAACTGTGCGACGCCGCGGTGGTTGTGGAGCCTGATGAGCAACGCATCGCGGAACGAGTAGAAGATACCATTAAGTCTGGACTAGACTTGATTATCTCCGTCCGGCGTCAAGAAATGGCGCTGACTACATGGCATTCGGAAGCCTTAAAGCGAGATCGTGGCGTTGTCGACTAGTCGCAATTGATATTCGCAAAAGCAACGAGGAGCGCGTTATGCAGATTCAAGTCAGCAGTGATTCCCACATCTCCGCTGGAGAGGAATTCATTGACGAGATTAAAACGGACATGGAGCAAGTGTTTCATCGCTTCGCCCAGCAGTTGACCAGATTGGAAGTGCATCTAAGCGACGAGAATAGCCACAAGTCGGGCGCACGGGATAAGCGGTGCCTCATTGAGGCCCGACTGGCTGGAATGGACCCGATCGCAGTTGCCGAGCATGCCGAGTCACTCGACTTGGCCATTAGCAATGCGACGGAGAAACTGGAAAAAACGCTTGACCGCACTTTGGGCCGGCTGGACCAGAAAAAAGGACGCGTCTCCTTTGCGGGCGATCAGGAGATTTAATTCCGACGCGCATTGATGGACGCAGCTTCCTCGTTTGGTTAAAACAGATGCGAGGGAGCCGCATTGATGGGAATTTCTTTAACTGCTGTTACCAGAGCGCTACTGGTATTTCTTGGCGCCGGCAGCGGGGGTCTACTGCGGTATTGGCTGGGCGGTCTGGTGCAGCATTGGTGGGGACCGTCCTTCCCGCTGGGGACTCTACTTGTGAACGTCAGCGGTTGCCTCGCGATGGGCTTTCTCGCGACCGCCTGGACAGGATCGGCGCCCGTGCGCGAAGAGCATCGAATGCTCGTCTTGATCGGATTTCTCGGCGGCTATACCACGTTTTCCTCGTTCGGATACGAAACCTTAATCCTAGCGCATCGCGGGGATTGGGGGCGAATGGCGCTGTATGTTATGGGTAGCGTCGGATTGTGTCTATTTGCCGTGTGGATCGGCGCTTTCCTGGCCACGAAGCTGTACGGACCGTACACCTCATGAGTCGTCACCTGCGATTGCTGACGCTCTTCGCGACCGGTTTCGGCGCGATGATTGCGCATAACCAATCGATCGCTGAAGCAAAGCCAAACCTCGTCGTGTTTCTGTCTGACGACCACGGCTATCTCGATTCCTCGGCAGCGGGCGACGCCCGGTATCGCACACCCAGTATGGCGCGGCTTGCGAAGCAGGGAATGACGTTTACCCAGGCATTCGCAGCTTCGCCTTCGTGCGCGCCCAGCCGCGCGGCATTGCTTACCGGGCTGATGCCCGCGCGCAACGGTTCGATGCTCAATCACCAGCCGCCTCGGCCGGAAGTGAAGAAGCTGCCGGCGTATTTACATGAACTTGGCTACGAAGTGGTCGCATTTGGCAAAGTGGCACATTATAAGCAAGGCAAGGACTACGGTTTCGATCTTATCGAGCACGATACATTTCATGACGCGGAGTGCATTCCGGCGGCACTGAAATACTTGCGGAAATGGAGCGGCAAGAAGCCGCTATGCCTGTTCGTGGGCACGAATTGGCCCCACGTCCCGTGGCCCGAAGTGAACGAGAGCTTTGAGGGTCCGCTGCCGCCAACGCACGTCGATACGCTCGAGACTCGCCAGTGGCGGGCACAATACGCCGCGGCGGTTGAGCGATGCGACGTCGATCTCGGCAAGATCTATGACGCGGCCTACAAACATCTCGGCCCGAACACGCTGTTCGTTCACTTCAGCGATCACGGCGCCCAATGGCCATTCGGCAAATGGAATCTGTATGACGCCGGAACGCGGGTTCCATTCGTTGCGGTCTGGCCGAATGTCATCTCGCCGGGGAGCCGGTCGGACGCCATGGTGAGTCTTGTCGATGTATTACCGACGCTGATTGAAGTTGCCGGTGGAACGCCGCCCGCGGATATCGACGGCCACTCGTTTTGCGACGTGCTCATCGGCGAGAAAACGGCCCATCGCGATCGCATCTTCACAACCCACAGCGGCGACGGCCGAATGAACGCCTATCCCATGCGATCGGTCCGCACGCCCCGCTGGAAGTACATCCGCAACCTCCGTCCCGAAGGCAAGCACCACACCCATATCGACCTGGGAACACCGGTCGATGGCAAGGGTTATTGGCAATCGTGGATCGAACGGACGAAGACCGATCCTGATGCGGCAGAGGTGGTCGAGCGCTACCATCGCCGCCCGGCGGAGGAGCTGTACGATTTGGAAAGTGACCCGCATGAACAATCGAACCTTGTGGGAGACGCGAGTTATACGCAGGTGGTGGCCGAGCTACGCACCGAGTTGGATGAATGGATGCGCGAGCAAGGCGATGAAGGAATTATTACCGAGACCGACGTGGCTGCTGCGTTTCAGGTACCGTAACAAGGCGTGGCCTCCATGGAAAACTCCCCGCGACGCAGAGATAGTTACGCCGTAGTGGCATTTTGGCTCGCATTCTTCATCATGATCTGGCCAACGCAAGCAGGCGCACTGCACGTTCTGGTGAGCCTGCGGCGATATGATCTTGCTGGGTTGCTGGTACTGGGTTGTTTGGCGATTGTGGCGATTCCCTACATGCGATCGTTCCGGCGGCATTGGAGCGAACCACAGATGTGGAGCGGTCGCGGCTACTTGATCGCGACAACTGTAATTCTCATGTGGAACCTGCTAGTTGTCTGTACTATGTTTATTCTGGCACTAACAGCCAACGTCTAAAGTGAGAGTTCACAAGTGAAACGCGCACTCCTCGTCATCGACGTCCAAAACGAATACTTCACCGGCGCCCTGCCAATTACCCACCCCCAGGGGCATTTGGAAAATGTCTTGAGGGTGATGGATACAGCCTCGGAACAAGGAGTTCCGGTCGTGGTGGTGCAGCATACTTTTGCGCAGCCGGACAAGCCGTTCTTTCAGCGGGGCAGCGCCGAATGGCAGCTTCACGCGGAGGTATCGGGGCGACCCCGCGATTTGCTTGTCGAGAAGAATCTGCCGGGAAGTTTTACGGGTACGGAGCTTGAACAGTGGCTGCGCGAACAAAAGATCGATACGGTGGCGATTGCCGGCTACATGACCCACATGTGCTGCGACACGACCGCGCGGCAGGCGGTGCATCGAGGGTTCAACGTCGAGTTCCTGAGCGATGCAACGGGGACGCTGCCGCTGAAGAACGCCGCCGGCGAAGTGACGGCCGAGGAACTGCAGCGGGCAATTCTTTGCGCGCAGCAGATGTTGTTAAGCGAGGTGGTAAGCACCGATGCTTGGTGCGAGCGGGTGGCGAAATAGCTTTTGCGGGCAAAGTGGTGTTGGTGAGCAACAATGCACGAGCATCATTAAGTCTCTGCTACTTGAGATGAAAGATTGCCTTCAATGTCGTGGCGCGACATGTTCTTGAACCACATTGGGCCGGGGATGCAAGGAGGCATCGCGCTTGGCGACTGGCTCAAGCTGCTGCGCGACAATCGATTTGCCATTGCTCCCGGATGTGCGGTACGAGCGATGTCGATTACTGCCCATGCGTGTCAAAACAGTCTGCTAAAGCGAATCGAGCATCGGCGCTTTGGCGCGAAGGTCGGCGCGATGACGATCGAGCCGCCACTGTTCTTGCTCGGCCATTGGCGGAGTGGAACGACCCACCTTCACAACCTACTGGCTGTCGATGAGCGGTGGGCCTTTCCGAACAACTATCAGGCGCTCTTTCCGCACGCCTTTCTAACGACTGAAGTTGTGAATTCGCCGCTCTTCCAATCCTTTCTGCCACCGCGGCGGCCAATGGACAACATCGAGTGGACGATCCGGTCGCCGCAGGAGGATGAATTCGCCCTCTTTAACACGACCTGCATTTCGTCCTACATCGGCTGGGTTTTCCAAACACGTCGCGAGTTCTACGACCGATACCTGACGATGCGCGAGGCGACCGACGGCGAAATCGAGCGTTGGAAAGCGGCGTTGACGCTATTTCTAGAAAAGCTGACGTGGAAGTACCGGCGGCCGTTGGTGCTAAAGTCGCCGCCTCATACCTGCCGGATTCGTCTGCTGCTCGAGCTATTCCCCAACGCCCGCTTCGTCCACATTCATTGCAACCCCTACGCGGTGTTCCAGTCGAGCCAGCACACGTTTCGCGTGATCTTCGAATTGCACCGCCTGCAGCGCTATCGACGCGAAGATCTCGACGAGTGGATCTTGCGGCAGTACCGCACCATGTACGACGCGTTCTTTGAAGAACGCGAACTGATCCCGTCCGGACGGTTTCACGAAATTTGCTACGAGGATCTCGAAGCCGACCCGATGGGCCAAATGCGGGGCTTGTACGAGGCACTCGATCTGCCTGATTTCGCGGAGGCCGAATCGGCATTGCAAAGGTACGTCGATTCCATCGCGGGCTACCAAAAGAATTCGTTTCGCGCTTTACCGGACGACCAGCGTCAGCGAGTGGCCGAGCGGTGGCGGCCTTGTTTTGACGAATGGGGGTATGCGGTTTAGATTGCAACGATCATCCTTCGTGCTCGTTGTATCATCGTGGTGATAGCTGGCTCGAACGCGGTCGTTCATCATCGGAGAGAAAACAAATGTTTCGACTCAAAGCGGCGTTCGTTGGGTTGATATTGCCGGTCCTGGTCGGGGGAATCATCTTCACCTCCGCCGGTCGGTGGGACTTGCCGTTTGTGTGGGGAGTGATCGCCGCGTTGGCTTTGTTTTATGTGGTGCTGATGGCGTTTGGCGATCCAGGGCTTATCCGCGAGCGCGTTACGCCCGGAGGCGCCGACAAAGATCGGCTCTCGCGACGTTTGGGTGGCGTACTTCTGATCGCAAGTTGGATTCTCACAGGGCTCGACGTGGGCCGATTTCACTGGAGCCTTATTCCCTGGCACGCGCAAGCCGCGGGTTTGGTTGGTTACGTCCTTTCGCTGGCACTGATCTTCTGGGCCATGCGATCCAATCCATTTTACTCATCGGTCGTTCGCGTGCAGGCCGAGCGCGGGCAACATGCGATCTCGGCGGGACCATATCGTTTCGTGCGTCACCCCGGCTACACCGCGTCCATTCTCGGCATGTTGACCGGCAGTTTGGCGTTAGGTTCGTGGCTCGGTATGCCTGCCGATCGTCGGCTTCATCGCCCTCTTTATCCGCCGCACAGTATTGGAGGACCGACTGCTATTGCGCGAACTGACCGGGTATGCGGAGTACGCAGGGCGGGTTCGCTATCGATTGGTGCCGGGGGTGTTTTAATTTGCTTGGGCCACGCGCCCCCGGCGGATCGCCGAGCCGGTGACATGGGCCGCCGCGGTTGTGTATCATCACGGTATCGCTCCCAGTGCGCTGGGAGCAGGCTGTTTGACCAGCCGACGCTGCCGTCGGCGCTAACCTTCGACGAAGTTTCATCCCATGCGAATGACTGTTCCACTCCGTGCTTTGCCGTCGCGTTCCACCATCTTGTTTGCGATGACTATGATGGTCTTGTCGCCGGCATTGAGCCGTGCCGACAAGCCGCGGTACGATATCGTCATCACCGGTGGTCGCGTCGTCGATGGCACCGGCACCGCGTGGTACGAAGCGGACGTCGCCATCGCGGATGGCAAGATCGCGGCAATTGGGCGGATCGACCCCAAACTTGCAAAAGAACAGATCGACGCCACGGGAATGATCGTCGCGCCGGGCTTCATCGACATGATGGGCCAGACCGCCACGCCGATGCTGCGGAATCCAGAGACGGCGCTCAACCTACTCACGCAGGGCATCACCACGATCAACGCGGGGGAAGGAAGTTCGGCAGCGCCGCTCGATGAGAAGGCCGGTCGCACCGAAGGCTGGACCACGATGGGCGAGTATTTCCAATTGCTTGAACTGCAAGGGCTGCCGGTAAACCTCGTTCAGACCATCGGCCACACGCAAGTTCGTGAGATGGTGCTCGGCGACACCGATCGAAAGCCCAACGATGAAGAGTTGGAAAAAATGCGGGCGCTCGTGCGCGAGGCAATGGAAGCGGGAGCGATTGGCGTTTCCACGGCGCTGATTTACCCACCAGCGATTTACGCGACCACCGACGAGATCGCTGAGCTGGCCAAAGTCGCGGGCGAGTACGGTGGCCGGTATTACACGCACATGCGAAACGAAGGCGACCAGTTGATCGAAGCAATTGACGAGTCGCTCACGATCGCAGAGAAAGCGGGAACGCCGCTCCACATTTTCCACCTGAAGACGGCCGGCCAGCAGAACTGGAGCAAGATGCCGCTGGCAATCGCCAAGATCGAAGAGGCCCGCGCGAAGGGTCGCGACGTGACCGCCGACATCTATCCCTACGTCAACAACGGGCTGAGCCTGTCGTCGTTCATCCACCCGCGCCACTTTGCCCAGGGGCACAGCCAACTCATGCGGCGAATCACCGAGCCGGAGTTGCAGGCCGAGATTCGCAAGGAGATGGAGACGACCTCCGGCTGGGAGAATTGGTTTCGCCACGTGGGTCACGATTGGAACAAGGTGATCATCGGCCAGGCGGAAGACAAGGACTACGCGGGCCTGGCGGGCCGCAGCCTGGCGGAAATTGCCCAAGTTCGCGGTGAGGATCCGTGGGAAACGTTTTTCAATCTCGCCCGTAGCGGCGCGTTCGCGTTGCCTGAAAGCATGACCGATGCCAACAAGATTCTCGCGGCGCAGCAGGAGTTTGTGAGCTTCTGCACCGACGTCGGTCCGGCAGGCGGCTCGTCGATCGCCGCGCACCCGCGGGCCTTCGGGGCGTTTCCGCGACTCTTGTCGAAGTACGTGAAGCAACTCGGCGCGATCTCGCTGGAGCGAGCCATTGCCCAAGCCAGCGCCGGCGCGGCGAAGAAGGTCTATGCCCGCGACCGCGGGTTGATTGCCGAAGGTCTGGCCGCCGACGTGATTGTGTTCGATTGGGACAAGATCGCCGACAAGGCGACGTTCGCCGCGCCGCACGTTCACTCGGAAGGTGTGAAGCACGTGATTGTGAACGGCACGCTCGTGCTGTCGGACGGCAAGTTCACCGGCAAGCGACCCGGCCGCGTGCTGCGCGGGCCGGGGTACGACCGCGACCAGGCCGCGTTTGCCGTCCACACAGGTAAGGTCGGCGAAGGCCTGGAATCGATCGACGAGCTGATGCAGAACTTCATGGAGCGGCATCGCATTCCCGGCGCGTCGCTGGCCATCACTGACCAAGGCCGGCTCGTCTTCGCTCGCGGTTACGGCTATGCCGACGTGGCCACCAAGAAACAGGTCGAACCGACCAGCTTGTTTCGCCTGGCGAGCGTGTCGAAGCCGATCACCGCCGTGGCGATCTTGCAGCTTGTCGAACAAGACAAGCTGAAAATGGACGACAAGGTGTTCGACATCCTCACCGAGTACGAGCCGCATCTGCGCGACGGCGACGAATTCGACGAGCGGCAGCGCGAGATCACCATCGAGCAGCTTTTGCAGCATCGCGGCGGCTGGAACCGCGACAAGTCGTTCGACGCCATGTTTCAATCGGTCCGCTTCGCCCGCCGGCTCGACGTTCCGGCCCCCGCGCAGCCGGAGCACGTCATTTGCTGCATGTTGGGCGAGAAACTCGACTTCGATCCCGGCAAGGCCTACGCCTACTCGAACTACGGCTATTGCCTGTTGGGCCGGGTGATCGAAGTCATCACGAAGCAGGATTACGAATCGTACGTGAAGCAGCACGTCTTCTCCCCGGTCGGAGCGCAAGGCCCACGGCTTGGGCTTACGCACCTCAGCGACAGCACGCCGCCCGAAGAAGTGCGCTACTACCACCCGGAGCAAGTCGACAGCGTGTTTGCCGACGACTTGGACGAGAAAGTTCCCTCCGCCTACGGCGGATGGAATATCGAAGCGATGGACGCGCACGGCGGCTGGACCGCCTCGGCCGTGGACCTCGTGCGATTGGCGAGCGCATTTGACGACGCCGAAAAATGCAGCGTGCTCAATGCCGAGTCGATCACCCGCATGTTCGCCGCGCCGCAGGAAGACCCCGACAGCGGCGGCAAAGGCGACGGCTCGCACTACGGCTGCGGATGGTGGAGCAAAGCCCAAGGCGACGATGGCCGGCTCGACAGTTGGCACGGCGGCTCGCTGCCCGGCACCGCCACGCTGCTCCTTCGCCGCCACGACGGCCGCAACCTCGCGATCCTGTTCAACGCCCGCACCAGCCCCGAAGTCGCCCACTTCGGCGGCGAAATTCAAGGCAAGTTGCAACGCGCGATTGATCAAGTCGAGGAGTGGCCGGAGGTCGATTACTTCGCGGAGTATTAAGCGTGGTTGGCTGACTTGCATCTGATTCAGTTGGGTGATGTCAAACTTCAAATGCGACAACTTTGAGGCTGAGTCGCGGGCTGATTTTCGAAGCTGCTAGCAGTTCGGCTCTAGAATTTTCGGGGAATCGTGAACAAACGTCGAAAACCCCTTCAAATCCAGGGCGTTTGGCTTGTTGCATTTGAAGTTTGAACTCACCGTTGTTAAAGGATCGGCACCTGACACAATTGGCCAGTCGCGCTTTAAACGTGCGAGTTTCTGGGCGATTCCCGTGGACACAGGTCGGCCGAGCGTTCGATTGTGTCCGGATTTTCGATTGGCACCGACTTTATTCCCGCTTGCGCGCATCGGGAGCGGGGCGCTGCTCCTGAGGAGTCAGCCGCCAAGTGGGCGCGCACCCTCGTCCATCGCCATGCCTTTGTTACAAAGGGTGGGCTCGACGGAAAACGGGCGACCCTGCGCACGAAGCGCACGGTGGGTGGGCGGTCAAGGCGGTGGTCGCGCAGTGGTAGACATGGACTTCTGTATATCATATTGGGTTGCTCTTTTCAAGAAGATTCTTTGAGAAAAGCGAGCCGGATGGAAGCGATGGGCAACCGACCTCTATACTCGTCGCCTACCACGCAACCTCGCACGCAAGATACTCGCTCAGGACAATGCGAACCAAAACTACTCCGGGTTGTGCCACTGCATATCGATATCGCCCAAACTGCAGTACGGTCCAGCCGTCCTCGGCAGCGTGAGCTTTATCCTCCACTACAAACGTATTCACGAATGCCCTGCTGCCGATTTCTGGCCAGCATCGAGATTCAGGAATGTGCTCAAACATTCGCCTTTGCTCGGCAGACATCGCAATTAGCGGAACACTATAGGCGTGCCTCGGGTCGTCGAGTTGGGGCTCGCAATACTGGTGAGCCGCGTGCCCACGGGCGAGCTTTACGACGACGTTACGCACTCGGTCGTCTTCGAGTTTCCAAACAACTGCACCGGTGTCATCTTCGTAGTGTGTTGCTGCAATCCTGGCCGCAAGCGCCGGGGAATGCCGAAGACTTGCGATAACCTTTGTTCGTTGCACAGTGGCTGGATCGGTGTTCCCGCTGATCACACAATCAAGCAAGCATGCCAGGTATTCTTCGTCACACGAAAAGCCGTTGTTGCAGTCGTGGCACGAGGATACGAGAGGCAGGTCATCCGGGAGTGGATCATCAAGTAGAATTTTCGAAGCAACGTGTTCGCGTGTCGTTGGTTGCGCTCCGCAGAATACGCAAAAGTCAGCGTGACGCTCGTCGGCAAACAGCTTACGCGGGTCCATTTGCCACCTCATGTTCACTCATCTTAGCGAGAGTAACGAACTTGGAGCAGCGGGCCACCCGTTGTTGGAAGACGACGAAAAGCGCTTCCGATCGCAAGACTCCGCGTTGCGGCTAACGGTTACTTCTTTTCTTCCAACCGTCGCTTGAACTTCTCGTACAAGCTCTTATGCCGGTCGTTGAGATCGACTTGTTTTCCGGCGGCGTAGGCGGCGAGGATTTGGGTGGGGGTTTCGAGTGGGTCGCCGTTGGATATGAAGAGCGTGGCTTCCTTGCCCGGTTCGAGCGAGCCGACGCGATCGGCGACGCCGAGGATTTGGGCCGGGTAGAGGGTGATCGACTTGAGCGCTTCGCCCAAGGGCAGGCCGTAGGCGGCGGCGGTCGCGGCGTGGTACGGCAGGTTGCGGGCGTTGGAGGCGAAGCGGTTGTCGCCCGCGATGCAGAATTTAATCCCAGCTTTTCGGAGCCGTTCCGGCAGCGTGTAAGCGGCGTCGTACGGATCGCTGCGACGCTGCGGCAGGCGGTGGACGGCCGAGACGATCACCGGCACGTCGTTGCCTTTGAGCAGCGGCGCGCAGAGCGGGGCGTCGTAGCCGCCGCGGATGATGAGCTTTAAGTCGTGTCGCGACGCGAACGCCACGGCCGCTTCAATCTCCTCAAGACTGTTCGCATCGACCGTCATCGGTTGTTTGCCCGTGATAAGCGGCTGCATCGCCTCCCACCGGATGTCGAACGGCGTCCCCTGGGGATCGGCCGCACGGGCGGCGCGGTAGGCGTGGGCGTCGTCGATCAGCGTCTTGAGCCGACGCAGCTCCGAACTATCGGACGTTGCCCGCGGCCAGTTGACGTGCATCGCAACTCCAGGCTCGACGAGCATCTCTTCCCACGTCCATCCCGAAAGTCGCATGAGGCTCGACTGCCCGGAGAAGAGGCCGCCGGTCGGCGCGGCAAGCGCGAGCAGCACGCCGTTGCTGCGAGTGACGGGAATGATCTCGCTGTCGGGGTTGAACGCCTTGTGGGCCATGGCGTTGGGATTGAACGAGCCGGTCTCGCTCGTGTCGACGGTGGCGCGGACCGAGGGGATTTCGAGCAGCCCGATCACCGAATTGGCGACGATCATGCTCGGATAGATATGCTTGCCGGCGCAATCAACCGTGGTTGCCCCTTCGGGGACATCGACCTTCGCGCCAACGCCCAGAATGCCCGACTCATCGAACACGATTATCGCGTTCTCTATCGGGTCGCTCGAAACGGGGTGAACCGTTCCGCCCTTGAGGGCGACAGTCTCCCCGCTGCAGATGCGGGGGACGATTGTCAAGAATAGAAGTAAGATCGGAATTAGATGTTGATACATAATGCTGATGTTTTGAGTAACCACAAAGGCACGAAGAGCACGAAGAAGAGATGGAATGTCGTCTGCTGTTTTCTTCGTGCCCGTTGTGCCTTTGTGGTTTGACTTCTTTTTTTGTTAATGAGTGTGAGTGGTGCAGAATTCGTCGTGGCGATTCCAGAGAGTGGAGGGATCGACGCGGTTTTCGTCGGGTTTGGCCGGTTCTTCGTCGCTGTTGAGAACGGCTTGCACGAGGGCCGTGCGGAGCTTGTCGTCGCGTTTGCGCAGTTCTTGGTCTTGCTTGAGATCGAAGTAACGCCGGCCGTCGATCCAGGTCTGCTCGCACCGCGAATAGGTGGACATCGGCGGCCCGCTCCAGACGGCGAGGTCGGCATGCTTGCCCGGTTCGATCGAGCCGACGTACTGCTCGATCCGCAGTTGCTTGGCTGGATTGAGCGTGACGAACTTGAGTGCTTCCTCGGGCGGGACGCCGCCGTACTTGGTTGCCTTGGCGGCTTCTTGATTGAGCCGGCGGGCCATTTCGGGGTCGTCCGAATTGAACGACACCACGATGCCGGCCTGGTGCATTAGCGCGCCGTTAAAGGGAATCGCGTCATAGACCTCGAACTTGTAGGCCCACCAATCGCTGAACGACGAACCCATCACCCCACGGGCGGCCATCTCGGGCGCGAGCTTGTAGCCTTCCAAAATGTGCTGTAGCGTGCCCAAACGGATGCCGAAACGGTCGAACGTCTTGAGGATCGCCAGGATTTCGCTTTGGCGGTAGCTGTGGCAATGGACCCACCGTTTGTGCTCGAGAATCTCGACAATCGCGTCAAGTTCCAAATCGCGCCGCGGCGGCAGGCCCTTCGCGTCGCGCTCCCAGCGCTGCCACTGGTCGCGGTAGACGAGTGCGGCCTCAAACTCGTCGATCATTAGCTCATCGACGCCCATCCGCGTTTGCGGATAGCGGGAGTTGCGATCGGACCAGTTGCTTTGCTTGACGTTCTCCCCGAGCGCGAACTTGATTCCCGGCGGCGCTTCCTGAAGCTTCACGTCATCGAAGGACTTGCCCCAGCGGAGCTTGATGACTTGGTTCTGGCCGCCAATCGGGTTGGCCGAGCCGTGGAGAATATTCGACGTGGTGACGCCGCCGGCGAGTTGGAGATAGATGTTGATGTCGTCGGAGTCGATCATGTCGCCAACGCGGACCTCGGCGGTGATTGCCTGGCCGGATTCGTTGATCCCGCCGTCGGTGGCGATGTGCGAGTGGCAGTCGATGAGGCCGGGTGTGAGGTGCTTTCCGCCGCAGTCGATCTGCTTGACGCCCTCGGGAATCTCGATGTCCTTGCCAACTGCAACGATCTTGCCGTTTTCGATCAGCACGGTGGCGTTTTCGAGAGTCCCGTCGGGACCGCTGGTCCACACGGTGGCACCCGTGAATGCAATTGCTGTTTGTTCGGGCGCGGCCGTCAGGCCGTAGGTGCCCAGTGGATAGTTAAGCTCCACGACGAGCGGCTCATCGGCTTTCTTTTCCTTGTCCTTGGAATCATCGTCGGGCTTCGCTTCTTCCTTGGTGCCGGCTTTCTTGTCGCGCTCGCCAGTAAACTGGACGCGGCGACCGTCCGGCAGCAACAGAAAACCACTGAGTTGCTCGTCGTCGCCGTCGACCACGCGAGTCGCTGAAAGTGTAATCTTTCCCGAGTGGTCGAACTTGTCGCCGTCGAAGACGCCCGTGAGTTGGAAGCCGGCAATTTTGACCGGTTTGAGATTGGCCGCTTCCGATTTCTTGGGCTTGGCTTCCGCAGATTTCTCCTTCTCGGCGTCGGGCTGCTCTTCCTTCTCCGCCGCTTCCGCATTGGGATCGACGTCGTCCTTTGGTTTCACATCCGGTACGGTCTCGGGTTTCGGTTCGGCTTCCGGCGTTTTCTTATCCGGATCGACATCGTCCGTCGGCTTCGGGGGTTGCTCCGCAGCAGGCGGGCTTTCCGTTTCTGGCTTCGCTTCCTCCACCTGAGGCGCGTCTTTGTATTTGTCGGCTTCGACATCGCTCGCATCGTCTGGCTCGGTGCTGACGGCTGCGTCTGGTTTTGCGTCGCCTTCCGGCTTCTTCTCCTTTGGCTGCTCTTCGTCCTGCTTCCGGTCAATGGCCGCGGTGGGTTTTTCCGCCTCGCCCGTGACGGTCAAAATCCAGTCCTTCGTTTCGCCGACGGGGGCTGCCAACTTAAGCAGCCACTTGCCAACGAAGCTAGCAACCGGTTCGGGCTTGAGTTCGTATTGCCGGCCGTTGACCCATGTGGCGACGATTTTTGATTTTGACGCGAAGAGATCGCCATCGGCGATGACCAGATTAGCGATCTTGCCGACTTCGATCGTGCCGACCAAGTGGTCCACTGCGAACAACTCGGCCGGCGTGGTGGTGAGTGCGCGCAGCGCCGCTTCGGCGGCTAGACCACGCTCAACCGCTTTGCGGAGTTGTTCGAGGAACTTGCCGCGATCGGAGAGGCCGGCGGTCGTTAGTGCGATCGGCACGCCTGCGTTGGCCAGCCGGCCGGGGTTTTCGGGCGCGAGCCGCCAGTGCATAAGCTCTTCGAGCGACACATCGAGCGCAGCGGCCGGCGATGCAACTTCCGGCGGCTTGGGGAAATCAACCGGCACAATGACGGTCCGCCGCGTGTCGCAGATCGCATCAAGCTGCCGATATTCGTTCCCCGAGCCGAGCAGCGCCATGCGGAGCGAGAATTCGCGGGCATAACGATCTGCCCGCAGGGCGAATAGCTCGTTCGGCGCGTCGGCCACGATCAGGCCGGTGCCGTCGAGATACGCGCCCAGCGCAGCGAGCGCTACGTTGGCGTCGGGACGCGGGAGGCTAGTATCGGCGCGAACCGCGGCCATCGCTTGGCCGAACCACTGGGCGTCGTACATCGCTTGCCGCGCGAGCGCCACCGCGCCCATGGGGCTGTTGGGATATTCGCGACTTCCGCCGAAGGGGACCGTTAAGCGAACGTGAAGTGCCGCCGAATCGTTGATCACCGACTCCGCCGCGGAACCGTCGGCAGTGAGCACGACCGCGCTCTGACCCTTGATGATTCCCGACTTCGGCGCGATGACACGCGCGGTGAAGCCTTGGCTGCGAAGCGACTTGTTGAGCGCCTCATCGGACTTGAAGCCGGTGGCGACGGCGCGTTGCGGAGTGACTTGTCCGTTCCAGTAACCCGGTCCCGGGGCGCTTTCAACCGCGAGTTCGGTGTAGCTGTCGATAAATCCTGGATAGATTATCTTGCCTTTGAGATCGATGCGGCGGAGGCCGTCGGGCGGTGCGTCGCCGGTCGCCACGGAGTCGATCTTGCCGTCGCGAATGACGACCGTGCCGCTCTCGATGGTCTGTCCCGGCGCGACGATGATCTTTGCGCCGACGAGCGCATAATTCTCGGGCGTGTTTTCGCGAAGCCCGACGGCGGGTGCGGTATCAACGGCCGCGGCCATGCGGCAGGCCAACAGAATTAAAGTGACGGCCCAAGGGAGCGTACGCATCGATGCCTTCTCGGTGGGGACAACAGCGGGCAATAGGTAAGCGCAAACCGCGAAAGGTGCGGCGCACCGCGCTTCCGGCAGGTATCCTAAGTTTCATCCAAGCTGAGCCTTGTGACAACCGACTTGACGTGAAAAACTCAAGAGTTTCACATGTAGCTGAACTCGCAAGAGTTCAGAGTTTGGCCGTGGGCTGAATTCTTGCGAATTCAGCTACGTATTAGCGGCCGAGGCCCAGCGCGCCCGATGCGGCCTTCCAGGGAAGGGTGGAGAGAAACTTAAGCGGTGCGGGAATTTTAGACTCTTTGGGGGATTCTTCGCCGCTCGCGATTGCCGCAGGCACCGTTGCGCCGTTTTCCGTGGCCGGAATGACGATGCGGAAGCCAGTGTCTTCCTCGCCTTTGGGATCGCCAGTGCCTCGCCATGTGACGCGGACGTGGTTGATGTTCGCGGTAGCGAAGCTGCACCCACGCAGAATGAAGCTCGCCGGCTCCTCGGTGCTGTGGCACCATTCGGCGGCGTTCCCCAGGGTGTTCATCAAGCCGAGCGAACTCGACCCGGCAGTAAGTTTTTCGACCGGCAGCGGGCTAAGTTCGCCGTAGAAAATCTGGCATCGCTCGCGAGTCAGCTCATCGCTGCCCCAGGGAAAGGGAAACCCGCTGTCCTTCGGCCCGCGGACGGCGCTCTCCCACTCGATCTCCGTGGGAAGCCGACCGCCAAGCCACGTGCAGAACGCGGTGGCCTGTTGAGGCGACACATTCGTGACGGGCAACGTATTTTTTTTGGCATCGAGTTCGAGCGGAGCGGCCCATTTTTCGGAAGCCTTCTGCCAGCGATTGCCGGCCTGCGCTTCGCCGACCTTCTCGAAGAATTTCTGGTACTGGGCGTTCGTCGTTTCGTGAATTGCGATGTAGAACGGCTCCTCAATTTCCACCTTGCGTGCAGAAAGTTCGCTCTCTTGCCGGTCGTCGTTCGAGTTACCGAACGAGTAGCTGCCGGCCTTTACGAGCACCAACTCCAGCGGCTCCTTGTCGCCGAAGGCGGTAGCAAACACGCGGACTGGCAGTTGAACCTCGGGGTCGAGCTTTGCGCCTGGCTTGGCGACGAGCGAAGCGGGCAAGCGTGGCTTTTCTTTCTCCAATACGAGCGTCACTTTGTTGGCGAGCTTTGTAAGCTCTTCCGGCGACAGCGAGCGTGACACCGGCACATAGCCATCGAGCCGCGCCTCAACCTGCAGGGGCTGATTCTCCTGAAGCTTGTGCGTATACGAACCATCCGCTAGCGTCTTCGCGTCGCCGGCGACTTGCAGCTTCGCTTCGGCGGGTTTTACTTCCACGAGCACATCAATGTACTTGATGACCGGTTCGAGTTTCACGGTGAACTTGTTTGTCTCCGCGGTGACATCAAGTTCCCGAGTGACGGGTTGAAAGCCGTCTTTGCTCCACGTGACCGCATAGCGACCGGGTTGGAAGGGGTAGGTTCCGTCCTCGCCGGCGACGACGGGCGTTTTGTCGACGGATACCTTTACGTCTTTTGCACTGGGTTGCACGTCGAATGTGACGGCGACCAGCGTGTCGGCGGGATCGGGTTCGCCACCGATATGGCGGCCAAAGCTAAACCAAAATGCCCCCAGCAGAATGACGGCGCACAGAGGATACAGAACGTAGGGTCGGCTCAATTGCTGATTGAACCAGTCTTTGCTGAATCGCGGCGCGGTTAGTTTGCCTTTGGATGCCGCCGGTTTCGCGGACCGGGCTGGTTTGGTGGGCGGTTGATCGGCTGCCGGATATTGAACGCGCGGCTGCACGTTCTGCGGCGCCGCCAAGACTTTGATGACCCCCGGAGCGAGTGCCGGCGTATGATTCGCATCGACCTCGTCGACGCCCGAAGCGCCGGCGACCGGCACGGGCACGAGCGGACGGTCGGCCAATTCTTTGAGCACTTCCTGGGCGGACTGCGGCCGATCGGCGACACGCTTCTGAAGCATGTGATCGAGCACCCGCGCCAGATCGTCGGGAATTCCCTTCACCAGCTTGCGGGTCGAGTCGAGTGCGCCAGGCGAACTGTGCCAACGCAGCCAGGCGGTGTCGGCGTCGATGGCCCCTTTGCCGGTGCCGGGGAACAGGCTTTCAAACTGCGGGCCTTTGAGCATCTCCAGCGCGGCAAAGCCGAGGCAGTAGAGATCGAGGGGCGGTCCGAAGTCGCCGAAGTCGGGGCGGATTAGTTCCGGCGCAAGATATTTCTTGCTGCCGGTCGGCACGCGGATTTCCCCGCCGGCGTCGGTCTGCTCGAACTCGCTGAGCTTCACGCGGCCAGCGTCGTTGATCAGCAAGTTACTGGGCCGCACGGCGCAGTGGACTTTGTTCTTCTCGTGCAGAAACGCCAGCGCTTCGAGCGTCTGCTTCAGCACGCTGCGGACCAGGTCGGGATCGCTCGGGCCGCCCGCAATGACCGACTCCAAAGTGCCTTTCATCATTTCCATGATGATCCAGCCCCGCTCGGTATCGACCGAGTAGACGCGGAGCACGTTGTCATGTTCGAATTGGGCGAGGAACTGGGCCTCGCGCAAGAAACGCTCGCGGTGTCGCGGATCGCGTCGGCCGCTTTCGTCAAGCTCCTTGATTGCCACTTCGCGGCCGAGGGAGAGATCGTAGGCGCGATAAACGACGGTATTTTCGCCGCGGCCTAGTTCTTCGAATAGTTCGTAGTTCGGATGCTGGTTCATGACCTGACCTGCTCTACGGAAGAAATGTCAGATGTGAGATGGGTGATGTCAAACTTCAAATGCGACAACTTTGAGGCTGAGTCGCGGGCTGATTTTCGAAGCTGCTAGCAGTTCGGCTCTAGAATTTTCGGGGAATCGTGAACAAACGTCGAAAACCCCTTCAAATCCAGGGCGTTTGGCTTGTTGCATTTGAAGTTTGAACTCACCGATGTGAAAAGGCAGAAGTTCGGAGAATAGAACGAGCTATTCTCCGAACTTCGTCCTTCTGACTTCACACATCTTACATCCCCTTGGGTGGGCGGTGTCCACCCCTATGGGCTGATACGCGGGCGGCGGACGGTTGTTACAATGGCCGGTGTAGGGTCGGCGCTTGCCAATCCCCAAGACCTCTGGTTCTGCTTGATAGTTGACTACCAAAGGCGAAAGCCGCGTGATCGAACCTGCCAGTCACCACCGGGCACCGACCAACTTCCTGCTCTGGCAGAGCATCGAAACACTTAATCCGGCGTACTTCGCCCTGGTGATGGCGACGGGCATCGTGTCGATCGCCGGCTTGCTGCTAAGAATGCCTTGGGTCGCTTTGGCGTTGTTCTGGTTGAACATTCCGGCCTACTTGATTCTTGTCGTGCTCACCGCGACGCGACTGCTGATGTATCCGCGAAGGGTTTTCGCGGACTTGATCGATCACAAACGCGGTGTCGGGTTCTTCACGGCAGTTGCGGCGAGTTGCATTTTAGGGAATCAGTTTTTGTTAATCGCCGAGCTATGGTGGCCGGCCGTCGCACTGTGGTGCTTAGGAACCGCTCTCGGGTTTGTGCTCACTTACACTATTTTTACGAGCTTTGCGGTCAAGGAGACGAAGCCCTCACTACCCGACGGCATACATGGCGGCTGGTTGGTGTCGGTCGTTGCCGTGCAGTCCATTTCGGTGCTCGGCTCGCTGCTGGCCGCAGGATTCGGATCCTATCGCGAGCAGGTTCTGTTCTTCGCCCTGGCGATGTGGTTGGCGGGCGGAATGCTTTACATCTGGATTATTTCGCTGATCTTCTATCGCTATTCTTTCTTCCCAATGAGTCCCGCCGATCTTGCGCCGCCCTATTGGATCAATATGGGCGCCATGGCGATATCCACGCTCGCAGGCGCGACATTGATCTCCATAGCCGATGGGTCGGCACTCTTGAGCCAATTAATGCCTTTTCTGAAAGGCTTCACGCTCTTCTTCTGGGCCACCGCCACTGCCTGGATTCCCATGCTCGTGATCCTGGGCACGTGGCGCCATGTCTACCGACGATTTCCGATCGCCTACGACCCGCAGTATTGGAGCCTCGTTTTTCCGTTAGGCATGTATACGGTCTGTACCTACCGCTTGGCGTATGCCCTCGACTTGCCGTTTCTGCTGAACATCCCGCGTTCGTTTGTTTATATTGCACTTGCCGCGTGGACGCTGACGTTCGTCGGGATGCTTCGCTCCTTCAGGCCGGCGGCAATCACCAACTCGTCAATATCGCGACGCCTCGTAGAGCCGGGATCCTAAGGCAGGCCGATATTGCGTCCGCCGGAAACTCAACATGGAATCGAAAGAGATTTATTCCGAGACCGTCCGCCACTTTTTGGAGCCGGTGCTGCCGCTGCTCGACGACCCCTCAGTGACGGAAATTTTAATCAACGGCCATCGGACGATCTATTTCGAGCGCGAGGGCCGACTCAACCGCTCGGACCTGGCGTTTGCCAGTCCCGCGCTGTTGATGGCCGCGGCGCGGAATATTGCCGAGTACACGGGCCGATCGATCGACGATAACAATCACAGCATGGATGCCCGGCTGCCCGACGGCTCGCGGGTGCATGTTATCGTACCACCAAGTTCGCGGAACGGAGTCTGCATTTCCATCCGCAAGTTTAAGAAATCGACGTTCAACCTGTCATCGCTGGTGGAGACCGGCAGCCTGTCGGAAGAAGGTCGCGAGTTCCTCAGCCTGGCGGTGCTGCTGCATAAGAATATTGTGATCGCTGGCGGAACTGGCAGCGGGAAAACTTCGCTCCTGAACGCCCTTTCGACGGAAATTCCCGAGAACGAGCGGATTGTGGTCATTGAAGACAGCTCGGAACTGCAACTCAATCAGGCCCATACGCTGTACCTAGAAGCCCAGCCTGCCAAGCCCGACGGAACGGGCCGGATCACGATTCGCGATCTATTCGTCGATTCCTTGCGGATGCGGCCCGACCGGATCGTGGTCGGTGAAATCCGCCGCGGCGAGGCACTCGACCTCATTCAGTCGATGATTTCCGGCCACTCCGGTGCGCTGACCACAGTCCACGCGACCACGGCCCACGATGCGGCGATTCGGCTGGAAACGCTGAGCATGATGAGCGACGTCGCCCTGCCGGTTCACGTCGCCCGGATGCAAGTCGCCTCCGCGATCCAGCTCGTGGTGCAAATCAGCCGATTTCTGGACGGCTCGCGGAAAATTCGCGGCATCAGCGAATGCCTGGGCCTCGATGATGCCGGCAACTACCGCTTTCAGGATCTGTATCGGTTTGAGGCCGAGGGAACGGACGCCGACGGCCGACTTCTGGGTGAGCTGCGGCCAACTGGGGCCGTTCCCACCTTCTCCGCCGAAGCGGCCCAAATGGGGTATCAAGGCCGCGTCGATCTGACTCGGAAGCTGTTTTCGGGCGGGTAAGGGCGCCGAGTTGAACGAACTTGACCACGGCATTGACCGCGGCGTACACTTGAGCCAGGAACACGCCATGAGCATTCAAGTAGAGATTCCGGAACCGCTGGCTGGGAAAGTTGCCGAGGCTGCCAGGGTACAAGGCAGATCCCCAGCGGAGGTTGTGTTAGAGGCGGTCGCGAAACGGCTCGACCCATTAGCCCGCTTCAACGAATTGATGGCGCCCGTCCACGAGCGGCTGAAAGAGCTTGGAGAGACGGAGGACGACGCGGTCGAATATTTTGAACAGGTCAAACATGAACTGCGCCGCGCGCGGCGAGCGGGCACCAAATGACCCGGCCCGAGCGAGTCGTCTTCGATTGCAACGTCTATTTTCAGGCCGTCATTAGTGCGAGTGGCCCGGCTAATCGACTCCTCCGACTGGCCGCCGAAGGTCGATTAACTCTCTACGCATCGACCTACATTCTCGATGAGCTTCGCGTTCTAACGTCCGATCCGCGGGTCCGAATGAAGTATTGCCTCGAGGACGCAACTCTGGACGAGTTCTTTGCGATGATTCGCCAACACGCGATGTTGGCGGCTGATGTTCCCCACGTCTTTGATCTTCCTCGCGACCCTGACGACGCTCATTACGTTGACCTGGCAGTCGCCGTCGATGCGAAACTGATCGTATCAAGGGACAAAGACCTGCTCTCACTCCGTGACGCCGGTACGGCTGAGGGACGAGACTTCTTGAGCCGATTTCCGACGCTCTTGATCCTAACGCCGCCAGAAGCACTGAAGCTGTTGGCGTCCGATTCCGCACCCGCCTAGCTCCCGCGCGGTTGATCTTTATCTGCGAAGCATTGCCAGCTTTTGGCGGCTTCCGCGGGTGTATTCTATCGCATTCGAAGACGGGATTTCTCTGGCACGGCTGTAACACCTGCTCGGGACGCGCGTATTAGAAGCGTTGGCAGGACAAACCACCCGTTTCCAGTTTCCCCATTTTTCTCAGGAGTCACGAAAATGACCACCAACCTCAAGAACCGGTTCAGCAAGTTCCACAACGACGAAGACGGCCTCGAAGCCCTGCAGGTCGTGATGATCATCGCCATTGCGGGCCTGATCATGATTGCCGCCTCCGCCGTCGGCAAAGCCGCCATCAAGTGGATGGACGACAAGTGGAAGGATCTCAAGAAGGCCGACACGATGAAGTCCACCACGACCTAAACAACACCTGCTCCAGGGTCAGGTGGCCCGGCCTGCTTCGGCTCGCCGCGGCCACCTGGCTCTTTTTTTTCGCATTGATTCCATTAATCATCCAGGGTGAAGCAATGACCTTTCCACAGACCATCGCCGTAAACCCTTCGCTGATTTCATTCCCTTGGTTTACAACTCGTCGCGGCCGCTGGGCTGCGGCGCTTGCATTGCCACTGGTTGTAGGGCCGATTTGGTGCCTTGCCGGCCAGTTCTCTGGCAGCCTTTTGGGAACCCTTTCGGGACTGGTGTTGCTGGCCGCATTGTTCACCAGCGCCATCACTGATGTTCGCAGTCATAAGATTTATAACTGGGTCACCTATTCGGCGTTGCTGTGGGCCGTACTGATCAATGTCGTCGCCAGCTTGCTGTCGCCGGGTGAAGACACGCTGATTCGCGCCTATCACCATGCCGCGATCATGGGACCGGAGTTTCTCGGTGGCGTCGGCCTGGGACAGTGCCTTGCCGGTGCGGCCCTCTGCTTCTTTGTCACCGTACTGGGATATCGGCTGTCGGGCATCGGCGCGGGCGACGTAAAGCTGGCCGCCGCGATTGGTGCGCTGCTGGGCGTTCATCAGGGCGTCTTTGCCGTCGCCTACAGCTATATTGTCGCCGCCGCGGCAATCATCGCGTGGTCGGTCTGGAGCCAGGGGCCAATACCCCTGTTGAAAGCTGGCCTGCGGACGATTGGCGTTTTGTTCCTGCCGATGTGGCCATTTCCCCCGACGGCCGACGATCACAACCTGCTCATCAAGCCGATTCCATTAGGGCCTTACTTCGCGATTGGCACGCTACTGGTCGTGCTGGAGGTCGTGCCGGTATGAATGCTCAACGACTCAATTATCGGACACGTTCCGCACGACGCGGCGGGATGGCGAGCTTAGAGGTGGTGATGACAACCGCTGTGATGCTGCCGGTGGCCGGTGCCTTGTTCTTTCTGAGTGTGAAGATTTGTGCGACGCTATACCAAGCCCTCGGGGCGCTAGTCGCTTGGCCATTTCTGTAGGACGGCATTTTTTTGCAGGACTAGGACGATGAACCTCCTCACGACACAACCAGCGACAGGCGAAGCGTCCGAAACGGATTTGCTACGCCGTCTGGCGAGCGACGAAGATGGCGCCGCCTATACACTGTCGTACGTGATGGTGATTCCGCTCTACGCACTGTTGATCTGTTTGATTATCGAGTCGGTGCTGATGATGACCGCGAAGCTAGGCACCGTTTACTCGGCCTATGCCGCCGCACGAACTGCCACGGTATGGTCTTCGGCGACGACCTGGGAAAAGACGCAAAAAAAGGCGGAGGAAGCGGCATTCAAGTCAATGACGCCGTTCGCCAGTGGCACCAATTTGTCCCTTCGCGACGTCGCATCGGTGCCCGCCGCCGAGGAAGCCGGCAATTATTGGGTGGCGTATCAGGGCTTCGCGAAAGATCCCGTTTCCCACACGTACCTGCTCACCAAGTACAGCTACGCGCGGCAGAACGTGCGGATCAAGTTTGCCGGTCCGCCGGCCACCTGGAAGTCAGACGTTAAAGTGACGGTTAGCTATGACTTCCCGTTCAATGTCCCCGGCATCGGCCGCATGTTCGGCAAGCCTAAGTTCAACGGCACCGGTATCAGCTACTACTACACCATTTCGTCCGAAGTCTCGCTCCCCAATGAAGGCCCGAAAGACGGCCTGAAAACAATTGGAATCGGCTATGGAACCCTCGAATAATCGCACCGCACCGCGGCAACGCAGACTCGCTGGCCGCCGCGACGATCGCAGCGGCAAGATCACCCTGGTCACGATCATGGCCATTTTGGGCCTGGTCGTGCTTGCCGGCTTCCTCGGCAATGCTGGGCACGTCGTCACGAAGAAGGTCGAGACCCAAAACGCGGCCGATGCGGTCGCGTTCTCTAGCGCGCAGTGGATGGCCCGCGGGATGAATGCCTCTACGGCGACAAATCACCTGATTGGCGAAATTACGGGGCTGGTCGTGGTGCTCGAAGCCTTGGGTGGCCCCGAGGCCGACCACAAGATGGAAGACTACCCCGCCGAAAGTCGCTCGCTCGACGGCGCTATCCGCTCGTTCAAAAATACGGCCATCGCTAAAGGTGGCTACATGGCGCCGGCGCTCGCGTCGGTCGAAAAGCCGGTGCTTAAATTCATCGTTGACGACCTTATTTCCCCCAGCGATCCAAAGAAGGCCACGCACAAAGCCTTCGCCACAATCTACGACGCCAAGCTGACGCTCAAGCGCGACCTGATGAAGCGGCTAGTCATCATGACCGTGGCCAACGCGGGGTTCTTTTTTCCTCCGCCATTTGGCTTTGGAACCGCACTGGTCTCGGCGGGCATTCATGTCTGGGAAATGAAAGAAATCGCCCTGATCGCCAAGGAATGGATCATCCTCGAGGGTCTCGAGTTCGTCGCTCGCAATCTCAAGCCATTCAAGGTCGACATTTTGGAAAAGCTGCTAATTAAAAAGCTCGCGGAGCACGGCGATTTCATTGCCGGACGACAGCTCAAAGCGAGTACGCTGACCACCGGCGTGGTGAACGCGGGCATCGCCGATACGCTCGAGCACCTCGGTGACGTCTATGGGATAAAGGCTGCCGTGTATCCCGGTGCGACCGTGTTTCGCTTGCCGATTAAGACGGAACCGGTCGCGTCGGTTCATATTCCCAAGGTTCCCTACAAGAACGAGCCCGAATGGGGCAGCGACGCGTCGCCGACCCAGTCGCTCGACAGCCTGATGCGCGATATGACGAAGGGATTTGACGACCAGGTCGACGCCGTCAATCGGCGGATCTATGAGATCAAAGCGAGCATCTATGGCTCTCCGCTACCGCTCGGCCCGCGCCAAACGCCGCTGAACCAACTGGAAGATCAGGTCGAAGCGCTGCTCGATCCTAAAATGAAGCCCGAAGAGAAAAAGCCGATCGAAGACGAGCTGAAGCGTATAGATGACTTGCGCAACAAAAAGTTGGAACGGATCGCCGAGCTTGAGCGGCAGATCAAGAAGGTCGAAGCGGAGATTAAGCAAACCCAGAAAATGATTCGCGAAGCGGGGAACCTGGCGAATAAGGCCGGCAATTTGAGTATCGCCAATATCCCGTCGAAGCGATTGAACCAGGCCGAAGAGCGCTACACACAGTGGGTCCGCGCGACCTACCCGTTCGTCGATTCGTTTCGGGCACCCGTGCTCGCTCAGTTCGAGAAGCACCTTGAGAAGTCGGAAGCCGCGAAGCACTACAAAAAATGGACCGACCGCTACACGCTCGTGAAGGCTTGGCAATTCCGCGGCGGCTATCGCTTCGAAGGCAAGGCTGGCGGCAAGACGGGCCAGTGGGTGAAACGGCCGAACGTCGAGCCGCTCAAGATGTACGTCATGGAAGGCGCCTTTCTGGACACGGGTAAACGCCGCGATCGCAAAGGCCACGAGAAATGGACCGAATCGTCGGTCGCTGGCAAGAATTTGGCCGAGCAAAAATTCACGCTCATTGGAATGGCACATCGAGAGATCGAGCCGTTGTTCTCGCCGGTGATTTATCCTGGGGCCACAAAGGACGGCATGACGACGTTCGCCCAGGCGATTTTCTACAACGCGAACGAGCAAAAGCCGGCGAAGATCGACGCGAAAGAGAAGACGCAGGCCAAGCTTGGTTGGGACACGCTGAACTGGGATCCCGCTTCCAGCCCACCGGAATGGGGCGCGCGAGAGAGTAAGTCCGCTGCCAAATGGCCCTGGGAGATCTTCACGGCCGAAGTAAAAACGAGCACGGCCCGCGTGAAGCTGAATTGGCAAGCCAAACTGATGCCGGTCACCCAAATGCGGCTGGTCGAGGCGGCGGCTTCCCAACTCTTGGACCGCCGCATGGCCCTCAATTTGGGCAAAGCGGCCGCGTTGCACACCAAAATGGTCACGCATTAACCCCGATTGTTCCGTCCGGTCCCAACCATCGTTTGTTATTCAGATGGGAAGGTAGACAATTTGATCGGCAAATTCACCAGGCTTCGCAACATCCCAAATGAGCGTTAAGTCGGAGACCAAGTCTCCCAGGGACAATTCATGGCCAAGTACAAATATGCCAGGCACGTGTCGGCCCTGCTCTAAATGCGACTTCAAATGCACGGGCATAGTGGAGCGGTTTCTTGTAACGAGTCCGCAGTCGTGTAGCTCACACCAAATGAGAATCTCCGGGTCGAGCGTGCCAAGGCTGGGCGCTGCAACTTCGCCCACATACCAGACTTTAATTCCCTGTCGCTCGCGCCGAAGCACCGTTCCGACTGCGGGGTCGGTGTTCTCATCAAGCAGAAAATCCACATCGCACCGTTATTCGTTACCGTTCAATTCGTTCGGGCTTCCACGGTGCTTTACGGCGCGTAGCCGGGCGATGGCGGCGGAGGGGCTACGATCTTGACGTTCGCGCGCAACCTTTCCCTCGCGATCCCATGCCGCAAGGTAGGCGTCAGCGATATTCTTGTTTTCAAGGTAGTACCAGATGGTCGCATGGACTTGCGAAAGCGTTAGGGTGGGATACTTCCGAACTATGCTCTCAGGAGTTTGGCCGTGCAGATATTCATGTAGCACCGTCTCAATTCCAATGCGACTGCCGCGCACGCGGATGTCGTTGGGGGCCAGAAAATCTAGATTACTGCTGAAATCCATAATTGTCACCGATCGGCCCAAGCTCTGACGCCGCCAGAGCATTATACGAACTTTGGCGAGTGCCGGCACTACCGCCAACCGGCCAATAATCGTCAACTTTCTCTGTAACACCCCCGCCCGCCGCTCGTATAAGCCTGCAGAAAGGCACGAGCTATGAACCAGCAGCGATACACTCACCGAACGGCCAATCCCGCCCGCGGAGGCATCGCCACGCTCGAATTCGTGATGGCGTTGCCGACGCTACTGCTCCTCATGGTCGGTTTGACCTGGCTCGGCTATTCGGTAATCGGCCAGACCGAGGTGATCATCGAAGCCCGCAACAAGGCCTGGGCAAAGCGGTTCGACAACGCTGCGGATAAGCCGCTGATCTTTCCCATCGACCTGCTCGTGGCCGACAACCCGCTCTATCCCAAGGCGAAAGACTTCGTCACCGCGAAGGCCAGCAAAAAAGTGAACGTGAGCAAGATATTCTCCAGGGTGCCTGGCCCCGAATCGTCTCACACCATTCTGGCCGGCTCGTGGGACCACCAGGCGATGAAATTCGATAAACGGGTGAACTGGAATCTGCACGGCATTGCCGTCGTCAATGCCACGACCGGCAAAGTGCAGGGCGCGTTGGCATCAGTCGACAACTTCGGCAGCAAGCTCCAAGATCTGGCTGGCCAGGCTCTGGCGGATGCGGCTTCCGATCTGGTTTCCAAGGGTGCTGGCGGAGGCGGCGGAAACATTGAAAACCTCGGCTCCGCGCCGAAGGGCGACTCGACCGCTGCCGACGACGCTACAGCCCAAACGCAACAGCAAAAAAACGATACCAAAGTTCAACTCACCGCGGAAAAAAACCGCATCGAAGGCGAAATCCGCCAAGCCGATCGTGAAATCGAAGCACTGAGAGAGAAACAGAATAAGAACAGCGAAACGGTGGACGAAGCCGTTGACAAGGTGCTGGAAGCGGCCCAAGTCAAGCGCCAGATCGAACTCTTGGAATACACGAAAGAACGACTGAACTCTGATCTGAACGACGTGAAAGCCGAACTAAAAGCAACGGGCTGATTTATTTTTCCAACACTGTCTGACCCCGACAGTATCGGGGAATTACCACGAGGAGCGATTCCATGAGCCATTTCTCCAAACTTTCGCTGGCCGTCGGCCTCGCCATATTTGCCGCGGTGCTCAATGCCATGTGGCTGAGCGCCAAACAACAGCCGCCGCTGTTTGTCGCCGCGGCTGGCGACATGCCCATGGGGTCCGAAATAACCGACGAGATGCTGCTCGCAATGCCCGTGCCGGGTAATGTCGAAACGCTCCGCGCGTCGCTCGTGCCTTACGGAAATCGAGCGATTCTGCTCGGCCAAATGACTTCACGCCACTATGTTGCCGGCGACGTGTTCTTTCAACGCGACGTGCAAGCTCCCCGCGACGCGGCCAAGTTTGAAGTTCTCGGCCCGTTCAAGTTGATCAGCGTCGGAGAGCGCTTCAAGCAGCCGGAAAACACGGAAGACGAAGGTCAACTCAGTGGGAGCGGCAACAACATAACCATCGCCGTCAGCGCGGACTTCGACGAGCGGACTCGGCGATTGCTCGAAATCGTCGACCCGAACCGAGAGTCTCGCAACAGCCAGAAGTCGGCGAAGATCGTGGCCGTCCAGATTCTGCCTGCGGACCAACAGTCCCCCGAGATCGCCAAGGAAGCAAACGTCGTTTATCAAACCGTGTCCCTCGACGGAATCGAAAGTGTTCCCCGCGTCCTGTTAGCGGGCGAAGTCATTCGGTTTGTGATTCCGGTAAGTGACGCACTGTAATTAAAGGCTGTCGGCTAACGGCTATCAGCCAGAACACAAAGTCGGGATTCGGCCGCTTACCACTCACCTACTCACCACTCACTCACCAACTCCCATGAAAATCTGGTACAACAACATCATCGATTCCGAGCGCCACGTGGTCGAGGTCCAGGGAGACCGCATCCGCATCGGACGATCGACAACCAATGAAATCGTTCTCGACAGCCCGTGCATCGCCGACGAAGCGGCGGTCCTCTATCGCCGCAACACCGGCTGGGAGCTTGTCGCCCTGGGCATGAACGGCGTCACGATCGGCGAACAGAAGCTCTTTGGCGGCGAGCGGTGCGATATCCGCACCAGCCAGACCATCTCGCTGTTTCCCTTCACGCTCACGCTCGACCTGCCCAAGGCCGCGGAAACCACGCGGGAACATCAGCGACTGCTGCTCGACGAGCGGATGTCAGCCCTCATTCGCGACATTCATATCGAACTCCTGCGGCGGATGGACCTGTCGGGCGACGCGGCCGCCGCGCTGTCGGGCGACGACGAGTACTTGCTGCGACTCGAGCGAACGCTCGACAACATCGCCCGCACCCGCGAGGAATTAACCAGCAATAACTCGCCTCTCCTAGCTCACATCGCAGGCTACGGCCTCCGAGACCGGCTGCTGGCGAATCTGACCTCCGAACCAACCAAGCGCAACGATACCGGCCTCTACACCGATCGGCACTGGAGCCGGCTCGTTTCGGCAGTGCCCGAGCGGGAAACCGAAGTCGATTCGACTGCGGCGTATGTCGAGAAACTGATTCTTCCAAACAAGGAGAGCGGCGTCACCGAGCGCGTGGATGCTGTTGAACAAAAGTTCTGGCCCGCGTGGGAATCGATCGGCGACCGCATTCACGAAGGTTTCAAAACCTACCTCGCGCTGCGTCATCTCAAGAAAGAACTCAAAGACATCGTGTTTGGCTATGGGCCGCTCGAAGACCTGCTGCGCCTGCCGAGCGTGTCGGAGATCATGGTCGTCGACCGCAATCACATCTACATCGAGCGCCGGGGAAACCTGCAGAATTCTGGCCGCCGGTTCATATCCGACGCCGTGATCGAGTCGATCATTCAGCGGATCGTTGCCAACGTCGGCCGCCGCATCGACCGCTCGCAGCCGCTGGTGGACGCCCGCCTGGCTGATGGCAGCCGCGTGAACGCCGTGATCGCGCCGCTGGCCGTCAGCGGGCCGACGCTCACGATTCGCAAATTCCCCGAGCGGAAGATGATCGTTGACGACCTGATCGCCAAAGGGGCCATGACCCGCACCGCGGCCGAGTTCCTGCGGGCGGCGGTTCTGGGTCGCAAGAATATCCTCATTTCCGGCGGCACGGGCACCGGCAAAACGACGCTGCTCAACTGCCTTAGCGATTTCATTCCCGATAAGGAACGGATCGTAACCGTCGAAGACACGGCGGAACTACAGCTTGCGAAGGAACACGTCGTGCGACTCGAAACCAAGAGCGCCAACATCGAAGGCGCCGGCGAGTACACGATTCGCGATCTGGTAAAGAACGCGCTGCGCATGCGGCCCGACCGAATCGTCGTCGGCGAATGCCGCGGCCCCGAGGCGCTCGACATGCTGCAAGCGATGAACACCGGCCACGACGGCTCGCTAACCACGATTCACGCCAACAATTCGAACGACGTGATCCTCCGTCTCGAAGTGCTGGTACAAATGGCCGCCGATCTGCCGGTCGAATCGATCCGGCAGCAAATCGCTTCAGCCGTGGACGTGGTCGTGCAACTCAAGCGACTTCGCGACGGCCGGCGTTGCGTCAGCCAGATCACCGAAATCACCGGCATCAACCCCTCGACCGGCAAGCTGGAAATGCGCGACCTGTTCCTGCTCGACGACCCCGAAGCCGCCGGCGCCCAGCTCGAACCAACCGGCCGGCTGCCGTCGTTCATCGGAGACTTGATCTCCTCCGGCATGCTCAACCTGAAGACGTTCTACGCGGACCAGGCAGTTGCGGCGTAGGTCAGGCTGTGCCTGACGGCCGCTAGACCTCAACTTGACGATGGACATCGCGGAGCCTGAGTTGTTCGTGAGCTAATTTGAATCGTCAGACGCAGCCTGACCTACGGCTCTGCATTAACGTGGCCGAACACCAAGGTCACGCCTTATGCGCGAAGTGGCAAAAAAACTACCATTTTGTCTCGAAGATCTTGATCCGACATACACTCCGCAATCATGGCAATGTCGTTGATCGTTGCGCCGATCGATTGTTCATTTGTCGTGACGATCAAGCTTGGCATCGGCTCGCCTGCGGCGACGCGATCATCGGCAAATCCGACCATCGTATTCCGGTCGTTGGTGATTAACACGCGGGACTCTGCCGCGGCCCAGACCAAAACTTCGTGGTCTGGCGTTCCGTCCGGCAAGGCGTCTTGAGAACGCACCATTTAATTCCGGTAGACGACGCCGCAGGCCGCGGATCATCGCGCCGTGAACATCGGCGTCACTTGCCAATCGGAGCATGGGCCGCTTCCCTGGCCGCGCGTCGAGCGATTAACTCATCGCGTGAAATCGGAGGCCTTTCAGATTCAATTTGCGCCCGTAGGGCGGCGGCTTCCTCTTTTCTCCGCATTAGATACGCCGTTACATCGGTGAGGTGCCGAAGGTAGTAGGCGACCGCCAAGTGGACGTCCGCCAGCACCAACGTGTCGTAGGCTTGGACCATGTCCTCGGGCGACAAGCCATTTTCATACTGCTCGACAATCAGATCGAGCGTGATGCGACTGCTGCCAATGCGCACGACGCCCCCTTCTTCCAATCGGAACGGGAGAGGTTCACCGTTGAGGGGCAGCAACTCGTTTAGCTCACGCGCGTCCATTGTCATTGCTCCACGAAATCCGCGGCGACTTCACAAGCGTCACTATTGACAGTGTACACCACCACGGCTGATGGCGGCTACCGGAAATCCTAGCGGCAGTTGAAATGCGCGACCTGTTCCTGCTCGACGACCCCGAAGCCGCCGGCGCGCAACTAGAACCAACCGGCCGGCTGCCCTCCTTCATCGGAGACTTGATCTCGTCGGGCATGCTGAACCTGAAGACGTTCTACGCGGACCAGGCAGTTGCCGCGTAGGTCAGGCTGTGCCTGACTCGCGTCAAGTCGATTGTCAGGCACAGCCTGACCTACGACTCGCTGCGGCGGCGGGCGAGGCCCGCCATGCCAACCAGCGCCAATCCAACCAGAGCGAACGCGCTCGGTTCCGGAACAAACACTGTGACCAGGTTCGATTGCGCCAGCGCCGCGCCGGCGCCGGACTGCGAATTGAACACGACAACGCTGCCCGCAGTCAGCACGGGTAGCGCATTTGCCACATCCGACCATGTTCCCGTGGCGACCAAGAGCGGGGATCCCCAATCGGCTTGCGTCGTCGGCGCTCCCGCGGTGATGCCCTCCTCCGCGAAGCTGCTGTTTTCTAGACCGAAGCCGTGAATCAAATGGGGCGTGGGAGTAGCTGTGTCCTGGCTGCCAGTAACGGTGATGGGATTTCCCGGCGCGTTGTTCACATCATTCGGTGAGCGGAACAACGTGAAACCAGCGTCGCCCACCTCTGCGGCTGCATTCGACGCGCCGTCTGAACCAGGCGCCACGTGCGACAGCGTTGTGACATTACCCAGCGTGAACTGGTAAGACGCGATACCGGCGCTGTCGGGAGTCGGATCGCCCTGGAGCGTTACCGAAAAAGTGCCATCCGGACGGATTTTCAAAGTTGTCGTCACAATCGCGGATGACGTGGAGTCAGCCAACTCGCCGAGGACGTTCGAGTCGCCGGCGGCTGAGAAAGCTTTTTCGACCGAGGAGGAGTTATCCAACCCGGCGACGAACATCGAGGCACCGGCGGCCGATACGGTGGGAACCGCGTTCAGCGAGTTGTTCGAGCCACCCGCCTGATTGAAGTTTTCCTCAAGAATCTCAAAGTCGGAAATGTCAGTGGTACCGCTGCCGTCGAAATCACCAGTCGTCCAGTTCTGGCCAGGTTGATGGAAATTCACCTGCTGAATCTGAAAGTCAGTGAAGTCGGTAACTCCACTGAGATCGGCGTCACCCGCCTTCACGGTCCGGTTGGCATTGCCGGGGGCGAAGTCGAAAGTGTCGTTGGTTGAGTTTGGGTCGTTCTGGGCGATGAGGCTCTGGCCGCTCAGCGCGAGTGTGGAGGTCAGGCCGGTCGTAGTCGACGGACCCTTCGTGGTGACTGTCAAAATCGGCTTGCTGCCGCCACTCAAGAAGTAAGTGGTGCCCAAGGCGGCGTAGATCTGGTCGTTGGCTTGGCTTGCTTGCAGACCGACAGGCCTAAGGTTCTCCAGCGGGCCAGGGTTAAGATCGGTGAGAGTTTCCCAACCAAAAATCACGCTGCCGGGATTCAGATTATCGATATTAGCGGTGATGACAGCCGGCGTGTCATTCACAAAGTTGGTGCCGGCCGGCTTGCCGCTCGCAGTGAAGCCCAGCTCCACGGCGATGGAGCCGCCGGTCCCGTTGGGTGGATTGTTCTGAAAGAAAGCCGTGTCGGGCGTAACCCCCACGATCCAAATCCAGTTACCGTTGGAATCAAGACCAACATTAGTAATCTGAAGTGTAGGCACAGCCAGTGCGGGACTGGCGAACATCGCGCACAGTGCGACGCAGACAACGTTTTTCCAAGACATTAGCTTTTCTCCACACTTTCAAAGAAGGAATCAAACCAGAGTTGCCGGGCGATCGGAGTTTATCAATGAACGGAAAACTTTGCTCGAACGCACTTTGGTGCATCGTCCAAAAAGAGAATCCCAACAAACGAGCACCATTCCCTTGCCCATCATGCCCGAGACCGCCGTGAATGGCAAGCAGGGGCGTCAAATACGTAGGTGGTAAAGGCTTGGATTCTTGGGTGTTCCCATGGTGCCTGGAGTCTTCGGCTGGCACCCGCGCCCTCAACCACCCCTCATCGTTTTCACGTGTCGCCACTCCAAGCCGGAGGCTTGGCAGCCATTTAGCCGATGGCGCGCGCGGGTGCCACTGGCTGTGCCAGTGCGAATTCACTGGCGGAGCCAGTGGCACCCGTCACGCAGGCGACAATCGTCTCGCAGAATTGGCGACCCGCCCCGATCCTGCTATCATCGCACCCAGAACGGACTCTCACTTCTCGCAGCACCGGCGGCCAGATATGCCTTTCACGCACCAATTCAAGCCGAGCCATAAGGAAATCAAGCGCTACTACGAAGAGCTGGCCGGCTATGCCACGCACGAAGTCGCCCACGAAGGCGCGACCAGCACCGCTTTCCAAACGCTGCTCGCCGCCACCTGCAAGAAAGCCGACTGGCATCTCGTCCCCCAACTCGCCACCAAAATCCGCGGCAAGAACGTCCGCCCCGACGGCACCCTCCGCGACGAGTTCAACCTCCACCGCGGCTACTGGGAAGCCAAAGATTCCAGCGACAAGCTCGACGTAGAAATCCGCAAGAAGATCGCGCAAGGCTACCCTCTCTCCAACACCATTTTCGATTGGATGACCACAAAGCGACGGCTGGTTAAGCTCTGACTTAGCGGGGGCAATGGCCGTGAACGTAATCATTTGGTACGCTAACCGTTGTCAATGGAGCGGTGAAGCCAAGCTGCCACCGCTGTTTGCAATGACTCTTAGGAACAAATGTCCTTGTCAGAAACGGTCGAGCAAGGCACACCTTCGAGAGTACCATCATGGCGTCGGCAAGCGGAGGTGACTCAGAGGATCGCTATCTCGCCATCGTCGTACAGCCGATTCAGGTTTGCGCACATTACCGGCCTAAGTTTGGACAGGGAGCTAAGGGGGGCGGATTATCGCTCTCGCAGTTCCAATCTGTTTATCAAGCCGATCCGTTCTATAGCTGGTTCGGTCTCGACAATCCGCTGATGTATGCCGCCCATAAGGCTGCAGGCGGTATGACTAGCGTTTACCGGCAAATTGGTATTGGCTGCGAAAGGCTGTTCCGCACGATTCTAAAGGACTCATTCGAACTAAGCGACGAAGACGTTGTTTGGTCCTACGATATCGCGCTCGATTCGGGCAAGACACGAACGCTTTCTCTCGATGGTCGTGTTCCGCTCGATAAGATCGGCGATCGTGCAAAACGTGCCGTGTTTCATGATTGGATGAAGAAAAGCGCAGAGACGATTGGCGTCGACCGTAGAATCTTCAAGACACTTAACGGCACGGTCTTTGAAGTCCGGCAAGGTTATAAGAGCAAAGACTCAAAGCGTCAAAATGCCGACATCGCAAATGCGGCAAGCGCGTATACGAAGGCGTACCTGCCGTGCGCCGCAATTCTTTCTGCGCAGATTGACGGCGACATCTTGCTCCGATACAGAGTTGCAAAGTGGGCTATCGTCACGGGCATTGTTGGCGAGGGTGACCCGTTGACCTCTACTTACGATTTTATGCGCGAGGTGGTCGGATACGATCTCGCGGCATTCTTTCAGCGAAACACCAAGAAACTAAAGAATGAAATCGACGCGGTGCTTAAAGCTTTGCTCGCCCCGGAGACGACATGAACACGACGCCAAAGACGATCCTTCGTCAACGGGCGGAGTACACGCATAAGTTTAACCTCAAAACAGGCCGCCATGGTTGGCTGAGGCTTACACCCGCGTATTCCGTGAGGATCGTCGAAGAGCTAATCATGAGCTGCGATCGTCAGATGAGGATTTTAGATCCATTCTGCGGCACGGCCACAACGGCTCTCTGCGCCGCCCACCATGGACATCATGGCGTAACGACTGAGATCAACCCTTTTCTCGTGTGGTTCGGACGGGCGAAAACATCTCACTACTCTATCGGTCAAATAGAAAGCACCAGAGAGGCCGGCAATGCAGCGTTGGATTTGGTCGCCCGCACGGACGTTAGCCCCGTTGCGATTCCCGAAATACATAATATCCAGCGGTGGTGGTCCACCGAAGCGCTCACCTTTCTGTGTTCGTTGCGCGCCGCGATTGACGTGACGGCCAAACGAGAAACGGCGCCACATACACTGCTACTCGTAGCGTTTTGCCGTTCACTGATTGCCATCTCAAACGCTGCGTTCAATCATCAATCAATGTCGTTTAAGAAGGATTCGCAAAAGCGACTTGATTTTGCGTTCGACTTTTCGAGCCAGTTTCGAGACGACCTCGATTTCATTTTACATGGGGCGCAAGTGAATCCCACAGGGACGACCGAAGTGCTTCAAGCCGATGCACGGAATCTTTCTGAAGTTCTCGATTCACCTGTCAATCAAGTAATCACGTCGCCGCCCTACGCGAATCGCATGTCTTATATTCGTGAGTTGCGGCCATATATGTATTGGCTCGGGTATTTGCAGAATGGACGGGACGCGGGAGAGTTGGACTGGACTGCAATCGGAGGAACATGGGGCGTTGCGACAAGTCGTCTGGTGGATTGGATTCCGAATGATGAAATGGCCATTTCGAAAGCGCTTGCAAGCGTTTTGGATAGTATCGCAGATCGCTCAAACGCGAATGGGCGCCTACTTGCAACTTATGTGCGGAAGTACTTTCACGATATTTATGAGCATCTAGCATCACTGCCGGACGTGCTAACCCCGAGCGCACGAGTGCATTACATTGTCGGTAATTCAACATTTTACGGTGTGCTTGTCCCGGTTGAGCAGTTCTACGCCGAGAGTTTGAAACGACTTGGCTTTTCTGACGTCGCGATTCGTGCTGTTCGAAAACGGAACTCTAAGAAGGAACTTGTTGAGTTTGACGTGTCCGCGACATGGCGGTAGTTTGCGACTGAGCGCTAGCTCCAGCATTGCCGCGAGCACCATCTGATGCCAAGCGCCTTGCAACACGTGGCGCCAAAATCCCGCCCCAAGTCTTCAACTACCGCCTCGGCAACCGCAGCGCCCTCGATTGGGTCATCGACCAATTCCAGAAAAGCACCGACAAACGCAGCGGCATCGAAAGCGACCCCAACAACCCCGACGACGAAGAATGCATCGTCCGCCTCGTCGGCCAGGTCGTCCGCGTGAGCGTCGAAACGGTCAAAATCGTTAGCGGCCTACCCGACGACTATGGACCACCCCCGTAGGTCAGGCTGTGCCTGACGAAGTGAGTTTCCACACGATCGTCAGGCACAGCCTGACCTACGCCGCCCGCGCCGGTGCGCACACCCGAATATTGTCACTCACTCCAGCCAACTTAGCAGCGCGCACAGCGTGGCCGGATGGAGAAATCCTCGAGAAAAACGCGAATTGGTCTCCGCGCGACCAGGCGACTTTCTGGTCAAAAACGCAACTCGCCAAATCCCCGCGCTCCCAGCTCTGCCACCAGCATTGCCACCCCCCCGGCAGGTGGCATTGTGGCAATCCTCTATAAAAACAGCCCTTTCCGCCAAACAGGTGGCAAAGCTGATTTCCTGGCCGCCGAGACCACGCCAGCCCAACTCACCGCCCCGCTGCGCAAAACGAAGAGGCTTTTCTGTTTTGCCAGCAACGTGTGCGTAGCGTGGCAAGAAGTTGGCACAAACTCCCCAGCCCCCAGCCCCCCATCCCGCCTGCATCCCCCCGTAACACCCTGCCGACCGCCCCGTACAAGGGGCATGATCGCCATTCTCTTTAGTTCTGTTCTCGTCTTCACCGCGGTTCTGCTCGCCTTCGGGTCGGGAGGGCACGTGTGGGACTCGGTGACTCGGCGGTATGTCGCCGACATCATGCCGATGCTCGACTCGCTGTCGCTCGATCAGAGCAAGCTGTCGGGTTATTTGAGAATTTGGGGCCTTTCGCTGGTCGGGGCGTTTGTTGGAGTCGCGTTCGTTTTGGGAATGCCGCCGGTGGCGCTGGCCGCCGTTTACATTGTCTATGTCTCCCCCCGTATTATTCTGCAACTGATGATTCGACGGCGCCGGGCACTCTTGCGCGACCAGATGGTCGCGGCGACGATCGCCCTGGCCAACACCTGCCGGGCCGGCTTGTCGCTCGCGCAAGGCCTCGAAACGATCAGCGATGAAACGCCCCAGCCGCTGGCCGCGGAGCTGCAGCGCATCGTCCGCGAATACAAACATGGCCGGCCGCTACCCGAGGCGCTGCGCGCCACGAAGGAGCGGCTGATGGTCGATAGTTTCACGATCTTCGCCTCCGCCGTGCTTGTTAGCTTGGAACGGGGCGGGCGAATCACCGAGGCCTTGGAACGCATCAGCCATAGCCTGCAAGAAACGCAACGCATCGAACGCAAGCTCGAAGTCGATACCGCCAGCGGCCAGAAGGTCGTCTACATTTTGACGGGTTTTCCGATGGTGTTCCTGGGAATGTCGTACCTGATGAACCCCGAGGGAACGGCCAGCGTGTTTCAATCGCTGCTAGGTCAAGTCGTGCTGCTGGTGGTGATCGGACTTTCCTACTTCAGCTTCCGCTGGAGTCAACGAATCTTGGCAATCGAGGTCTAGCTAGGAAGAGAGGGCAGAGGGCAGCAGGCAGAGTGCAGTGAATACTCCGCCGGAAACAATCTTTCCTACTGAATACTGCCTACTTTCAAACCAACGAATCATGGCCATCCTACTTAACAACTCGATGTTTCAGACGAGCGGCCACCTGCTGGCGTCGGCCGTCGCGGCGCTGGCTGTGGCGCTATTCATGTGGCAGCTTCTCACGGTTTTGACGTCTCCCCGTCAGCGGGAAGGCGACACCCATCTGTTCGAATTGCAACGCCGAGAAGAACTGCGGGCACGCAACTTCATCTATCGCTGGTTCGAGCCGATGGTCGATGAGATGGCGACTTTTCTCGGGTCTCGCCAACGCAAGTTGCTCGACATGCTGCAGAAGAATCTAACGGCCAGCCGCGAGAAGCTCCCGTGGCGGCCCGAAGAATTCCTGGCGACAAAATCGCTGGAGGCCGTTTGCGTGGGCACCATGCTGTTTCTCATGTTATTTTCCGCGGGATGGGCGCGGTCGTCAATGGTCATCGGCATCGTCGTGATCGGCGGCTATGCCATGCTGATGCCGAAGATGGTCCGCGACCGCGCAAAGCGCCGTCTAACCCGCGTTCGCGTTCGTTTACCATTTGCGGTGGACTTGATTGCCCTGATGATGGAAGCGGGCGGGGGATTTCAAGAGTGCTTACAAACGGCTGTTTTGGAAAATGGGGGCAACCATCCGCTGACCGAGGAAATGGCGGAAGTGCTGCGGCAGATTTCGCTTGGCCGCCCTCGTAAAGAGGCGTTGCTGGCCCTGCAAGATCGACTGCAAGACCCGGACATCAACGAGTTGGTGTTCGCCATCAATAAGGGCGAAGAGCTTGGCACGCCGTTGAGCGCCATTCTCCGCGACCAGGCGGAGCAGATGCGAATCAAGCGCTCGCAGCGCGGCGAGAAAGCAGCCGCCGAAGCGCAGGTGAACATCGTATTCCCCGGCATGGTGGTGATGATCGCCTGCCTGCTGGTGGTAATCGCCCCGATCGTGCTACCCGCTGTAATTGCATTGTTTTGAGTGAAGAGTGAAGAGTGAGTAGGTGAGTAGGTGAGTAGGTGAGTAGGTGAGTAGGTGAGTAGGTGAGTAGGTGTCGGACCACTCACTTACTCACCACTCACCTACTCACCCAACCAACAAGGACCACAACCATGTCCGCCAGTATTCGCATTGAATCGGGTATTTCCGCGGGAACATCGTATTGGGTCGACAAGCCCGTGTTGCGGGTGGGTAGCGATCCGCAGTGCGAGATCTGCCTGCCGTCCGCGGAGCTTGCGCCGCACGCTCTGACCGTAGAGTTTCGCGATGGGCGGTATCGCGCGTACAATCGCGGCGCGACGCCCGTCGCTGTTGGTGGGGCAACCGTTCCTCCCGGCGGTTTGGGAGAATTGTCAGCCGGCCAGACTATGCAGTTGCCGGGCGACTTGCGGCTGGTGCTGCAAATCGACGGCGATCCCCGCCCCTGCCCACGCCCCTCCGATTTGCGCCGCGACGATGAGTTTGACGCCGAACCGCAAACCGCGTCGGCGGATGCAGCAGGGGAAGAAGCGGCCGGGAAGAAATCGTCTAAGACGCTTGTGCAGCTTGCGGTTATCGGCTTCTGCGTTCTGGGCGGAGCGGCCTTCCTGGCAATGCCGGACTTCGAACCGGCGGCAGCGGTCCAGGAAATTCCTGGGTTTGAGACGCTTGTAGAAGAATCGCTGACCCTGGGGGATGCTGCCGGAGACCGCCTCCAGCGGTTGCAGTTCGCGGAGTCGGCCCTCGTTCGCGGGCACTACCCGTTGGCGAAGGCACGGTTCTCAACGTTACGTAATCAGCTTGTGCGCCACCGTGAGTCATTGCCCGAGGAAAAACGCACGGATGTGGATCGGTATCTGCAATACGTTGAATACCAAATGAGCCAGTTCTAGCGACGGTGCATGTTCTAGTAACACCCAGCAGTCCAGCCCGTATTAGATTGAAACCGACGCTCCTAGGGGGCGTCTCGAACACCTAACCGAGAAGTTGACGCAAAAGGAGATTGCCATGAAGACCGCCACTTTTTATGCCGTGATTGCAATTGTGGCATCCTTTGGCCTGACCGCTTTCGGTGAACAGGCGTGTAACGGCAACGCCGGAGGCCAGCAGGGTATCGGCTCGGCTAGCTCCGATTCGCCATTCGCCGAAGCGCCATTCTTCCCGTCCGTGGACCAATTTGCGGCACCTGGATTGCCGGCTGCGTCCCCTGCGACACCGACCGCACCTCCCATCGCGCAAGTGCGAATCACGCCACTGAATTCGGCGCCACTAGCGGCTCCAGCGGGACTATCGGCCGCACCATCGGCACGGATTTCCCTGGTTACTGCAAAACCTCGCGTGGAGCCGGAGTCAGCGGCCGCAGCGACAGACACAGATCCGGCCGCCCCCGAGGAAGAAGCCAACATCGACCCGGCGCTTGCCGGTCTGGTGGGCACGTGGAGCGCAGTGTCGCGCTACGGCGACGGTGAACTTACCACGGTAGAGTTGCAATTCGACGACCGCGGCTGGGCAGAACTGACCGTTCCCGCCGCTGACGGCAAGCGATCGACCATCAAACGCCGCGCCAGCTTGGAAGACAATGAATTGAAGCTGAGTGGTCCCGACGAACAAACGCTGTCGCTCGGCAAGCTGATCGAACTGGATAGCCGCCAATTGATTTTGGAGCGGACGGGACGACAGATTACCTTCGTGCGACGCTCGACTTAGCCGAAGTCGCAAGACTTCGGAAGACCGCATCTCGAGAATCAACGGTAATGAACTCTTGCGAGTTCAACTACACTTCGGCTAGAAGTGTTGGGATGGTGACCGCTTGGCGCGCGAAAGCGGCGGCCAAGATGAACCCGGGAGGCCGGAGCCTGCGTGCGTTCGTCGAGAGCCGCCGCTGCACTTGGTTTTTTAGTTCGTCACAAAGGGGCGTTTAATAGCGGCGACCGCCACCACCACCGCCGCCACCACCGCCGCGACCACCACCGTAGCCGCCGCGACCACCGCCACCGCCGCCGCCACCTCCACCACCGCCTCGGCCACCTTCGGTCTTTGGCCGGGCTTCGTTGACAGTGAGCGCGCGTCCTTCGATTTCCTGACCGTTCAGCGCCGAAGCCGCCGCCTGGGCCTCTTGGTCCGTCTTCATCTCGACGAAGCCGAAGCCCTTCGAGCGGCCCGTGTCACGGTCCATGATGACTTGAGCCGATTCGACCGTCCCATGGGCTTCAAACATGCTCGCCAGATCACTGTCGGTAACGTTGTAACTCAGGTTACCGACGTACAACTTCCTACCCATTTCCTTACCTCACAAAAGGGAACTCAATTCTCTCCACCGAGTGGTGGCTGCGGGTAGCTTAGCAGATGTCGTGCCAGCTTACCATCCAGAGAGACGAAGAATTTGGCAGTCGGAGACCGTCGGCCTCAAATTCCGCCGTTACAACCCAATTCGCCGCAGAGAAAACGGTCCCGGCCAGCCCCAGCCAACCGCCTCGCAGCGGTGATCGCGGCCACAACCCAAGCCCTTTGCCGGGCAAACGTCCCGCCTCGGCCGCCAAACGACGCCGCGGTTTCCCTGTGAATTCCCGCGGCCAACTCGTTCACTTCTCGCGCACGATGTACCCGAAACCGACATTATTCTCGTAGACGGTCTTGCCGCCTCGCCAAGGAACTTGCGCGGGCGGCTGTTCTTTCTCGTCGGCGTCGTGAACGACCACGTTCATTTGCACGCTGTGCCAGTCGTCGCCCTGCGCCGTTTGAATTACGTCGAGTGGAATTGCAAGCTCGAGGTCGTAGCCGGAGTCGGTCTTGCTCCCGACCGCGGTGATCGCCGTCGCATCCTGCTCGCCGCTTTCCATGTCGCGAAGGACGACATCGACTGGCGTTTCGGCGCCATCGGGCGCGCTCGCAACGATCGACAGGGTGCCTTCCTCTAGCCGGCTTTCCGCGCGCCGCACATCAACGGGTCGCGGATCGATGAGGAGCTCCACCCGATCGTCGCCGACTAGCACGTTCTCGTCCGTAACGCGAACGGCAACGTACAGATGACTTTCATCGCAAGCAGTCGAAAACTCGGCGGTTGAATCATTTGGGCCGGTCCAGGTCGCGGCGTTGCCGAATACCGACGGACGATCGGGAAAGCGAATCATCAGCCCCGGCAGGTCACCAATGCGACCGTCAACGTCAGGAATCTTGGCAATCTGCGGGCAGATAAACCGTCGATCGATCACCACGGGCGCCAGCCGCTCAGCCCGCAATGGAGATTCGCCCGTCGTGGCGATCTTCGCCGTAAGCGTGGTTTGAGCGAGGCTCGGAAACTCGATTGGCTTTTCGAAGCGGACGCGAATCGATTGCTCGGTCGTCTTGCCAGGATCGGCGGCCAGCGCGATTTCGGCCGGATCGACGGTCAGACCGCGAAGCGGCAATCCGTCGATGGAACCGGTCAGCGTCACGGGCTCGTCGAATTGGTTTCTCAGCCGGACATGCACCTCGCCCTCGCCGAATCCGCTGTCGTTGTCGATCAGGATCGGTGCAACTTCGACGACGGTTCCTTCGAGAAATTTGCCGAACCGCTCGATCGAGCTCTCGGTAACGACGTCGGGCGGCAGGATTCCGTCGAGTCGCAAGTTTGCCAGGTGCGGGCCGTCAGGTTCCATGGTGAGCCAAGTCACGTGGTCAAACTCGCCGTACTCGTTGCCGCGAAGTCGCGAGCCGCCGCCAGTAGTGGCCAGCGAGTAGTAGTTCTGCCCATTGCGCTCATAAGCGACGTACCGATGCACGTGGCCGGCGAACACCGTATGTGGACGGTCCGCCAGCAGTCGCTCGACCTGCTTCCAATTCGTCGGGTCGCCGTTGCCGGCGGCCATCTCTTGCTCGGCGTAGATCCACAACGGCTTATGGAGAAAGGCGAGCGTCCAGCGGGCGTCGGCATGCTCCGCCAGATCCTGCTCCAGCCAGTTAAGCTGCGCGTCGCCGATGCGGTCCTTCGGGTCTTCGCTGCAAAGGCACACGAAGTGAACGCCTTTGTAATCGAAGGAGTACCACTCGCGACCAAATTTTTCCCGCCAAATCTCATGCATCAGCGGATTGGTCACGTCGTGGTTTCCCGTCACAAAGAAAAACCGCATCTCCATCTGGTCGATGAAACCGGTGAATTCCTTCCACTGGACCTCAATTTCGGCGCGGTCCTCGGAATAGCCTTCAATTAAATCGCCGACGGACACGACGAACTCCGGCCGCAGCATGTTAAGCTTCCGGACGGCGTCCATCCAAATACCGGGCCGATGGCCGCCGGTGTTGTCGCTCATGATGGCAATTTGAAATCGAGCGGGATCGTTCAGCACCGGTTTATCGGACCAGGGTTTGGGGCCCTCGTAATTCGGCAGGATGAGTGCCGCGGGCAGGCTGGGGTTTGCGACCGCGTCGCCGTGCGGGTGATCGCTGTCGGGGCCGTGGGCGCGAACCGGGCAAACAAGAATTGCACAAACGGTGAACACGGCGATTGAGGTTACGCGACGAAGAAGCATTGGGAGATCCCTCCAACGGAAAGTGTGCGTAGTCATTTGAGCCGTTGCCGCCGCTGCGCGAACAGCCAATCCCAAACGGCGCGGTTGGCATAGGTATCGGCCCATGAATTATGCCCGACACCTTCGTATTCAGTATAGATGGGCTGGCCCCCAGCGGCTTGAAGTGCAGTAATCATTTCGCGCGAACGTTCGACTTTCACCGCTTCATCTTGATCGCCATGAAAGGCCCAGAGCGGAATATCCTTAAAGCGAACCACTTGTTCGGGATCGCCGCCGCCGCAAATCGGGATTGCCGCCGCGATAAGTTCCGGCTGGCGTGCGAGCAAATCCCACGTGCCGTATCCGCCCATCGACAGGCCTGTTACATACAAGCGATCCGCGTCGATCGAAAACTCTTGCGGCAAATCGTCGAGTAGTTTGAGCACCTGCGTGAGTGGTTCACTTGCCTGTTCGGGCAGCGAGTGGCTGGCAGCTTCCCAAGGAACTTCCACCCACTTTTTGCCCTCGGGGCACTGCGGCGCGACAACAAACGCCGGATATCGCTTCCGCATATCGGGCTTCACCAAGTCGCCCGCTCCATGAACGAGCTGCCGTTCGTTATCGTCGCCGCGCTCGCCCGCCCCGTGCAGGAACAAGACCAGAGGGTACTTTCTCACCGGGTCGTAATTCTGCGGGACGAGCAGTCGATAGTTGAGCTTGCCGTCGCTCGCGTCCGTGAATTCGCGGGCTTCGAACAGGTTTACAGGGTTCTCGAAGTCTTTAGCCAAGACAGTTAAATCGGGAATTCCCATTTGGATTTGCCAGAAAACGCAGCAGTCTCGGAATGCCGCCCATTCCAACAAGCTGCATCCAACCCATATCCAGTGCGCCGAGATTTCTACTCATTGTCGAACCCGCACCCCTGACCTCGGGGTTTCCTGTGCAGGAAGCATGGCCTCGCCAAGCTCGTAGAAGTGGCACAAAACATTCCCCGAACTCATTTTCGCTTTTGTTTCACATTGCACGCGCTTCAACGCGATTCCGACTCAGCGAGAGGAATAATTCGTGGCAAGAACAGCAGACGCTCCGCATCATCCAACGGTTTGATTTCGAAGAATTCAAACGAGGCATCCAACTTGGGAGCCGAGCGCGGAGCGCCGTTTTTGGCGATCAACCCAATTTTGGCCATCCGGCCATCTTCCCACACCGGGTCACCAATTATCCAATAGTGTTGCCCATCAACGCTGGCAGCGGCTACGTAGCGGTTGCCGCGTTTGATGATCCGCAGCCACACCTCGTCCATCGCTTCGTCGAGCCGGATATGGTGGGTACTAATACTTTCGCCTCCCGTCTCCCGCAGGCTGCACACAGCCCGTCCGCCTTGATTGCTATCCCATTGCAACACGCACTTCACGTAGTTATCCGTGTCGTTAAGGCAGATCAGGCCCGCCTGGTTATAATTAGCTTCCGGATCAAACCCGACCAGCCGGGTCGTCATAATGAAATCTCCGTCGTCCGCGATCGGATTGTCGATGGCAAAGATGTTCCTTGTCGCATCGAAGCTCTTCCAGATTCCACCTTCTTCGGTGGTAATAGTAAGCATTCCAGGACGCTTGGTCAGCGAGACGTTGGAGGGGTTGTGATTCAGTACGCTCCAGGCCGGGCTATAGCTTCCGACAAAATCGTCGAAGAATTCTTCGGCGGATGGCCGTTTCGGCTGCTGCCGGCCGTCGATCGTCGCTTTCAACTGCTGAATGTCGTCTCGCAGTTGCTCAATGCTCGCTGTCAGCTTACCGATGTCCCTTCCAAGCGGCCGAGCAACTTCCTCCACCGTAATCGCCACACAGAATGGAGTGGCCGTCTGATTCAATGACACTAGATTGATACTGGTAACGAGCGACTCGGGGTGCGGGTTTTTCCACGCTTCCATATAAAGGCGAAGGGGCGTTTCCGTATGCTGCGCCTCAGATCGGGTTCTTAAGTGGGGGTTGTTACCGGTCCACACCACTTTACCTCGTTCCGTCGGCTTCGAGGTGTCCCAGATGCTCCACCAGTCGCGGACGTCGAAACCGTAGACAATCGGGATCGAAACCGTCTCGGCGTCGGCGTAGTTAATCTCGTAGTAACCGATCGGTGTGCCGTCGGGCAACCAATGGCCAAGTGAATTACCCTGCCCGCCATAGGCGCCCCATCGAGCGCCCTGTAGCACATAGACGTTCTCGATGTGCCGATCGACGCGGATGCCCTCGACGCGCTGCGGTAGTTCGGGAACAAACTTGCCGGCTACTTCGATCAGGCGGTCGTCGACGCGGAACGAGATTCCCGCCAAGTCGTGGACGCCGTGATTCAACTCGGACAGATTGTCCCCGGGATAACTGCCAGGTGGAAAATCGTCGTCCAGTCGATGATTCGCCTGAGGCTGCAAGTCGATATTATGCAACGGACCATCGGACGCCACGAGCGGGGCGGCGAACGCGACACAAGAAATGAGTAACGCTGCGACTAGAATGGTCATGCTGATTGGACTCCGCTTGAACCGGTATTTTTTATTTGGATGTACCTGCAAACCTCGCTAGGCTCCGAATGTCGCCTATTGTATAAAGGAAGTGCTCTGGATAACAGCAACAAAATGGGAACACATGGTTCGTCTCCGAATTCACAGTTGGGGTATTGAACAGAAGGTCGCAAAGCTCGCAAAGAAGCCGATAATTCCTTGTATTCCCTTTGCGGTCTTTGCGACCTTCTGTTCAAATCGCTTCTTGGAGTCCTTTGTGTGCTTCAGCCAGCAGCTCTCCCGCCCGGTACGAGCTACGAACCAACGGCCCCGCCGCCACACTGCGGAAGCCGAGCGCTCGCGCCTCCTCCGACCAAACATCGAATTGTGCGGGCGGCACGTAGCGGGCGACCGGCAGGAACCGCTCGCCGGGGCGGCCGGGGGCGAGGTATTGCCCGAGCGTGACCGTATCGACGCCCGCCGCGCGCAGCTCGCGCAGTGCAACGCTGATCTCCGCGTCGGTTTCGCCCAGCCCGACCATCAAGCTGCTCTTGGTGAATAGATCGCCGCGCAGGCGCTTCGCCTCGCGCAATAGGAGCAAGCTTAAATCGAACGATGCCCGGGGATCGCGGACAGTGCGGTCGAGGCGGCGCACGCACTCCGCGTTGTGCGCGAAGACGGCCAGCGGCGCTCCATCGAGCAATTGGGCGAGCGCATCGAGGTTGCCGGCCAGATCGCTGCAAAGAAGTTCGATCGTCACGTGCGGAAGTCGATCATGCACCTCATCGACGCAGCGGCGGTAATGGCTTGCGCCGCCATCGGATAGATCGTCGCGGTTGACGACGGTAATCACCACGTGCGCGAGTCCCATCCGCTCGACAGCCGTTGCCAGATGCTCCGGCTCCAACGGATCGGGCGGCGGCGGCGCTTTAATCGTCTCGACCGAGCAAAACCGACAACCCCGCGTGCAGGATTGCCCGGCGATCATGAACGTCGCGGTTCCTCGGCTCCAGCAATCGTGGATATTCGGGCAGCGGGCCTCCTCGCAAACGGTGTGCAGCGCGTTCCCGTCCACCGCGTGCTGCGTGCGATTGAAGATTGCCAGTTCTCGATTGGCCGGCAAATCGACCCGCAGCCATTCGGGCAAGCGCGGACGGGTCGCGGCGAGAGACGAATTAGACACGGCTTGCCTCACAATAAATGACGAATGATGAAACCCGAATGACGAATGGAAGACAAGGAAGTAATCTCCATTCGTCATTCGTCATTCGTGAATTCGTCATTCCACTCACCCCGTCAGTCCTTCAAACAGCGGCGTTGACAGATATCGTTCGCCGAGGCTGGGCATGATGGTGACGATCCGCTTGCCCTTGTATTCGGGTCGGGCGGCGACCTTCGCGGCGGCGCACATGTTTGCCCCGCTGGAGATGCCGGCCATGATCCCTTCTTCCTTCGCCAGCCGACGTGCCCACTGAAAGGCCTCCTCATTGCTGACGGTGACTACTTCATCGACGAGCGAAGTGTCGAGGTTTTTAGGAATGAATCCAGCGCCGATACCCTGAATCTTGTGCGGTCCCGGCTTACCGCCGGAGATGACGGGCGAGTCGATCGGTTCCACGGCAATGGCTTTGAAGTTTGGGTTCTTCGTGCGAAGGAATCGAGTCGCGCCTGTGAGGGTACCGCCGGTGCCGACGCCGACCACGATCGCATCGATATCGTGGCCAGAGTCTTCCCAAATCTCGGGGCCGGTGGTTGCTTCATGGATCGCGGGATTGGCGGGATTATCGAACTGCTGCGGAACCCAGGCGTTCTCTTCGGCGTCGAAGATGGCCTGGGCCTTGGCAATCGCGCCCTTCATCCCCTCGGAGGCGGGGGTAAGCACCAGCTCCGCCCCCATTGCCCGCAACAGCGCCCGTCGCTCGAGCGACATCGACTCGGGCATGGTGAGCGTGAGCCGGTATCCTTTGGCCGCGCAAACGAAGGCCAACGCGATGCCGGTATTGCCGCTGGTTGGCTCGACGATGTGAGTCTTGGCGTTCACTTTTCCGTCGCGTTCGCCGGCCTCGATCATGGCCGCCCCGATGCGGTCCTTCACGCTATTGAGCGGTTGAAAGAACTCGCACTTGGCAAAGACCGTGGCGTGCTCCTTGGGTACCAGGCGGTTGATGCGGATCATCGGTGTCTCGCCGATGCATTGGGCTACGTCGTCGTAAGTTCTTTTTCGCGGCATGTCAGTAGGGGGGCTAAAGGATTGCGAGCCGGCCGGCGTCAGCCGCCGAAGAAACAGGGTCGAACTCCCGCTTAGGAATTATCCCGATTCGTCGATTTCCGGCAATCCCGCCGCGGAAAATGGCAGCCTCCCGTGAGAAGCCTGGGATCACGCCTACGTCACGGTTACAATAGGAAGGCGGACGAAAACTGTAACCGCGGGTGGCGCATGATGACCGAGCAGCAATTCCTTCGGCGACAGTCGGCCCGTATTGGGAGCGCGGGCATGGCGTTGGCCGCGGCCCTCGCTCTGGCGGCTGGAACCAGCGGCGAGCCGGTGCGGTTCAACCGCGATATCCGCCCGATCCTGTCGCAGAATTGCTTTTTGTGTCACGGTCAAGATGAGAATCGGCGCAGCGCAGGACTGCGGCTCGACCTGCAAGAATCGGCCATCGCCGAGTTGGAATCGGGCACCCATGCGATTGTACCGGGGATAGCGACGGAGAGCGAACTGGTCGCCCGCATCACAAGCGACGACGAATCGCTGCGGATGCCGCCGATCGATTCGCATAAGGAGCTTGGCCCGGAAGAGATCGAACTGCTTCAGCGATGGATTGCCGAGGGGGCGGAATACGAGCCTCACTGGGCGTTCGTGCGGCCGACGCGGCCGAAGCTTCCAGAAGTCGCTTCCGCCGGCAACCCAATCGACGCGTTTGTTCGGGAGCGGTTGCGGTTGGAAGAATTGCAGCCCGCGCCGGAGGCCGATCGGCGAACATTGATTCGGCGGCTGTCGCTCGACCTTACGGGGCTGCCGCCGACGCCCGCCGAGATTCGCGAGTTTCTGAACGACGAGCGAACCGACGCCTACGAGCGGGTGGTCGATCGACTCTTGGCCTCGCCGCACTTCGGCGAGCGGCTGGCCCTTGAGTGGATGGACGCCGCCCGCTACGCCGACACGCATGGCTACCACATCGATTCGCACCGCGACATGTGGCCGTGGCGCGATTGGGCAATTCAGGCGTTTAACGAAAACATGCCGTTCGATCAGTTCACTATCTGGCAACTGGCGGGCGACCTGTTGCCGCGCGCAACGCGCGAGCAACAGGTGGCGTCGGGATTTAACCGCAACCATCCCGTGAACTACGAAGGCGGGGCGATACCGGAGGAGTACCACGTCGAATACGTTATTGATCGCGTCAGCACGACCGGTACCGTGTGGATGGGGCTTACCCTGGGGTGCGCCCGATGCCACGACCATAAATACGATCCCATTTCCCAGAAGGAATTCTTCGAGCTGTTTGCATTCTTTAACACCGTCGATGAACAGGGCCTCGACGGGCATCGCGGCAACGCTCAGCCGACGATGGAAGTGCCTACCGCCGAGCAATCGGAAGCACGTGACCGACTGGAATCGGAAATTGCGGCGCTGAATAAAGAACTGGCCGATCTTGAACCGCGCTTGGTGTCTCGGCAGCACGCCTGGGAGGCAGATTGGGAATCGCGTCCTCATCCCGTTCAGGTCAGCGACTGGCATCGCCTCGGGCCGATTTCGTTCCCCACCCCGGAAGAGGCGATTGCCACGCCGCTTGACGCTGAGTTTCCGGTCGACTTTGAAGCCAAGGTGACCTATCACGGCGGTGGGCACGCCTGGCAGCATGCGCCGCAACTCGTGGATGGCAAAGCGAACGACATCAGTGGCGGAGACGCCGCCGGTACATACCTGATTCGCACGCTGACCGCGTCCGCGCCGCGAACCGTCAAGGTGCATCTCGGCGCGACGGACGCGATTGAGGCGTGGCTGAACGGGAAGCCGCTCTGGAAGCGCGACGGCTCCAGGGCGCTCGATCCGCACGAGCAGACGTTGGAGTTGCCCTTGGAAGCCGGCGCAAACCAACTGCTGGTGAAGTTGGTCGGCTACGCGTGGGAATGGCAATTCATTTTCGCATTTGATCCGGTTTCTGGTGTCGCACCGCCGCCGAGCGTGCAGGAGATATTGAAGGTTGCGGAGGATCAGCGGACCAAGGAGCATAACGCCGTTCTGCAAACCTTCTTTCGGGCGAACGTCGAGGAAGAACTCGCGTATCGAACTGCTGTCTTTGACTTGGCCAGCCGTCAGGCCGAGCTGGCGACCCTTAATAATGAAGTCGTGACAACGATGGTCATGCGCGAGCAATCGCAGCCGCGCAAGACGCACCTCTTCGAACGCGGCCACTACAGTAGTCCAGGCGAGGAAGTTACGCCGGCCACTCCGGCGGCGTTGCCACCGTTGCCTGCGGGTGCGCCGGCGAATCGGTTGACGCTTGCCCAATGGTTGGTCGCGCCGGAGCATCCGCTCACCGCGCGGGTGACGGTCAATCGTCTTTGGCAGATGTTCTTCGGCATGGGACTGGTGAAAACTTCGGAAGACTTTGGCTTGCAAGGCCAGTGGCCAAGTCATCCCGAGTTGCTCGACTGGCTCGCGGTCGAGTTTTTGGAAAGCGGCTGGGATGTGAAGCATTTGCTGCGGCAGATGGTGATGTCCGAAACCTATCGCCAATCGGCGGCCGCGTCGCCGGAACTCATCGAGCGCGATCGAGAGAATGTGCTTCTCGCGCGGGGTCCGCGATTCCGCCTGCCGGCGGAATTGCTGCGCGATTCCGCCCTTGCGACCAGTGGACTGCTCGACACGCGGATCGGCGGCCCCAGCGTGAATCCTTATCAACCCGGCGATTTGTGGGGCGAGTTGGCTCATCAAAAGCACAACTACCGGTTCTCGGCGCAGCTCTTTGTGCAGGACCACGGCAACGACCTTTACCGCCGCGGGATGTATACGTTTTGGAAGCGCTCCGTTCCGCCCTCGAACATGGTGGCGCTCGACGCCCCCAGCCGCGAGACGTGCATCGTCCGCCGCGAGCGGACGAACACGCCGCTGCAAGCGCTGGTGCTGCTAAACGATCCGACGTTCGTCGAGGCGGCGCGGTTCCTGGCCCAGCGCGTCATGCTTGGAACGGATGACGATCCCCCGCAGCGGGTGCGAACATTGTTCGAGTTGGCCACGGCGCGCGAACCGAACGACAATGAAATGCGCATCCTGATGGCCGAGTATGAACAGCAATTGGCGGCGTTTCGCGCCGATCCCGCAGCGGCAGACGCGCTGTTGAGCGTCGGCGAAGCGCCGCGAGATTCGACGCTCGATGCCGCGGCTCATGCGGCATGGACGAACGTGGCGCTGGTGATTCTGAATCTTGACGAAACGGTCAACAAAGGTTGAAAACGTCGAGGAGCATTGAATATGAGTGGCTTCGATCCAGACTCGCTCGAGCGACAAATGCAGTCGCGGATGACGCGCCGCTACCTGTTCGGACAAACGGCGGGGTGCTTGGGCGCGGCGGCGCTGGCGGCCGTTGGTGGCCAACGGGCGTCGGGAGCTACGTCGGAAATCGCACACGTACCGCAGCGCTTCGGTGGCTTGTCCGCGTTGCCCCACTTTCCGTCGACCGCCAGACGCGTGATCTACTTGTTCCAGTCGGGCGGGCCATCACACGTCGACTTGTTCGATTTTCACCCGCGATTGCGCCAGCTTCACGGCACGGAACTGCCCGATTCCATTCGGGGTGGCCAACGCATTACCGGCATGACGAGCGGGCAATCGAGCTTTCCCGTCGTCGCGCCGATGTTCCAGTTCGCCCGTCACGGACAGGTGGGCACATGGGTCAGTGACCTGTTGCCGCATACCGCGAAAGTTGTTGACGAACTGACGATCATCAAAACCGTTCACACCGAAGCCATCAACCACGACCCGGCGATCACGTACATCAACACCGGCTCGCAACAGCTTGGCAAACCGAGCATGGGCGCTTGGCTCAGCTATGGGCTGGGTTGCGAAACGCAGAACCTGCCGGCGTATGTGGTGTTGGTTTCCAAGGCCAACCGTGCGGCAATGCAACCGCTGTTCGCGCGTTTGTGGGGCAGCGGTTTTTTGCCCTCGAACCACCAGGGCGTGCGCTTTCGCGCGGGCAAGGACGCGGTTCTCTATCTGAGCAATCCGCCCGGCGTCACGCCCGAGCGGCGGCGGAGCATGCTCGATAGTCTTGCGGCGCTCAACGAGATCCACTTCGACCGGATGCACGATCCCGAGATTGAGACTCGGATCAAACAATATGAAATGGCGTACCGAATGCAAACCTCGGTGCCGGAGTTGATGAATTTCTCCGACGAGCCGGAACACACGTTTGAGCTTTACGGCGAAGCGGCCCGCAGGCCGGGGACGTATGCGGCCAACTGCCTGCTTGCCCGCCGAATGGCGGAACGGGGCGTGCGGTTCATTCAACTGTTTCACCGCGATTGGGACCAGCACTCCGATTTGCCGAACCAAATCCGCGAACAGTGCCGCGACACCGATCAGGCGTCCGCCGCGCTCGTGGCCGACCTCAAGCAGCGCGGAATGCTCGACGACACGCTGGTGATCTGGGGCGGCGAGTTTGGCCGCACGATTTATTCGCAAGGCACACTCACGGCAACCAACCATGGCCGCGACCACCACGGCCGTTGCTTCAGCGTCTGGATGGCCGGCGGCGGCGCTCGTGCCGGTTACGAGCACGGCGAGACCGACGACTTCTGTTACAACATCGTTCGCGACGGTGTGCATATCAACGACCTCAACGCCACCATTCTCCACGCGATGGGCATCGACCACGAGCAGTTTACATTCCCCTACCAAGGACTGGACCAACGGCTGACGGGGGTTGAAGGGGCGCGGGTCGAGAAACGATTGCTCATTTGAGCCCAAGCGATTGTTGTCAGAGTATCATTCGAACTATCGGTGCCACGCTACGACGATGCCGCTAACGGTTTCGGCGACGTATTTATTAGACCTTCTTCTCATCCCGGAAGGGATGACAGCACCACGCCTCGCAAACGCTCTGCCGACGCGCGCCAACTCTTGAACTCGCACGCACCCTACGCCAAAATGTTTGTTGCACTCGCCGGGCCGAACAGGCGTGGCTGCGTCCTCTTTAATCCCCCCCGCCACACTCAAAAATTGAAACGCTATAGCTCCGAACAGCAGTTTGTGGAGGTTCCTTGGAATGAAACCCCTACTCGTATTGCTGCTGCTGGCTCCTCCGGGCGCGCTCTTCGCTGCGGATACAGCGAAGTCGGCGAGCAAGCCCAACATCCTTGTGGTCACCATCGATAATCTGGGCTACGCCGATCTCGGCTGTTTTGGCAACCCGCTCGTCAAGAGTCCAAACATCGACGCCCTCGTGCGCGAGGGGGTGCGCTGCCTCTCGTTCTATTCGGCTTCGCCCACCTGCTCCGCCTCGCGCGGATCGCTGCTCACCGGTCGCTATCCGCAGCGAAACGGCCTCAACATCCAGTTGCCCGGCATCGAGGGCAACTGGGGAGTGGGGCTTGCACCACGTGAGACGCTCAAACCCGCTTATCTCAAGCCCGCCGGTTATGCCTCGGGTTGTTTCGGCAAGTGGAACGTCGGATTTGCTCCGGGCACGCGTCCCACCGAGGAAGGCTTCGACGAATTCATTGGCTTCCCGAGCGGCCAAATCGATTACTATACTTACAAATACCTGGGCCGACACACGCTCTACAAGGGGACCGAGGAGTTCCATTCTGATCAATACGCCACGGACCTCTGGGCCGATTCGGCGGTTGATTTCATCAAGCGCCATGCGGCCCGGCCCTTCTTCATTTATCTTCCCTTCAATGCGCCCCACTCGGTCGATCCCGGCAACTACAAGCCCGGCGAACCCGTGCGTTTCAAAGTGCCTGACAAATACCTCGCACTTTACGGCAGCAAACCCGACGAAGAGAGCGACCGCATTCGCTACTTTGCCGTTCTGTCGGCCATGGATGATGCACTGGGTCGAGTGCTCCGCACGCTCGACGAAATGAAGCTTCGCGACAACACGCTCGTCGTCTTCTACAACGACAACGGAGCCAACACGAGCCGCGAGCACGGCCTCAAATTCGCTTCCAATGCGCCATTCCGCGGTGGCCGGCCCGACTGCTGGGAAGGTGGCATCCGCGTCCCCGCGATCTTCCGCTGGCCCAACCGGCTCCCGGCTGACGTTGATTGCCACGAGCCTCTGATCGCAACCGACATCCTGCCGATGATCCTCAGTGCAGCAGGGGTGCCGGCTCCCAAAGAGCGCGTTTTCGACGGCATCGATCCCACCGCCGTCCTCGCCGGGCGGACACCCGCTCCCGATCGCACGCTGTTCTGGGAATACGAGTCCCAGGCTGCCGTCCGCCACGGTCGCTTCAAACTCATGCGTCCGGTGCGGGACAAACCGTTCGAACTCTACGATGTGGTCGCCGATCCAGGAGAACTTCGAAACATCGCAGCAAAGCATCCCGACGTCGTGACTCGCCTCACCGCTGCATATCAGAACTGGCTTGTCGATGTGAAGCGCGATGCCAGCGAACCTGCGCCTAGACCGTCGAAAGGGAAGAATTAACCGACCAGCCAACCATTCCAAGTCACACCGTGAAACACATCCCCCGCCTCACCTCGCCGTCCTTTTGCTGGCTCCATCCGCCGCGATGCACGCCGGCGATTTGCCGAAGCTCACTCAACCCAACATCATCCTGATGTATGCCGACAACCTCGGCTACGGCGACCTCGGCTGCTACGGGAACGAGGAGATCAAGACCCCGCGCATCGACCAACTCGCGCGCGAGGGCGTGCGCTGCACCGACTTTTACGTCGTCTCATCGACTTGCACCGTCTCGCGCGGCGCACTGCTTACGGGCCGCTACCCATTGCGCAACGGCCTGACGCACCAACTCGTGACCAGCGAGAACTGGACGGGCATCGGCCTGCCCCATCGCGAGCGGATCATTCCGCAGTATCTCAAAGACGCAGGCTACGCGACGGCTTGCTTTGGCAAATGGAACATCGGCTTCGCGCCCGGCAGCCGGCCCACGGAGCGCGGCTTCGACGAGTTCCTCGGCTGCCGCTCAGGCAACATTCACTACTTCAAGCACACCTACCACGGTGACTACGACATCTTCAAGGGCACCGAGCGGCATCCGATCGAGGGCTACAGCACCGACATCTTCGCCGACGCCGCGTGCGACTTCATCCGCCGCAACACGGCGAAACCGTGGTTCGTTTACCTGCCGTTCAACGCGCCGCATTGCGTGACCACGGTGAACACCGCGCCCGGCGAAAAGCCCGAGTGGCACGTGCCCAGCAAGTATCTGGAACGCTACGGCTGGGCCGCCGATGACAGCACCGAGAAGCACTGCTACCTGGCCCTGCTCACCGCACTCGACGACGCCGTGGGCCGCGTGCTCGATACGCTCGATGCACAGGGCCTGCGCGACAACACGCTCGTGATGTTCATTTCCGACATGGGTGCGCTCCAGCGGCCCGCACAAGGGCTGGGCGTGGCGTCGAACGATCCGTTCCGCGATGGCGCCCCTTCGCTCTACGAAGGTGGCGTTCGTGTCCCCGCCATCTTCCGCTGGCCTGGTAAGATCAAACCGAGCACCGAGTCCCGCGAACTGCTTAGCCAACTCGACGTGCTGCCGCTGTGCCTCGCCGCCGGCGGGGCCACGCCGTTCAAAGACCGCGTGCTGGATGGACGCAACCCGCTTCCCGCATTGACCGGAGCCGCCCCATCGCCCCACGAGCGTCTCGTCTTCATGGTTCGCAACTCCGCCGCTCTGCGCCACGGCGACCTCAAAATCGTGCGCAACACGGCGACCGATCCGTGGGAACTCTACGACCTTGCCCGAGACCCCGCCGAATCAAAGGATCTTGCCGCCCATCGCGACGCCGATGTGGCGCGATTGGACGACCAGTTTCAAAACTGGCTCGCCGATGTGAAACGCGACGCCAGCGAGCCGGCTCCCAGACCCGTGAAACCAAGTTCGACACCCTTGCGACGGTGAACTTCATTCCTCCGACGGGAGAGAAGAACGCCATGTCCGTCCATGCCTTCTACGTCGACGACAACACCTGGTGTGCGCGCGTTTACGTCAACGAGACTGGAAACTCGAACTGGTCTTCCGCCTGCAAAACCGACAAGGGACTCGACGGCAACTATCTGCGGTAACGCCGCGACAATCCGACCATTCCGAACAGCCCCAGAATGCAGAGGATGGGCGTCGCCGGCTCGGGAACGGGGCTTATTAGTTGCCAGGGCAGTCGCCCGCCGCCGTATCCGAAGGGGAGCAACAGCCGCTCGTTGCTGCCGTCGGCGTTCATGATCCACGTCTCTACTCGAACACCGCTGCGGCCGGTCTCGAAGATGATGTAACGGCCGTCGGGCGACCAGGCGGGGTTGTCGCTGTTGTGTTGGCCGGGGCCGTCCGTGAGTTGCAGCCGATTGCTGCCGTCGGCGTCCATCACCCAGATTTCGCCGTGCTGGCTCTCGATGCCCGACCAGAAGGCGATCTTGCTGCCGTCGGGCGACCAGACGGGAACGTTGGCGTCAGGGAAGTCGGGCGAGAGAGATTGGGTCAGTTGCCGGACGTTGCCGCCGTCGGCGTCCATGACGTACGTCTGGAACGTCCCGCTGCGGTTCGAAGCAAAGGCAATCTGGCTTTCGTCGGGCGACCAGGAGGGGGCATTGCTCCCCTGCGAATCGGCACCGGGCGTCGTCGTCAATTGCAATTGGTCGCCGCCGTCGGCGTTCATCGCCCAGATCTCGGTTTGTCCGCTGCGGGCAGAGCTAAAGGCGATGCGCGAGTTGTCAGGCGACCAGGAAGGCACACCATTCGACCACCGGGCTTGGGACATCTCATCCGCATCGGCCGGAAGGCGGGTCAATTGCAATTCGTTGCCGCCGTCGGCGTCCATGACCCAGATCTCGAATTTGCCGGTGCGGCTCGACGCGAACGCAATCTGCTCGCCATCAAAAGACCAGGCCGGAAAGGAGTTGTTCCCTTCCGAATCTGTCAACTGACGGCGTTGTCCGCCCTGTGGATCGGTGGAGAACATCTGCACAGAACCGTTTGTATCGGCAGCCTGGTAAACGATCAGCCCAGCAAGATCGCCGGCGCTTGCCTGAGGAATCCACTTCGGGGTGACCGCATACTGTTTGATCCGCAGCGGGGCTTGGTCTGGGTCATGGTCATTGACGATGGAGGCGCCCCACCAGTCGTCCGTATCGCTCATCTCCATGTAGACGATCCGGTCGCCTTGCCAGTTCGGGATGATGGAGATGGAGCCGGGTTCGGTGAGCCGCAGGAGCGAGCCCGTGCCGTCCACGTTCGCCACCGCAATATCATGTGCGGTGTTGAGCCCTCCGACCCCGGGCCAGTTGGGCGCCACGTCCGCCTCCACGTCCCCATCGTTGATGAGGTTGAGCTTGGTCAGAGTTGAGCCATCGAGCGCGATCTTGCAGATGTCAAGGGAGTTGGCGAAGCCGGACGTATCGGTCCCTGCTTGCACTTCATGGCACCCGCCGTAGATATATCCATCCACACTGATGTCGATGCCCCCTCCGCCCAGCGAGTGAAAGTCCGGCGCCACGATCTGTTCGGTGGCGTTTTGCAAATCAAAAAGGTAGGTAACCGACCCCTTCGCATTCGTGGGGTCCGGCCGATTGGCGACAATGTAGTGGCGATCAAACGAGACCGCCACGTGCTCGTAATTGCGCGACGTATCAAAGGTGAGCTGGGTCGCATTGCTGCCATCATCGTCCATGACCCAGATGTGCGAGAATCCGCCGCCCGGAACCACGGGTAGTCCATCGGGAGGGATGCCGGTTGGCATCAGATATACGATATCGGCGCTCGCGGGAATTGCCCCTAAGTTTACACTGACCGGCGGGGAGAGATACGTGCCGGGCATGGCCTGTACCGGCTCACCAGCGCGAGAAGACGCGATCGGAAGCCAGGCCGCAGGAAGCACAAGAGTGATTACCAAGATCGTCAGGAATAACTTTGACACTGCTTATTTCCCCTTCTGCCCAACTGTGTTGGAGGCGGCTCCGAATAGTTCCTCCAGGTCTCGTTGTCGTTGCAAATTAGTTGCCCGAGCCGTCACTGAGCCGTCGACGGCTCGAGCTTCTGGAGTGAGTCATCCAACAGCGCCTCGGCTTCGGAGATCTTGCCTTGTTGCATCAGCTTGGGGAACGCCTGCATCTGTTCGGCCACTTGGTACGGCGGTTGGCCGAACTTCACGCGCTGCTCAACAAGTTGTTGCACGCGCAGCAGCTTGCTGTGCAGCCTTTGCTGCAACTGCTGTTGCGCCTTGCTCATTTCCTGCTTAACGTCTTGCAATCGCGTCAGCTGTTCTGCCGTCAATTGTTTACGAATCCGAAACATCGTGGCCAATTGCAGTCGCTTGAGCAGACGTTCCTGTTCCAGCACCTTGTCCAACTGAGCAAGCAATTGCGTCTCATCAGTCGTGCTTTGCGGAATGAGGCGGCCGAGGGCAGACATTTCGTTCCGGAGCAGCGCTTCCTGGGCAGGTAGCTGCTCCTGGAGAGTCTTGACGTGCGTCGCGATGGCTTCCCGCTGTTCCTCTGAGAGTCCTAGTTTTTCGTGTTGCTGCTGAATGAAATCGGGGGGAAACAGGTGATCCTCCAACGGATTCTCCTGGGGGAGTTCCGGCGGATTAGCCGGCGCCGCCGGCTGTTGGGCAAGTGTCCCGTCGCCGCTATGCACGCCTAAGATAGCCGCTAGGAATAACATCAATCGAAATTCTCGAAACATGGCTTGTTTCCCTTTCGTCAATTGGTCAATGGTTGGAATTCCAACCGAGACAAGGAAAATTGGGGATTCAGTTCGGGTTTCAGCAAATAGTCCGTCGGAGAGCTCCAGGCCACAATCGACGGGTCGCGAAATCGCTCGGTAAGCAGGGCCGAGAGCATGTCGAAGTGGATCGGTTCCAAACGGCTACCATCGACCAAGCGCTCGGTTTCTGTTGGACGAGGCGACAGCACCAGCATGACCACCATCACCATTGCAGCGGCGAGACTCAGCGCGGCGGCGGCCATTCGCCACCCGGCCCAACGGCGCCGGGGCTTGTCCCGCCGCGACAGAGCAACGTTCCAATCGTGAGCAAAAGACGGCGCGTTGCGCTCATCTTCCTCTCTCAGTTGTTGGAACAGCTTTCTAGTTCTCTCATCTTCCCGCTTCATCACTGAATTCCACTCCTTTCATCAGTTGCCGCAGCCGTTGTTTTCCCCGTTCGTAATGAGTCCGCGTCGAGCCCAGCGAAACTCCCATGACTTCGGCAGCCTCCGCCAGACTGAGGTCGTGATAAAAGACCAGTTGCAGGACCTCGCGCTGTCGCTGCGGCAATTCAGCCAGCGCCCGGCAAAACAACGCGCGAATCTCCGAGCGATGGATCGCTTCATCCGGACTCTCCCCGCAGGCCGTGCGCCCGATGGTCTCCTCGTATCTCTCCATTCGGAGCCGGCGCAGCCAGTGCCGCCGCCGCTCATCAATTGCCGTCCTGCGGATCACGGCGAACAGCCATGTCTTAAACGAGGCCCGTCCGTTGAACCGCGCCTTGCCTTCGAGCGCCTTGAGATAGACGGCTTGCAGCACGTTCTCAGCTTCCGCCGGGTTGCGCGCGCAACAACTCAGCGCCCAGCCATTGCTTTCGCAATGGTGTTTTTCCAACTCGGCCCGCAGCTCGTAATTGTTCAACTCCGCGGCCCGCAAGATTGTTTTTGTTTGTCGCGTGAAATTAGTCGTTTGGCCGGGGCAAGTATATGACAGGAAGTTTTGAAAAGGGCCTCCTCACCAGAATCTGTGGGTGAATTCCGGCTCCATCTCGTGAAAGTATTGCTTGCGGAAACCGACCTGACATTGGATCGGATTGCGCGTCGTACTCGTTTTGCTAACTTGCAGTATCTCGTCGAACTGTTTCACATCCGGTTCGTCGTGGTGCCCGGCCAAAACCGCGAGCAGGCTGGCCGTCCTGATGATTGTCGCGGAGCCGTGTCCCACTGGCTCCGCCAGTGTTTCACCATATCGTTACACACTGGCAGAGCCAGTGGCACCACCAACGTGAAAAACGCTTTAGTCGATTCGTTTCAGCCACAGTCGATTGAGCGCCATCAGTTGCTTACCCGGTATCTTCTCTGCTTTCACGCGAATGGTCGCGTCTCCCGCTGGCAGTTCGATCGTGCCAACGGTGCGTGACATGAATGTGTCGGCGGTTGGCGTGGCTTCGACCGTGCCCGTGCGTCGTTACCTCGCCCACACTAACCGAGAACGCTCCGCCGGCATCCGCTTGGCCGCAACCGTTGGCCACGGGTGGAAAAGGGGATATTGTGGACATTGTACATTTTCCCCTAAAGTAGAATGTCCCCGCTTCCAAAACAAGGATATTTTGATGAGCCCGAATTTCGGAATTGGCTGCCTGACCGCGTTATTCCTTTTCGCGAGTGATGCGCGCATCGGTTGGTCGGCAGGGACCGGGGAAGAGGCGATGTCGGCGGGAGTGGATGTCGAGAATTTCACACCGCTCCGCACCATTCGCGTTGCCTCAGTCAATGACTTGATGACGGCGCTGGACGACGCTCATGCTGGTGACCTCATTGAGGTCGCCGATGGCGACTACCACAATCCCCAAGTCCTTCGCATCGAAGGCAAGGCAGGAAGGCCGCGGGCGCCGATCGTCATCCGAGCAGCGAATCGCGGGCAAGCGCGGATCGTTGGGCAGGGAGGATTCCAGATAGATCGATGCGCGTATGTGGCGATTGAGGGATTTTCGCTTTTCCACAAAGACGTTGACTTGGCCTGCCGGATGACCAGTTCACATCATTGCCGATTTACGCGTAATCACATTCGCCTCGACGAAATCATCGCGACTGAGCGACTTGAACGGAGATTGCATTGGTTGGGGATCGACGGCGATGACTCCCACCACAACCGCGTCGATCACAACCTGTTCGAGGAGAAACACAACAGTGGGGTCATGGATCTGCACCGGCGGTTCCGAGGTTGACACCGGCAACATGGCTACTCAATACGATCGTATTGACCACAATCACTTCCGAAATTTTCACCAAGGAATGGGGAATGGCTACGAAACGATCCGGCTCGGATCGGGCCCCTATTCACACTCGAGTTCGTTTACCATTGTCGAGTGGAACTGTTTGAGAGATGCAATGGCGAAGGGGAAATAGTTTCGGTGAAGTGCAATGACAACACGCTCCGGCATAACACATTTCGCGATTGCTATGGCATGCTGACACTGCGAAACGTAACCGTTCACGGGTCGGGCATAGATGGGGTTGGAGAAAAACGGAAGAGCAGTTCCCCCGCTGGTTTACGACCTCCACAAAAAATAATCTTGCGCATATGCCCAAAAATAGTACCGCTTGTCTGCCAATTCATTCGCGCGACAATCGAACCATAAAAAAACACCTTGTTTTGCAGGTTTTCCACCCCGTGAACGGTTACCTGCGAAACTGTCATCGGTGTGTGGTCGAAAAGAATTTCTTTTTCAACGATGGAGGCCAAGAAGGCTCGGCGGGCATTCGCTTCTTCGGCCAGGGGCACGTCATTATCAATAATTATCTTCAGGATCTGAACGAATCAGCGATCATGATCCGAACCGGAGACATTGAGACACGCTTGCAGCCGCGCTGGAGGTATCTAGAACGCGTCGGAGGTTTAAGCAACTTTGGCGCTTATCAACGACCGCAGGATGCGATTATTGCTTTCAATACCATTGTGAACTGTTCGGTCGCCTTCGAACTTGGCGAAGAAGGAGAGCGGGCGAAGAAATACCCCTTGCCGGCACGCAACATCACCGTTGTTAATAATCTCGTTATCTCGGACCGGGAGAAAATCAATTGGGACAAGGGAATGTGGGAGAATTTCACGATCGAGGGCAACTTGTTTCACTCGTCTCATCGTGACGAGGAACTTGGTTGGGAACTGCCCGAAGGGAGTTATCGAATCGCCGACCCGGACCTGGTGAAGCGAGACGGCTTCATGCAATTGACACCCCACAGCTCCCCGGTCAACGCGGCGGTGGGACAATATCCTGGCGTCGAAGAGGACATTCAGGGCCAATCGCGCGGAGGGAAGAAAGATGTCGGCGCCGATGAACTGTCGTCGGCAGCAATTCGATACGTCCCACTCACCGCCCAGATTGTTGGCCCCGACGCGATGTAGGCCAAGATAAAATGTCCACGTTGGCAATAGGACGAGCGACTTGAATGCACTGAGGTTGTGCCTAGCTGGCCTATCGAAGTAATTGGCTCAATCGTTAGTCCGCAGCGCTTGCTACGAGCAGCCGGGCACTATGGGGTGGCATCGTTTCCAGCACAAATGTGCGGCGATGTGGGCCCAGATCCTCACCGCTCCAAAAGTCGACCAGGCGGCAAGGCTTGTCGAGCGCGACTTCGCGCCGCACCGGCTTATCCGACCAATTGATTAGCACGTACAGCGTTCGATCCGATTCAGAAATCGTTCCCGTGCCCAACTCCTGTGAGTCAAACGTCGCGGCGACGCCCTGGTGGGTCGTCAACTTTTGCAAGCTTTCGATCTGCACTTCGGACAATTGCGTGAGATCGTCGCCGCTGAGGATCATGCCTCCCGTGGCATAGAGGACCGACTTGTGAAAAGCGAATTCATCGGGCGACAACGTGCCAGTAAGCAGGAGGCAATCGGGGTCATTCCACCATAGTCGCCTGTTCTGCCAATTGCGCATGAGATTCTCGCGCCCAGTATAAGCAAAGGTGTCCCACTTGCGCGCGATGTCGGCCGAGCTGCGCGAGCCATGAATCTCGCCGAGCGACGGCCAGAGCGGATGATTACAGCCAAGCAGGAACGCATCCTGCGCGCCGCGGCGGATGGCGGCCATCCCTTGGCGATAGGCTTCGACAGCGGTTGCATTGGGATCATGCCGTCTGCCGAAGGGCATTGCGCCCCACGCGTTGGCGTCCAGTTTGAAGTAGGTGCAACCCCATTGCTCGCGCATCGTGCGGAACACGTGCTCGAGGTACGCTTGCGATCCGGGATGTGTGCCATCGAGCATGTACCACGGTCCCAGCCGCCAGCCGCCGAATGTTACTTTGTTCGACGGAAGCGGGATGCCATCGTCGTCTTTGACGAACCAATCGGGATGTTCGCGAAACAGGCGCGATTGTGGACTGGCCACAAACGGCGCGACCCAAATCGCCGGTTCCAGTCCGGCATCACGAATATTGCGGAGCACGTCCCGAACGCCCCCTCCAAAGGCCTCGCCGGTTTCCAGCCAATCGCCCATCCACGGCTGATAGCCGTCGTCGACTTGAACGAAGCGCAATTGCGGAAGCCTGCGACGGATGACATCGAGATTCTCGATCACGTTCTGGGCCGTCACGCTCGGGCCGAAGAAATACCAGGAACACCATCCGGTTGGATAGCGTGTCGAATCGAGACGGGGATGATGGCGACAGATATGGCCTGAGAGCTGTTCGAGCAACTTGTTGCGGTCGTCGCCCTCTGCCACAAACAGCTCCTCCAGTCGCCAAGAGCTTCCCGGTGGAAGTTCCAGTCCTTCTGTGTCGACCACGACTTGTATGCGATCGGCGTTCACATAGAATTTGCCAACGAATCGCTTGCACGAAGTGAATCCCAGAACCTGCGTTTGTCTCTCGGGTGGCGTAATCGTCATCATGCCGTAGACGGCATGAAAGCCGTCGGGAACTGGCAGGCGATAATGCCTGTGATCCGAATATCTGGTGAGATCGACCATCTCACCCAGCGTTCCCCCCGTCTGGCTTAGCATTGTGTAGCCTTCGCCATAGACAGCAGACTCACTTGGCAAGCCGTGCCCCCAGTCGAAGAGCACGATTTCTTTGATGGCCAAAGGCTTGTTGCTGCGATTGTGCAATTCAAACTCAATCAGCTTACCCTCTTGCGACGCCGCCGGTGAGATTTTGCTATCGAGTTGCCATGCATCGGTCGGTGCGTCATGGCCGTCGACCAATACCACGCGGTGGGGCGCCATCGTGAAAGATTCGATGACATCGGCGGCCGCAGGTAGCGTTAACAATCCGCACGCCAACAGTCCAAAGAACGAAGGCTGTGCGACAGCTCGCATCAAGCAGCTAGAGAAAACTTGATTAACGCTCATGCCAAGGATGCTCCACTCAAAATGTTGTCGCAGGCGGAGGCCGGGCTTCCTGACAACTGACGAGGACTGGCGGGCAGCCGCTAGTCGATTCGTTTCAACCACAGTCGATTGAGCGCCATCAGCTGCTTGCCCGGTATCTTCTCCGCTTTCACGCGAATGGTCGCATCGCCCGCTGGCAATTCGATCGTGCCAACGGTGCGTGAAATGAATATGTCGGCGGTCGGGGTGGATTCGACCGTGCCCTGTGTCGTTGCCGTGCCCACACTAACGGAGAACGCTCCGCCGGCATCCGCTTGGCCGCAACCGTAGGCCACGCGAACTTCGTATTTCCCCGGACGTGTGACCGTGATTTCCCAGTCAACGGCATCACCAACGTGGTCCCACCCGTCGACAACATCCCAATCGTACGCGTCGAACGTGTAACGGGTGTGTTCGCCTTTTAGTTGGGCCCAACTCATTTGCAGTTCCACCGGATTTTCGTCTTCCCGACCAACTTCGATGCGAACGCGACCGTACTCTTGACCATTCGTCACATCCTTGAACCAGCGTACGTACTCATCCCGAAGGCGCTGCGCTATCTGCGGCTTTTCGGCCGCCAGATTCTTTGCTTCGGCACGATCGTTGAGTAAGTCGTAAAGCTGGCCGTTAACAAGCTTGTGCCGCGAATCGCTGATCGCCCAATTCTTATCATCGCGTGGAATGTCCCGGTTCCAATTGTGGTACATGTACTTGTGGGGGCTGTCGCCCTTGCCGGCTTGCAACAATGGCGCAAGATCGGCGCCATCGATCGTGCGGTTTTCTGGCAGCTCCGTGCCGGCTAGCGCAGCTAAGGTCGGCATAATATCAATCACTCCGGCCTGCGCATCGACTTTTGTGCCGGCCGGGAATTGGCCTGGATATCTCGCAAAGAAGGGCGTCAGAACCCCGCCTTCGTAGACACTGCCTTTCTTACCACGCAAGCCGGCGTTGAAATATTTGCTGATTCCCCCATTGTCGCTGAGAAACAGAACGACCGTATTCTTGTCCAGATCGTGCTCCTCCAATGCATCAAGCAGCCGGCCTATGTTCGAGTCGCAGTGTTCAACCAGCGCATAAATTTGAGCATCCTCCAATGGAACACCCTGACTCAAATACGGCTCGACAAGCGCGGGCGGGGCTTGGAATGGGTAGTGAGGAACGTTGTAGGTTACAAAACAGCAGAACTGGCCCGTGATGTTTGCCATATAATCGATTGTCGCGTCCGTGATCTGCTCCGTGATATGACCCCGGCACTCAACACGTTCCTGATTGTGCCACATTCGGTCCGGATAAAAGTATCGCTCCACGTGACCGTACTGCCAAAACCCGAAGAACTCCTCGAAGCCGCGATTGTTCGGATGGTTGTTCATGTAACGGCCTTGGTGCCATTTGCCGAACAACGCCGTCTGGTAGCCGGATCGCTTGAGCACGTCCCCGACGGTCACCTCGCTGGAATTCAACGTATCGTGCCCAAACCTGGTGTCGTAACAACCTGTGCGCAGCGGATAGCGGCCCGTCAGTATCGATGCGCGCGAGAGGCTGCAGACCGGCGAGGCGTAGAATCGCGTGAACTCGACACTTTCACTGCAAAGTTGGTCCAGTCGCGGCGTCTTGATAACTGGATTGCCGTGACACGCGAGATCCCACCACCCCTGATCGTCGGTAACGATGATCAAGAAATTCGGTCGCGAAGATTCAGCAGCCATCGCCTGCTGAGTTGTTGTCAGTGCTCCCAAAACGATCGCCGACAACAGCAACGTTGAACGCCAAGCCATTTTTCGACGCTCAGAATTCGGCATTTGTTGCCTTGGCGAGAGGGGCTTGCTCCATTATAGCGGCCCGCCAGCCGTCGGGTTCGCCGTAGTTACCACTTGGCAAGAGGGTGCGGACGGCAACGTGGGACCGCCAAGTTAAAGTTGGCTCTGATCGATGATGTTGCTGTCCCGGCGATTGCCCAGGTCGCGATGAACCAGGGGGGCCATATCGAACGACAAGAAGTGGACCGATCCGTCGCAAAAGACGGCCATCCAACCGCCGGGATGGGGGCCACCAAAATTCCAGGTGAAACAATTCACATCATTCGGTGGGCACGGTGTGTCGGGCGTCGGTGGAAAGCCGTCCACGGTACCGTTCGAGGCGATTGAGATCGCCGTCGATCGATTGTTGTCGCGATCGAAGCCCGTTGTACATGCTCTGGTCGTCATTATTGGCTGCCCCAGTCTCATAGTGCTTGGGATCCAGATTCTTCTCACCATACAGATAAGTAAAAGAGGTTCCGTCGGTGATCTGACGCAACTTAATTTCGCTGCGTTGAAACACGACGCCGGTGTGACCTGTCGCACAATGATTGGTTGTGAATCGATGCCTTGCCGCAAACTTGGGCCCCGAGGACTGCCAATCGTATTTATCGTAGGCTGCTAAAGTCCTAGGACCTGGGTCGCTACCAACAGCATCCAGATCGCCCAGATTCGACGCGTAGTCGCTTTTGCCGGCCAGTGCGGGTGGATCGAAATTATTCTCGAGGTTATTCGTCCACGGATAGCCCTGAGCGGCCCTTCGGCTGGGGCAATAGAAGGTCGATACCGCGGTTCCGACCATTTCGCCAATGGCCGCTCGGGAATTGGGGTCGCCACACTTGAATCCGCGCCCGATTTGCGCGCGATTCGTTTCCTCGATGAATCCGAGAAGTTGATAGGCCCAACCGCCCGGTTGACGTTCGCCCATTCCCTGATCGGGACAGCCCACCCACCAATCTCCCCAGCCAGCAGACGGGAGGAACTTGTGGGTATCAACAAAGAGCTGCGTGGCAAGACCCAACTGTTTGAGGTTGTTCGTGCATTGGGTGCGGCGGGCCGCCTCTCGGGCGGACTGAATGGCCGGCAGCAATAGCGCCACCAAGATCCCGATGATGGCAATCACGACCAGCAATTCAACGAGCGTGAAGGCTCTTGCGAAGCAACGACGAACAACCATTTTATTCCTCCATGGTCTCCATTGAACTCATTCACACAGGGATGCCGGACCACTACGGCGGCCGTACCCAAGGATTGCCAGTCCGAGGAGAAGAAGCATAGCGCTGGCCGGCTCGGGCACGGCGCTGCTATTGCCGGCTCCCGGCGGGTTGCCGAAATTGGCCTTCCACAGGTTGTACCCCGCCTGGGAGGAATCCGGGCTGCCGCCATCGCGCCAGACGGTGTAGTCGGCGGCATTCACCGTGCCGTCGCCGTTGTAGTCGCCGGCCAGACCCGAGGCCGCCGCCGCGGACAGCGCCACGCCCTGGAAGGCAGAACCGCTCACTGCGGGGTCCAAAGTGGCCAGCGTAATGAACGTCGACGCGGCACCGGTGTCGGTCACCTGTTGAAGTTTAGTGAGGGGGGGAAAGGCGACATCGGGGGTGTCGACAACCGTGGTGTAGAGTGTGATCTGGTTCGTGGCGGCGTCGAGTTGGCCCGCCAAGCCAAAATAAGCGCGCTCGCCGAACGCGCCGCCGAGCCCGGGATCCGCCAGCGTGTAGGCCAGCGTCCAAGCGGCGCCATCCCAGGTCCACTTTTGAATGCCGCCATCAGAATCGGTTGCGCCTTCCACGATGTAAGCGGTGTCGTAACCCAAATTCAGGGCAGCGGGGTTGGTGGGGTCGTCAAATAGGGCGAACTCAGAAGGTCCGAAGCTGCCGCTAGAAATGGTGCCGGGAGTACCTATGTACAGAGCAGGAGCAGTCCCTGTCGCAGGAGGGCCAATCCCTGCCGTCATGTCAATCGTGTAGAGACCATTCTGTATGGTCATCCCCGCGTTGGCGGAAGTGCCAAACAATCTGCCCCCCACAACGTCCGAAGCAAGCAGTTCGATGGTACGCACGTTGTGTAAAGTGCTCGATGCAGGTACAGCAGTATTCAGAATCGTGTTGTCGGCAAAGTTTCTCCAACCGCCGCTGCCGCGCGTGGTGACATTTGAGGTAGCACTAGTACCTGCCGAATAGATGGCGGTACCCGTATCGTCGCCCACCGCACCACGAATGGCGCCAGCAATGTGAGCGTCGAGATGAGCTTGAAGCACTGTGGCGGCGGACGCTATGTTGTTCGTCACATTCGTCTGACCGAACGAACGAGGATTGTTATTGACACCGCCAGTGCTGCCGGAGACGGACGCGGTGAGGGCCGCAGCATCGTAGCCGGCGTTGTACACATATTGGGTGCCCGAGTAGAGCAGTCCTTTCGCAGCCGCGTCGGCGACCCCTGGATTGTTCGTCAGCGTGCCCGTAGCCGAATTCCGAGCAGTAACCAGTCGCAAACCTGCGTTACTATCGGTGTTGTAGGTCGTCGTGGAAATGGGCGTCGTCTGGCCGGCCACGCCTTGCTGGAAGATGGAGATCGACGTCGCGAAGCCGGTGCTACTTCCGGTTTCTGGCGGACCTGAGGTGACGAGTACGACAGGATTGTAAAGCAGGTCAGCGGAGACGGTCGTTGCCGTACACAAGACGAGGGCTGACACTGCGGCCAGGCGGAGAAGTTTCATCGGCATAATCAACAAGTCAAAATTCATGGTTAGCACGGTAAACTTTCTTTCGAATTCTCGGTTCCTGCTGTGATCGTAGCCCAATCGATTACTGCGAAGCAGTTTCACACCACACGGCATCGAATCGTATGCCAGAAGCATTCACCGATGAAGCTGCGGTCTACCGATGCTGCACTGGCGATCAGATAGGCCTCACATTGAAGTGCGGTCGAGAGTACGACCGGCACGACAATCAGGAATCAGGAATCAGGAATGAGCTGAGATATGTTTGGTTCTGAACTACCCGCGTTATTTCCGCCGCCGCCAAAGCACCAAGCACACCAACCCGCTCACGCTGAGCACGAAACAACTGGGTTCCGGAATCGTGTTTACGGTGATGTCGTCCCACAGGGCGAAGGTTGAAACTTGAGGGTCTGCGAAAGCGCTACCTTGGATTTGGCCCAATCGGAGACGTCCATAGCTTCCTCCCCCACCACCAAGCACTCCTCCCGCACCAGGTATGGGCAAATTGGTGAAGAGGGCATCCGGGACGCCGTTGACAAAGAGGGTGCCCGTCGTGTCGGTAAGCAGGAGTTCGAAAGTCACCCATCCAGGCGTGGCAAGCCGGGATGTGGCTAGGTTGAATGAGGGACCGCTATTCCCTCCCGCGACTAAAGACGCCTGGTATTTTGTAGTATCAGCAGCGACAGTGGTACCGGTAGGAACGCCTCTACCATTCAAAGTGGGTATGAGCCCCACCCCAATGGCAGGGGTTCCGGCGCCGGGTAACATAGTAGAAGTACTGGGCGCACCACCCAGGCTCAAAATATCCAGTGGCAACGGCGTACCCGACCCGCCACTATCGTAGAACCTCCACTTCACCGAGAGCGGCTGTGCCGCAGTCGGGAAAATCTGAATTGTCGAATAATTAGGCAACTGTGCCCCATCGGCCCCTCCTGCTCCATCGAAAAAACGATCGATCCGGCCGTTATTGACTGCGACTGAATCTCTCCGGACCGTTTGGTTACCCGGAGCTGTGGGGTCGTCGAAAAGACTGATCCCGGGAGACATATCTCGGATCGCGTCCCATCCCCGGTGTCGTTGCTACGGTTGGCAATGTCTGACCTGCTGCGCCTGGCCCACCTCTCAAGCCGTCGGCAGCGGTTCCGGTACTGGTGTAAGATTCAAAATCGTCAGACATGATGAGTTCTGCGGAAGCGGACTGCACAATGCTGAGCATGGCCGTAGCAGCAATCAAGAACTGAATACGAGCTTTCCCGGTTGTTTTTACCTTGTCCATGAGCGTTTCCTCGATTAGATGAAAGTCTTGGTGATAGCCGCTGGGCGGCACGTTCAAGTTAGCCCGATCTCTATCGCGCCGCACGGGTTCACAGTTTTCGTGACCTATCCCAACCCACGATTGCTAACGCGCAACCCGATCACTCAGAATTGACACAGAACATGCAAAGTGCATACACATAATGTGATTGCTGCGCGCAAACCGGTCTATCAGAATTCTTTGCAAAATCTTCAGGTTTCCGTTGACCGAGTGCCCCAGGTTGTAACGCCGGCAGGCGAGGCCCGCGAGGCCGACCAACAGCAAGGCCACCGTAGCTGGCTCGAGCACGGTGCTTTCCGCCGACCCATTACCGCTCCCCGCCGTTCTGCCAAAGTTGGCTTTCCACTGGTTGTATTGTTCCACGCCGATGGCGCCGCCAAGCGGATCGTTGGGCAGCGGAGCGCCGGCGCCCGTACGATCTCGCCAGACAACGTAATCGGCGGCATTCACGGTGCCGTCGTTGTTATAGTCGCCGGGGATGGTCGCCAACGCCGCCACCGCCAGCAAGACGTACGGACTGATGGCCGGGATGCTAAACCGGGTATACCCAGGCTCGATGTTGAGCGTCCCAGTGAGCATTTGCTCGACCGTACCCGCGACGTTGGGCAGCAGTAGCTGAGCTGTGATGGGCGTGTCCATCGGCCAGCCGAAGAGCGTGTTGTGCAGGTCGATGGAGAAGCCCGAGGTCGTGTCGTTCCAGTCCACCAGATGCACCACCGCGTCATTGCCACCTGGTGCGGCGCGAACCGTGGCGAGAAAATTGCTATTTGGCTCGCCGACCAACTGGATCGGCTCCGTGGACAGCCCCGCGGCAAATTGCGGCGACAATCCCGATCCCACGGCAAACACTTGTTCGTGGTCCTGGAACAACTCCTGATTCTCGCCGACCAACTGCGTGAGATCGCCGAACTGGGCGAACGTGGCAAAGTACCTTGGGTCTTCTCGGCGCCACACGTCCCAGGGGATCAAGGCGACCGATCCGCTGGCATAGGCCGCGGCGAACAACTGTCGCGAGACGCGCAAGTATTGCGCGTCAGTCGTAATCGTGCCATAACTGACACTGTCGTTGGGCGGACTAAAGACCTGTCTGGTGCCCTGGGCTTCGGCCCCTTTGACCTTGTTGTAGACGCCTTGCGGACCGTTGGTGATCAGTTGGCCAAACCGTTCACTCGTCTCGCCAATCCAAAAGTCAACTTCGTCGTAATTGTAGGGAATGCCAGTTTGAACATTGACAGACGTGTTGTTGACTGAAAACGGCACATAATGGCCGGCGTAGTTGTTGATCTCCGTCTTGATATACGTGTAGAACTCTTGCAACTGCTCTTTGTGAAAATTCAAAAACGCAGCGCGGACCGGCGTCGAATCGTTCCCTCCCTGATTATTGTTGACCCAATTACGGTAATCAAAGCCCGTCAGGTTCGAGGGCAGGCCGTGCTGCCCGGCGAAGCCATGACTACTGAGATACGCGGCGAATTTGGGGATGGTCTCATCGCCGTACCCACCTTGGAAGTTCACCGCTTGGTCATAGGTCAATCCCGGATCGTCAATTTGAAATGTACGAGCGCCATTGTCGAGCTGAAACTTCAGGTGCGACAGTATAATGTCGCGAAACGTCTGGCCCGTGACATCGCCTCGCGGCTGAGAAGTACCTCCGTTCAACGATCCGTCCAAATTCCTGTCGCGGCCCAACAAACTAGCGAAGGTAAAGGGCGTGTCGCGGCTTTGGGCGCTGAAATAACCGCCGTAAGTCATACCCGACGACTGGATGGATTTGACGTAATTGTAATTGCCTGAACCGGAGCCAGTCCCTGGGGTCGCCCAGACCAGGTGTGTCGGTTGGAACTCGGCAATCGCGCGGTACGTGTCATGCGGATCGGTGGTGGTGCTGGTGGGATGAGTCCAGCGGCTGGAGAAGACCACATCTTCGTATTTGGGAGCGCCGGGGACGGGCGCGCGGGCCACCGCGTATTGGGAGAGATGCCCCGCCGGAGGAACAGGCGTTGGATCCGGTGCGGCCGCGGCGGTCGAACCTTCCAAGACCAGGTTGTCGAGTTGAGACAACCCCGAAGCGGTTTCGCCGTACAGGTAGAGGCGGAACGTCGTGGGCGTGCGAACGTTTTGCAAGAAGCTGCGGCCGCTCAAATCGATTTGAGCGGTTTCCCAGCTGCCGACCGACGCCAGCGTGCCGCCACCGAGCTTGGTAGTAAAGTTATTTCCTTTGGCGGCCGGTGCTTCATCGGCGTAGAGCGCGTAGCTGCCGATGGAGGTCGCATCGTTGCGCCTCAGATCGAACCTTAGCGACTGCAAACCCAATTGCTGCCCCGCGTTCGGCGCCACGTTGAACACGATGAAATCCGTGGCCCCTATTGTTGGTGGATGGCTGGTCGGACCGATTTCTCCCACAGCCGTCCACGCAGTTCCCGATAAACTTAGGGAAGTGGCAGGATTTCCATTTGTCGAGGATATGTATTTCCTCGGGGAGGCGACGTCGGTCGCCGTCGAATTCGGATCGATGTCCGCCGACGATTGATCGAAGATTTGATCGGGGTTGGTACTGGTTGGAACTATGGTAGTGAATGAATAGTCGGCGAGCACGGCAGCCGTGACGCATTCACCCGTCGACAGGGCCACCGTCGCGGCGGCCACGATCGTGGCCAGCCAGCGGCGGGATCCGAGCGATACAGATAGAAGGATCAACTTCATCCGGGCCTTTCGCTTGCGTCTCTCCACCCGGTCGACGCCTGCCAGCCGATTTAGCACTACAGCGATATGTTGTTTTTCACAGCGCTGTCGTATTAGGAATGGCGGTCTCCCCGCCCTTTTCGACCGAACCGGGCCAATGCCAGCAGACCGCCAAGTAGCATTAGTACTATCGAGGTTGGCTCGGGCACGCCAACCGACAGTCCGCTTCCGGCTGCTTGGACGTCTCCGCGCAGTCGCACGTTGTCGACGCGAGCCTGAGATCCTGGAAACACTTCACCCGCAGTGTTACCAAAGTTGGCTTTCCAAAAATCGTAATCGGACTGGTCAACGACGTCCGGCGTGGGGTCATTCGGCAGGATGTTGCTGCTTCCGACGTTATCCCGCCAGGCAGCGTAATCGGCGGCGTCGATTCTCTCGTTCTGGTTATAGTCGCCGGGAAGAGGTCGCGTCCCGTCGTGCCAGAGGTAGATACGAATCTCGGTTGCCTGCGTGAACGGAGCTTCCGAAGTCAAGTCGACGGTTAATGTATCAAAATAGGTATCGACGGGATCGGTGGCGCCCAGCGGTCCATCGATGGACACCTGCCCCCCCACTTTCGTAAATCCACTACCGTCGTTGATCCAGACGCCAAAGCTATCGACCGCGTTCTTGAGAGTCTGAAGTTCCGCGGGAGCTACCCCGTCAGATCGCGCCAAAGTGAAGGCGAGCTCGGACGGATCGATTTCCATACCGGCATCGGGTGACACGGTAAACGTCAGAAAGTTCGCGCCGGAATTGGCAGGCGTCTGCTCCGTCGTCACGTGCCAATTGTTAGCTTCCGAGGCGAGAAAGAGTGAGGTTGCGGCAATGCCGATCGCGCTGGAACCAATGCCGGTTGGTAAGGTCACGCCATCCGGATTAGGCCCCGCTTGGGTTCCGAAATTCGAGGCGGTGATGCCGCCGGCCACGACTTCTGGAACGAGAATGCTGATGTCCGGATCGCTGGTTCCGCCCTCTTTCCAAAACTGATAGCGGACCACTTGTGGGGCAGCCCGCGGTGTGGCACCCGCAATGGGTGGGGCCTGCTGCAACAGAGTGGTCGCCGTGGTGATTTCCCCGGCGGTCGGCGCTGGACCGCCCAACCATTTATTGGCCAAGAAAGCGTTGATCGCATCTCGCTCCGGAACGGTCAACTTCGTGTTGAAAATTGCGATCTCGCTAATCGCCCCGTTATAAGGCCCCGAGGTGCCTACGATCTCTCCGCCCCGATCGCCGATGCTGATCTCACCGCCGGATACGAGAACCGTGTTTCTGCCAGCGGCGGGAACGGTAGTTTGGGAAGTTAAGGTGTTCGTCCCACCCGAGCTAACGACCGTATCGAAGATCACATCCGTTGGATCACCAACAATGGAACGGATTGCCGCCCCGGTGACCGTGCCCGGAGAATTGGCCGTGACAGCGGCACTTCCAGTTCCTCGGATGGTGTCTCTCCACCTGCCCGCGGCGGTTACGTTAACAGACCATCCCGCCTGGCGGAAATCCAGATCTTGGGCAAATGCGTGCTGGGTACCAGATCCTCCAAAGTGGTTGGCGACGAAAAAGATCGAATAGTTGTCGCTGTAGATCAGGTTGTCCAACGCCGCATGCAGCCGCTGTCCCTGGCCAAGAACAATGCCGCCCGATTCGTAATCGAAATTAACGGTCGGCAGGCCCGCGCCAAGGCCGTCCGGATTATAGGTGGGGCGGAAAAGGTTGTCGGCGCTTGGCATGGGTACGAAATCTGGATGAAAGGCCGAGTTGGAGGTAGCTCCAAATGATTGGCCCCACGCGTCGACGAATTTTAGGCCGGTTGCCCGGGGATCGGTGAAATCAAATCCACCGATGCTAAACATGCCATCTGTCTCATCGGCGGACAGAGTGAGGCTACTGGTGTCCATCGCATCCAAACGGAGGACCAATTCGGCGTGCGCGTGATCCCGCGACACGAGCGCCACGAGTAACGCCCCAGTCAGAGCAAAACAGCCAGCCGTGATAGTTCTTAGTCTTGACACGAAAACTTCCTTTCCAATCTTTAGATCTTGTTAGGTCTCTTCAGCCCGCCCCAAACATTCGAGATTTCAAGCATCGGCCCGTCCCGCTGCCCCACCGGGACGGGCCTTGTACCAACCGACGATCTCGTTCAGTTTTCCCTCCGCCGCCGTGCTACACCGAGCAAGCCAACACCGCCAAGCAGGGCGATGAACATGCTCGATGGCTCGGGAACTAAGGCCATCGTCGCCATCGATTCCAGCTCTACAAAAGTCAATACGCTGGGGAAAAATCCAAACGCATCGAACGAAGCATCGGAAGGTCGATTACTCGTGGCCCCAAACGTTGCGTTACCCAACTGAAGCGACACGCCCGTCAAGTTGACGGAACTGTCGGCCACGCTCAGGGTATTGACGTGAAATTGCCGCAGGCCAAAGCCGACCTGACTTTCGGGCATGCCGTACTGCGTCACTCTTGCCAAAGTCGGTGAAAGGGCCTCGTACGTCATGGCAAAGAATACCCATTCGGTTTGAGCGCTGCAGCATGTACCCGTACCACCAGTAGACGGCGGAGCATTGACCACCGTAAGCGGATCGCCATCCATGAGCCGAGCTGACGGACCAAATGCCGGAGTCCCAAAGTTATTGCCATTCACAACGACACCTTGGCGACCGTTGGATTGGCCGATGGTCATGACCGTCGCTGAACCGACCATCCTCAATTGAACACGGGAATCGCCTGCGTTGCTGTTGGGGACGTCATTTTTGTACGCGTACTTGATCGTGAAATTGCCGAGCGACGAGGTGCCCAATTCGCCGGTCAGGTTTGCGTTGTTGATCAGGTAGTGTCCATCATAATTCGGGGCGGTATTACCGAAGCCTGGGGCCGCGGTGTTATTGAGTTGCATTGTCGGACTGCCCGGCGATCCCGTGGGACTCAGGACCGCCCCACCGACCAGGCTGTCGCCCGCCGGCACACCGGAGTCAAAATTGCGAATCAGCGCCGCAGATGCGGGCGCCACCAGTAGCACCGATGCGGCAACAGCCGCTAAAGTTCCAGCAACAAGATGTCGGACAGCGAATCGAGACTGCATCATTAGTCCCTCACGTTTGACTAGATTCCACTCATCGTTTTGAATCCGACCACAACGAGCCGATTGCCGCCACAGTTCCTTGGGCGGAAAGAAAAGCCGCACTGGTCCCCTGCCTACGTGACCTACTCGTATAAGATGATTGCGCCGCGCAAACCTGTCATTCAGAATTGCTTGGAAAATTTTCAGGTTTTGATTGACAGGCCGCCGCGGTACGCAAACCACACGGCTAGCCGCCGGGTGGCATTTGCGATATTCGCGCGTCACCACGCCGCGGTTTTAGTGGTGCGAATCGGTTCATCCCGTACGGCACCAGCCAGGCTCGGCGGAACCGATCGCGGATGCTCTACTTGGATGTGGTCGCGAAATCGAACCTGTTGTCTCCGGCTTCGACCGTGCGTTTGAGTTCGGATTCCGCGTGGTATTTTGGCGGGAGCTTTTCCGGGTGGTTGGTGATCCGGCCCGTTGCCGGATCCTCATCCATCCAGCTCGTAATGATCATCACCTTGTGTTCGCCGAGGAGGGCTCCTCTTTCGCTGCCGACATACCTTAGTTCGTACGCGCCATCGGATCCCGTTCGGGCACGGGATACGCGCCCGAGACTCGGAGTAAACTGAACGGTGGCGCCTTCCAAAGGTTGACCATCGAGCGTCACGATGCCCGAGACGGTTCCTAGCTCGGGCAGATGACCCGAACCGCAACCGATCATCGACAAGGCCGCACACGCGAGCACCAGCGACACTCGAGGGGCAACCCGAGTTGCAACTGCGATCTGATTCGCCCAGGCACAAATCCACATGAACTTCTACCGCGCGCCGAAAGGAACAACTCCGAACACCGCTGCCTTCGCCGGCCTAAAAGTCCTCGGGCAGGACTTCGCCGTCGGCTCGGCTCGCCAACCGGCCGTAGGTAATCGTGTCGACGTTGTCAGAGACGAAGCGGACGGAACCATCCGCCAAGGCGAAATGCGCTCCGCCCGGATGATTACTGCTGAAGCCATGTCTGGAGATGATTCGGCTGAACGAATCATTCAGCAAAGTCAAGTGGGCAGCCGCCGGGCTCACACCCGAACAGCGCAAAACGTTGTCAACTTGAATGGTCCCCGCATATCCCAATACTTGCTGTGCTCCGAAAAACGTGCTGTAGCCGAAGTTATTGCCAGTCAGGCCAAAGAGGTTGAAGCCTCCGGGGAAGTCGGCGTTGTTTGCCTGGCCCCCGGCACTGGGATCACCTGGTGTCCGGAGCCGCGTCGTGCGTTCGCCGATCATCAGAGTTTTTGATGTACCGTCCGTGATGTGCTTCACCGCTACGTCGCTGGCCCGATAGAAGATTCCGTCCCCCTCATTTTTTTTGCCTGGGCAAGGTCCGGCCCCGGCTTTTGGCCCCACGATTGTGCGTAAATAGCCCGTGGTCGTTAATCGACCATTGCCGAACACGCCACCGTAATTCGAGCGAACGGTGGCAATTCCGTTTATTCGATAGCTATCGATATTCACACCCGGCTCGTCGACGAGCAATCCACCATCATCGGACGGACACCGAAAGACAGGAACGGGGGACTGAAGGGCTTCCGCAACTCCTGGATCCGCGCTGTTCAAGACCCACTGCAGGCTCGTCATGATCGGGGTCGGGGGGGGCTCGCCAACCCGCGCCCGCTCGAACAAGCCAGACTCTTCGATGTACGGCAACGCAAAGGCGGCCCATGCCCAAGCGACCGTTCCATCGCCATTGCAGTCGAGACTCTGCGGACTCGCAGTCGTACACGAATGTTCGAAGCCCGGTGGAAAAGCGCCCTTGACATCATGATGGTTAAGCAGCGCAATCGCCACGTTACGCATATTGCTCTGGCAACTGCTGCGGCGGGCAGCTTCCCGCGCAGCTTGCACGGCCGGTAATAACATCGCGACAAGGATGCCGATGATCGCGATCACGACCAGTAATTCTACGAGTGTGAAACCATGTAGGGGCCGAAAGTAGTAGGCACACTCCGTGTGCCGTAACGGAATCGGTGAACCCCCAGCCGTTCGTTGGGACCGCAACGGCACACGGAGCGTGCCCGCTGCATAGCTAAAACGGGCAAGAGCCGAGGACGCGGGCATTGATCGTATCGAAGGTTTCACGTCACTTCTTCCATTCTGATTTACGGGAAGAAACATAATCGTCGCACAATGCGACGACCCGCCACGCGATTTCGTAGCGCGGCATCGACGGTGCCGTTGTCGTTCTGGCGCCCGTCGCTGTGGATGCCTGCCTACCGCAACCTGCCCGGCGAACGACCGCTGGCAAAGGTTTTGCCCCTTCACTTTCCCCAGAATAGCCGGTTAGCGCAATCCCGTCATTCAGGTTTTTTGCGCCTTCTATTCAGCAATGGGGCCGGCGATAGCTGATTCCTGGTGGGCAAAAACCTGAATGCCGTCGGCGGTTAGATCAGTTAAACTAAGCACTCCGCCGATCACTTCGGATTGCGGGAAGTGGGGTCGCATGAATCGAACAACCACCAGAAGAAGTTTTCTCCAAATGTCCGCCGTAGCGGCTGGTGTGGCTGTCGCGCCCCGCAGTTCGGCGCAGCCAGTTAATCCAGCGTCGCGGTCAGAGCGCCATCGGATCGGCTGTATTGGCATGCGTTATCAGGGCACGGTCATTGCCGAAAAGGCCCGTGCGCACGGCGAGATTGTCGCCATCTGCGACGTGGACCAGCATATCCGCGAGCAAGCTCGGGCGAGTTTCGGTAGCACTCCGGCAATCTACGAAGACTACCGCGAAATGCTCGCGCGGGACGACATCGACATCGTGACCATCGGCGCGCCCGATCACTGGCACGCGAAGATGTTGATCGACGCCTGTCGGGCGGGTAAGGACGTGTACTGCGAGAAGCCACTGACGCTGACCGTGGATGAAGGCAAGCTCATTCGAGACGTGGTGCGACAAACCGCGCGCGTCGTGCAGGTCGGCTCGTGGCAACGGAGCGATCAGCAGTTTCGGTTGGCGGTGGAAATAGTCCGCCAAGGCCGCATCGGCAAACTCGAGCGAGTGGAAGTTGTCCTTGGTAAGAATCAGGTGGGCGGTCCTTTTCAGCCCACCCAGCCGCCCGCGAATCTGAACTGGAACCTGTGGCAAGGGCAAACGCCCGATGTGCCCTACATCCCGGAACGGTGCCACTACACGTTTCGCTGGTGGCAGGAATACTCCGGCGGCCAGATGACCGACTGGGGCGCCCATCACATCGACATCGCCCAATGGGGGATTGGCGAGTATCCCATCGAAATCGAAGGTACTGCGAAGTTCCCCAAAGTGGACAACGGCTACAACGTCGCTCTCGACTTTTCCGTGAATTACCGCTACCCGAGCGGAGTCGTCATGACGGTGAGTGACACCGGCCGCAACGGAATTCTGTTCGTCGGCAGCGAGGGTCGTATTTTTGTGAATCGCGGCACACTGTCGGGTGCGCCCGTCGACGATCTGACTAAACGACCTTTGCCGCGAGAGAGTTTTACCCTCTACGATTCTGACAATCTCGATCGCCCGCTGCGTAGCGGCAAACTAGAAGCGATCATCAATCACATGGGCAACTTCTTTGACTGCGTCCATTCGCGACGCCAGCCGGTATCGGACGTGGAGAGCCAGCACCGCAGCGTTTCGACTTGTCACTTGGGGAATATCTCGAAGCGGCTCGGTCGGTCGCTGAAATGGAACCCCCAGGCCGAACAGTTCCCCGACGACGACGAAGCGAATGCGCTGTTGCGGCGCGACCAGCGGTCTGGATTCGAGGTCGCGTGAACGAAGCGAACGATGGCTGAATTCGGCGTGAAATTGGGATTGCTTTCGACGCTCTTTATCGTGTCCTCGGTGCGCGCAGCGGAAGATTCGCCCGGCCGGCCCAACGTCGTGCTGATTATCGCCGACGACCTGTCGTACCGCGATTTTGGGTTTATGGGCAATCGGCAGATGCGTACTCCGAATCTCGATGAGCTTGCTCGCGTTTCAGCCTGTTACGTTAATGGCTATGTGCCAACGAGCGTGTGCCGGCCATCGCTGGCGACTCTTCTTACCGGTCTCTATCCGCACCAGCATGGGATCTACTTCAACCACCCACCGCCAGGCTTCGGTCGCATGACCCAGATGAGCGTTGCCGAGTGGCGTGCCGCGCGAGCGCCGGCCGAGCGGATCGTCGGCGAGCTTCCCACGTTGCCGCGGATTCTCGCAAAGCATGGCTACGCGTGTCTGCAGACCGGCAAGCACTGGGAAGGCGACTACCCTAACGCCGGGTTCACGCACGGGATGACGCTCAATCTACCGTCGCCCGAACCGACATATGGAAACCGCACCCTCAATGACGGAGTGGTTGCTCACGGTAACGGCGATGCCGGCTTGGCTATTGGGCGCGATACCATGCAGCCACTATTTGACTTCATCGACCAGCATCGCAGCCAACCGTTCTTCATTTGGTATGCGCCGCTATTGCCGCATGTGCCGTTCGATGCGGCGGAGCGCTTCCGCAGCCCTTACGAACACCGCGACGACATTCCCGCACACATGGTCGGCTACTATGCGCAGATCACTCAATTCGACGAAACGGTCGGCGAGTTGATTAAATATGTCGAAGACCAGGGATTGGCTGACCGCACGATGTTTGTATTCGTGGTGGACAACGGCTTTCGCCCCACTTCCAAGCCAAGCAGTGATGGAACTTACGATAGGCCCGATGACCGTAGCAAGCTGTCGCCGTTCGAGAATGGCGTTCGCACACCCATTCTGATCCGCTGGAACGCTCAGACCCAGCCGGCCACGCATCTACAGCTTGTCCAAAGCGTTGATATCATGCCGACAATTCTTGCCGCGGCAAGGCTGGAAACACTGATTGGCGACTTACCGGGAATCGATTTGATGCCTGCCGCAACGGGGGCCAAGCCATTGCCAAATCGACCGGCGTTTGGCGAGATTTATCCCAACGACGCTACCGAACTAGGGCATCCGGAAGACGAGGTGAGTTACTTGTGGGTCCGCGACGGTGATCTGAAGCTGATTGAACGCGTTCGACATGAGGATGGCACAAGCGGCGGACCAGAGTCGGACATTGATCTATACGATTTGGCAACGGATCCGGACGAGCGCCAGAACCTGGCCACGTCCTCCGACCATGCAGTGGACGTGACGCGTTTGAAGTCCCTGTTGGATCGATGGTGGCAACCCGATGCCCGACGAACTGGAACAAAATCTCACCCCTGATCAACTCGCCGACCGGTTAGAGTTTTTGCACGAGAAAGTTGCCATCATGAAGGTTTCCAACCGTTGTGATCTGGTGGGCGATCTGTGCCTGCCCACGCTCCTATTCGCTGCGCTCGGCGGCATGTCTTGGGCCGTCCGCGGCTGCGCCGGATTCGGCGGTTCCGCGGGCTGCATCTTTGCCGGCGTCCTGTGGGGCGCCGCCTGGTGGTTCATCGCCCGCAATGGCGGTCAAGAGCCAATGCGCCGTTACACCTCGGGCTGGATCGTGTTGGCGATGACGATTGGCATCGGCCTGTCCGGCGCGCGTGGTTGGGGCCAGTGGCCTATGTTCTTCGAAGGCAAGCTGCAAACCAACTCTGCGGCCGGCGAGTTTGAGCCCATTTCCCCCGTCTACGGTTTCGTGTGGCTTTTCATCGCCGGCGTACCGTGGGCCGGGATTGGCGCTTGCCTGTTGGCGTGGTGCGGTTCACCGCGCGAAACTCGCGCCTGGCATTGGGCTATCCGCGTCGCTTGCGGCATCGGCGGGGCCCTGTTGGCGAGATATCTGTTCCGGGAGTTCCCGCAGTACTTTCTACCTCTGTACGAATCGCTCGCGGACCGGTATCGAGACCTCGACCACAACCCCAACCTCCGCCGGCTGATCAACGATTGCGGCTCGGCAATCCAGCATCTGGGGTTCTACCTGGGCCTATTGGCCTACGAGTGTGTCCGCCGCGACTGGAAGAATGTCGTGCTGATAACTACCGTCGGAGTTGTCAACGGCACCGGCTGGGCACTGTGTCAGAACTGGAAGTGGGTGCCCGACGTCTGGCCCAACGCAAGCTTCAATTGGTGGCGCTGCTGGGAGTCGTCGGGCGGCATCAGCATTGGCATCGCCTATGCCTTGGCCTGGTTTCTGGTCAACCGGCGAATGTCGGACCACGAACTGGCGCTCGTCAGGTCACGCCGCTCAATCGCCGGGCCGAATGCGGAGTGGCTGTTCGTGTACCTCGGCCTGATCGCCACACTTGGCGTCTATACGATGGGAGGGGCGGGCCGCTGGGGCATGCTCTATCTCGCGGTGTTGGTCGGTTTCGGCGTCGCTTACTATTTGCTCCGCGGTCGCGCCTACGCCAGCGAACCCGCTCCACCCACATTGGCCTATGGAGATCCGAATCTCGAACGGTTTGGACTGTATCTCGGACTGCTCATCGGGCTGGGGTTCTCGTTGCGCAACGGCATCAAGGGTTGGCTCCGCCTTTACTACGGGAACGAGGAATACTACAGCGCCGTGCTCTGGCAGATCTTTGGCCCTGCGATCCTGGTCGGCTTGATTGCGCTGTGCGTCTGGACGCTCTTCCGGCCGCTACCGCGTAACTACCGCGGTGACATTTTCCCCCACGCTGCCGGCTTGATCTGGCTGGTGCTGATTCTTCAAAATGTGATTGCCCAATTCGTTACCGGTCCGCTGAATCAGTGGGACGAGTTTGCCTTCAGCATCTACTACGTGCTGTTGTTCGCGATCACGGCCCTGATCGTGCTGCACTATTCCAGCACTGCGAGAGGCCGCAACAAACGAACGAATGGTGACAACGGTGGCTTCGATACCCCGCCGCTCGAAAGTTGAAACGAAAGTAAGGTTTCGCCGTGAAACCTGAATGCGTAGTACGCGATTCCTGATGGTCATCGCGGAACCAAACGGGTAAGGTGGAAGTACGTGGAAAATAGCGACTTGTCCGAAGGATTTCGATGTTCGAAGAGGCTGTAATGTTAATTTCGCGACGCCTCTTCACGATTCCGACGCTGTTCATGGGCGTCGTTTGGGCTGCCGTCTGGGTCGAAGCGGGCGAACATGCGCTGGCCGTTTCTGCGACGCGAGACCGACAGGAAGCTGCTCGCGCAATCGATCGGTTCATTGACGACACGCTCCGGAAAAAGAGGCTTGAGCCGTTGCCGATCACCAGCGACGAGCAGTTTGTTCGTCGAATTTACTTGGATGAAGTAGGTCGCATCCCGACATTGGCGGAAGCTCGCGAGTTTCTGGATTCGAAGGAACCGGGCAAGCGGGCTCGCTTGATCGAGTCGCTGCTGCAATCGGCCGGTCACGTCAGCCATCAATTCAATTTTTGGGCCGACATCCTGCGCGTCAAAGGCCACGACGGCGGCATCAGCCGCGCGTTTTACATTATTTGGATCAAGCAGTCGTTGGCCAGCAACAAGCCGTACGACCAATTTGTCCGCGAACTGGTGACGGCCTCAGGTTCTGGTTGGCAGCGCGGCAACGGCGCAGTGGGTTACTACTTCCGCGATCGCGGAATGCCGCTCGACAACATGGCCAACACGCTGCGAATATTCACCGGCACGCGGGTGGCCTGCGCACAGTGCCACGACCATCCGCACGATCGGTGGACGCGCCGTCAAATGTATGAAATGGCGGCCTTCACCTCGAATCTGACGACCGACAACACCGACGAACTGTTTAAGGCCATTTACAAAGTCGAAAAGGCCACAACCGATGAAGAGCTGCGGCATCTTTCGCAAGTCCTTCGCAACACCTATCACCGCGATCGTGTTCTGGGTACATCCGACGGGACAATCCAGCTTCCAGCCGACTATCAATACGAGGACGCAAAGCCCGGCGAGAAAATCGTTGCGCATGCGATCTTCGGTCCGACCGACTTGCCTTCCGGCGAAAGCAACTCCGACTATCGCGATCGTTTCGGCGATTGGTTGACATCGCCGGAACATCCGCGCTTCACGCAAGTGATCGCCAATAGGCTTTGGAAGCGCGTGATGGGACAGGGATTGATCGAGCCGGTCGACGATCTACGGGACGACACCCAAGCGACCCACCCGGAGTTGCTCGAGTATTTGACGCAGCTCATGAAAGATTTGAATTACGACATGCGGGCCTACATGCAAGTGCTTTACCATACACAAACGTATCAGCGCAGTGTGGATCCCGAGGAACCGAGCGAAGGCGAGTCAAACTACTATCGCGGCCGATTGCTCACGCGCATGTCGGCGGAGCAAGCTTGGGATTCGCTGATGACGCTGGTCGTGCCCGAGGTCGATACGCGTGAGTCGGGCCTGAGCGGCTCGGCGATTTATTTCGGGGACCGGCCCGTGCTGGTGGGCAAGGAAGACATGTACACTCGTTTCGACGAGGTAAAGGACCACACCGTCGATCAGCACTGGGAATTTGTGGCGGCTGAACTCAAGGCGATGAAGGACGACCTGCAAGTGCAGTTGGACGCTGAACGCGCCGCACCGAATGATGTCAAGCCGATCTTCAATTTTGAGGTGCGTGCGTCGGAGCTTGGCGCTCCAGCGGAGCCGAGTCATTTTCTACGCACCTTTGGCCAATCGAACCGCGAATTCATCGAAGGCGGCAGCACGGCCTCGAACGTCACGCAGTTTTTGTCGATGTTCAACGGCTTGGTGGAGTCCCATTTGCTGCAAAACCCCGAATCGGAGTTGATGCAGCACATGGCGAGCAAGGATTCGCCGTCCGAGAAATGCGACATCGCGTTCCTAAGTATTCTCGGTCGTTTGCCGACCGACGAAGAGCGGGCGATGATTGCCGCGACGTCGGCCACCGACGACTTCAGGCGACACCAGAATGTCGTCTGGGCCTTGTTAAATTCTCAAGAATTCTTGTTTGTGCAATAGGCGCTTCTTGCGCTGGTGCAGGGGCTTTGTGAGTCACCCGAATGGAAGGCGATTGATGTGCCGACATGATTTCAGCTTTGGAGACGAGCGGTCGCGACGGCGGTTCATCGCCGATGCGGCGAAGGCGCTGTTGGGGGTCGGCGTTGCGCCCATGGCCAGCCAAGTCCTCGGCGTCGAGTTTCCGGCCCTTCTTGGGCGGCCCGCGCGCGCTCAAAGCGTCGTCTATCTGAATCTGATGGGGGGCGTCAGCCACATCGATACGTTCGACCCTAAACCCAATCAGCCGGAAATCCAAGGTCCGGTAAAGCCGTTGGCGACGAATGTCCCGGGCATCCACGTGACGGAATATCTGCCGAAAATCGCGGGTCAGATGGACAAGTTGGCCGTCATTCGTTCGATGACGTCGCATCAGGGCGACCACATCGCCGCCCAATACCTGCTCCATCGCAGCCACCAAGAGGGAGGAACGTTGTCGCATCCAACGCTTGCGGCTTGGGCGATGCGTTCGCTGAACAAATGCAATCCCGATCTTCCTGGCAGCGTTTCCATCGCCGGCAACGACGACAGCGTCAGCACCGGCTTCTTGGATTTGAAGTACGCGCCCGTTCCCATCGGCGATCCCAGTCAGGGCCTGCCGGACAGCCGCCGGCCGGCTTACGTCAGCGATTCCCAGTTGGAGTCGAGGCTGTCGCTGACGCGCGCCTTCAATCAGGAATTCCACGAACGATACCATTACCGACAGACGATCGCGCACGCCAGAATGTTCGCCGATGCCGTGCGTTTGATGCGCAGCAGAGATCTCAAGGCGTTCGATATCAGCCAGGAGCCGGCGCCGACGAGCGCTCAATACGGCCCCCATCCGTTTGGCCAGGGTTGCATGCTCGCCCGCCGGCTTGTCGAACACGGGCTGCGATTCGTCGAAGTCGGGTTTGGCGGCTGGGACACGCACTACGACAACTTTGGCATGGTTGCCGAGAACTCCGTCGTCCTTGATCAATCGCTCAGCGCCTTGCTGGTCGATCTCAAACAACGGGGGATGCTGGAATCGACGTTGGTTGTCGTCGCCACCGAATTTGGCCGCACACCCAAGATCAACGAAGCGCACAAGGACGGGCGCGATCATCATCCGAACGCATTCTCCTGCCTCATGGCGGGAGGCGGCGTCGATGGGGGGCAGGTTTACGGTGAAACCGATGCCCAAGGCGCCGAAGTGATTGATCGCGGCGTAAGTATTCCGGACTTGAACGCCACCATCGGGTGGGCGTTGGGACTGCCGATCGACGAGCAGATCGCGTCCCCGTCTGGGCAGCTCTTCCGGATTGCGGATGAGGGACAGCCGCTGAAGGAACTGTTTTCTTAGGACCGGTTTGGCAGCCCTCTATACAGTCGCTTCCAGTGCCTTCACTGCGACGTTGGAGCGCGCTTCCATCAGAAGTTCCATCCACTTGCCAATGAAATGCCCGTGGTCGTGGTAAGTACGGCCGCTGACAAGGTTGCCATCCACGACACACGGTTCGTTCACGAAGATGCCGCCGCACACCTCAAGGTCGAACCGGCATTTTGGCACGGTGGCCATGCGGCGACCGCGGACGCAATCGGCGTAGGCGGGGATCTCGACCCCATGGCAGACCGAACAAATCGGCTTGCCGGCGTCGAAGAAGTGGCGGGTGATACGGACCAAGTCGGTGTCGTAGCGGATATACTCCGGCGCGCGACCGCCGCTAAAGTAGATTCCCACATACTGCTCCGGATCGACCTCGGAGAATGCAACGTCGGCCTTGAGCGTGTAGCCTTCCCACTCTTTTGTAATCGTCCAGCCGGGCCTCACCTCGTGCATCACGAGCTGGTACGTCCCCCGCTTTGGCGCAGCAACGACCGGAGTAAAACGCGACTCCCGCAGGCGATAGATTGGATACAGCGTATCCAGAGTCTCCGACGCGTCGCCAATGACAACCAAAACTCGATGCTGAATTGAACTCATTTGATTATTGCAAACTCCAAAAGTCCGGCACCCCAAAAGTCCGCGCCATTGGGGGCCAGGCATATGCGACTGCAGCCATCTCAGGTGGATGCCACTGCTGCCAAACAACGCTCCAAGTAATCACGCGAACGGTTAATCTCAGCAGTCACTTCATCGTTCGTTTCGTGGATCGGTATTCCGCGCGGGGTGGGGTGCATAAAAATCTCGGTCCAACCTTGGTAATTGGCCTTCTCTAGCGCGGCGACGATCGGTTCAAAATCGAGACTCCCGCGACCCGGCATTTGCAGCAATTCTTGCTCTTTCGGCAGCTTTTCCATGCAGCCCATGCCATATTCCCAAGCCTGGAAGAAGACGAGCTTCTCATCCAAGTCGGCAATCAGCGAGGCGATGGCCAGCGGATCCTGGGGTAAGTGGTAAGGAGCCAAGGCCAATCCAAAGTTCGGAAAATCGATGATTTCGGCGAAGTAGCGTAGCGAATCTGGCGTGAATAACGCCGTGCTAGCGTGATTTTCGATGCCGATCGTGATGCCGTGGTTCGCCGCGATCTCGGCATCTTTTTTCATGCTCTCCACAAAATTCCGGACCTGCTCTTTGACGGTCGTTCCTTGCGGTCGCTTGGCGCCAGTCACAAGTACTTTGCCGCCAAGGCGGTGCAGCACGCCAATTTCGTTGCTGAGTTGGCCGGGCCCAAGGTCGTACCGCGTGGTAGCCCCCAGGCGAACGCCATGCTCCTCGAACAGCGCCTCGGCCTGATCCAGGCCAAGCTGGTCCATTTGCTCCCGGTGATCGCCATGAGGTTTGGGCCACAAATCGACCGTATCTGCGCCGGCTTTCTTCACTTCGTCCAGCACGCTGGCCAGCGGGGCCGTGCCGTACATGGCCGCCGAAACGATATAGTTCAACTTGAAACGCGCATCACCACCGTTCGGAGTCGCTGCGCGGGCGAACCGTGGTCCGGAAATCGCTCTAGCAGCGATCGCCCCACCGGCCATCGCGCAGAACTGACGCCGCGATATTCCGCACGATGAGCGTCTTTTTATTGGCATTACTAGCCTTTTGCCATTCAGTTGGATACCTAACCCACTTGTTATCTTATATCCGCGGCGTAGGGCCGACATTCAGGATTTCCTGAATTAGTTTTCAGCATTGCGGGGGTCTGTGAGGAATGCGACGAGTGCCCACGGAGCCGACGCCAGTTCAGCGATCTTGAAACTCTCTGCGATAGGCGCCCGGCGTCTTGCCGCACTTCTTTTTGAACAACTCGGCCATATATTGCGGATGCTTGAATCCCGTGCGGTCGGCAATTTGAGACAACGAAAAGTCCGTGTCGGCAAGCAGCCGCTTGACCTGGTCCAATTGCACGCGAAGAATTTCCGCCTTCACGGTACGACCGATGGCGCCGCGCATCGCCTGATCGAGCGCCGCCCGCGACATGGGAATGGCCCGCAGCACCTCGTCGACCGTCAAGCCATACGGCGCGTTTTCGCGGATGAATCGCAATGCTTCTGCAATTTCTTTGTCCTCGACGGCCACGATGTCGGACGATTGCCGGACGACGATCTCCAACGGCGGAATAAAAGTGTGCCTCTCGGCCGGCACGTCGCCATGCATCATCCGCGCCAGCAGAGCCGCTGCCTCGTATCCGGTCTTCTCCGCATTGAACTGCACGCTGGACAATGGAGGAACCGACATCGATACCAGCGAATCATCGTTTTCGCAACCGACGACGGCCACTTCTTCCGGCACGGCCACTCCGACTCGCCGGCAAGCGTCCAAGAACCAGAAGCCGAGTTGATCGGTACAAGCCATGACGCCGACCGGCTTCGGAAGACCCCGCGCCCATTCGCCGACGTGCAGTTGTTGCCGTTCCCAGTTGATCGGTATTTCGCGGTGGCCGGGTTGCTGGTAAACGTCGCACGGAAACCCAGCGGCCTCGACGGCAGCCACAAAATTGTGGCACCGCTCCTCAAAGTAGTCTTCCGTTTCAATTCCGTAGATCGCGAAGCGACGGAACCCGCGTTCTCGCAGGTGCTCGGTCACCATCTGGCCGATAGCGCGATTGTCGACGCCGATGAAATGGAAGTTGTGCTTCAGGCGGGTCGAGCGCATCTCAACGGTGGGCACACCGGTCGCCGCGATGGCATCGGCCATCTGCTGTGAGCCAGTGCGGGTGATGACCCCGTCGCCCTTCCAATTCTTCAGCCAAGACGGCGTTTTTGAATCTAGCGCTCGCAATTCCAGATAGACCGACCAGGGGCCGTGGGCGGACATGTAGCGGCGTATTCCATGCAACACTCCGCGGCCATAGGAGCGCGACGTTTCAATCAACAGCGCGACGTGCGGCACCTTGCCCGACGAGGGCCTCTCCACAGCGTCCGATGTTTGGATTTCAGTACTCGTGTGCCGAGGCGGCAGGTGCATGACGGGATCGCGGTCAATCGGCGGAACACCACTAATCGATCGTTCACTCACAATAGTGCCCATTTTTACCGAGCGTCATCGATGATAAACGAGAGTCGATGTATGTGACGTACCCTGTGTCGCTCGCCACAGGTGCCGAAGTTCAATTGGTGAACGGTGGACTCTTAACCGTTGCTAGTCAAAACTTGAGTTGTGGTTTGCCTTGTGCAGGCGGCCGCTGCTCCCGCTTCAAGCGAGCGTTGGCCTCGGTATCGTCACCATATGTTTCGGAATCGGGTTCCACTTCAACGGTCTGTCTAGCGACATCGAGATATTTCCCAAATGGCAGTTCGATACGCTGCGCGGCTGGCTTTTGACTATCCGAGATCGGAGTCTTCCGCGCCTGCACGCAGTCAAAGAAACTGCCCATGTGCTTGATAATGGAATCGAGATTGCCGCTTCGTGTGCCTTGATCGTTGCAGTTCGATGCAACCAAGGTGCGGCCGGTCATTCATGCCCTTTGGAAACGACACGCTTTCGGCACGCGCCACCACAAGGCCAGGTTCCGTGGCCACACCGACCGCCGACGCGGACTTAAAGAAAATCTACGTCTCGAAAATCGTGATGCGCTCATCCAACCCGGCTCCAAATTGGGGCCGCGGCAAGCCCACTTCTGCGTAATAAACTTGCGGCGGACACGCCAGAGACGTCCGCGACCAGCCTTAATATTCCGATAGCCTAATCTTTCGACCCATAAGCAGCATTCAGATTTCCAGATTCATTTTATCAGTAATTGGTAAAGGACGGTAAAGTATTGTCAGCTTTTCGCGGTTCGTTGGTGGGGCTTAGCCGGTCATAGCGTACGCGGTGTTTTTTCGCTCTGGCCTGGCCAAACTCTCATTCCTGAAAAAGAACACAAGAAGCTGAATGCGACTTTGGCGGCTTCGTCGATAATGTAGTTTGCGCCCCGTGTGAATCGATCAGCCGCGGCAACTCAAGTCCCACGCAGCGGCTGGCGGCTGAAGTGCAATACACACTGCCGGCTAGGCGACTTTCCCTTTCGCGCGCACGAATTGCTCCACGGCAAACTCCAGATCCTCGCTGCTGAGTGCCGCGGACATCTGCACGCGGATACGCGCCCTGCCCATTGGCACCACGGGATAGGAGAAGCCGACAACGTAGATGCCCAGTTCCAACAGCTTGTCGGCCATGCCGGTGGCGAGTCGGGCGTCGCCGAGCATGATTGGCACGATGGGGTGTTCGCCCGGCGCGATGTCGAAGCCGCGATGGGTCATCTCCTTGCGAAAGAACTGGGTGTTCTGCATCAGCTTATCGCGCAGGTCGGTCGACCGGCGGACGATCTCGAGCGCCTTGAGCGACCCTCCGACGATGGACGGCGCTACGCTATTGGAGAACAGATACGGCCGCGAGCGCTGACGTAGTAGCTCAATCAGTTCGCGCCGGCCGCTGGTGTATCCGCCGCTCGCGCCGCCGAGCGCCTTGCCGAAGGTGCCGGTGGTTAGGTCGATGCGACCCATCACCCCGCAATGCTCGTGCGTGCCGCGGCCCGTCGGACCCCAGAAGCCGGTGGCGTGGCAATCGTCGAAATGGACCATCGCGCCGAACTCATCCGCCAGATCGCAGATTTTATCGAGCTTCGCGACGCTGCCGTCCATCGAGAAGACGCCGTCGGTTGCGATCAACTTTGCCCTGGCCCCGGCGGCGTCGGCTTCCTTGAGTTTTTCGCGCAGGTCGTCCATGTCGCCTGTGCGGTAGCGGAACCGTTTCGCCTTCGAGAGCCGGATGCCGTCGATGATCGAGGCGTGGTTTAGCTCGTCGCTGATGACCGCGTCGTCGGCCGAGAGGAGAGCCTCGAACAGCCCGCCATTGGCGTCGAAGCAGGAGGAATAGAGGATTGTGTCTTCGGTGCCAAGAAAATCGGTGAGCGCGTCTTCCAGTTGCTTGTGGCACGTCTGCGTGCCACAGATGAACCGCACCGACGCGAGGCCATACCCCCAGCGTTCGAGCGCTTCGTGGGCGGCGGCGATAACTTCCGGATGATCGGCCAATCCCAAATAGTTGTTCGCGCAGAGATTGAGCACTTCACGGCCAGCGACCTTGATGTGCCCGCGCTGGGGCGAGTCAATCCGCCGCTCGCGCTTCTCCAGCCCCGCTTCGCGAATCGAGCGAAGCTCATCGACGATATGTGGCGGAACGTGACGAGTCATCAACCCACTTTGAGACGATGTTGAAACCGAATCGAGTTAACCACAGAGCTACGGCGGGCACGGAGTGAGATTATTAACAAACAACAGCAATCAATTGAGCCGCGCTTGATACAGGAATCTCGGCTCATTCATCCACCGTGTTCTCCGTGCCGCCGTGGTTAATCTAACTTCTCCAATCCAAAACGACTTTGCCCGATTCTCCGGAGCGCATGGCGGCGAAGCCCTGTTCAAAATCGGTGTAGCTCAAGCGGTGGGTGATGACGGGGCGGATGTCGAGGCCGCTTTCGATCAGCACCGTCATTTTGTACCACGTTTCATACATTTCCCGACCGTAGATGCCTTTAATCGTGAGCATGTTGAATACGACGAGGTTCCAGTCGATTGCCATATCCTCGGTGGGAATGCCGAGCATCGCGATCTTGCCGCCGTGGCACATATTGGCGAGCATCTCGCGGAACGCGGCGGGGTTGCCCGACATCTCGAGGCCCACGTCGAAGCCTTCGGCCATGCCAAGCTCCTGCTGCACATCGGCGACGTGGGTCGAGCGCACATCGACGGCGCGAGTGACGCCCATCCGCTTGGCAAGTTCAAGCCGGTAAGGGTTTACGTCGGTGATGACGACGTGCCGTGCCCCCGCGTGCCGAACCACGGCGGCGGCCATGATTCCGATCGGCCCCGCCCCGGTGATCAGCACATCCTCGCCGAGCACGTCGAACGACAGGGCCGTGTGGACGGCGTTGCCGAGCGGGTCGAAGATCGAGGCCACGTCGGAGTCAATTCCCGCCGCGTGGCGCCAGACGTTGGTCATCGGCAGCGAGATGTATTCGGCAAACGCGCCGGGACGATTCACGCCCACTCCGCGGGTTTCCTTGCACAGGTGGCGGCGGCCGGCCATGCAGTTGCGGCAGCGACCGCAGACGACGTGCCCCTCGCCGCTCACGATATAACCAGGCTTGAAGCCAACCACGTTCGATCCAACTTCGACCACTTCGCCGACGAACTCGTGGCCGACGACCATCGGCACGGGGATCGTCCGGCTGGCCCAGGCGTCCCAGTTGTAAATATGCACGTCGGTGCCGCAGATGCCGGTCTTATGGACGCGGATCAGCACGTCGTTAATGCCGATTGTCGGCTCGGGGACATCCTCGAGCCACAAACCGGGTTCTGCGCGTTGTTTAACGAGAGCCTTCACGGGAGCGGTGCTGTGCAGGAAGTGGGCGTGAGTTGAGAGTGATGGTAAATGGCGGCGCAGGCGGTGGCCAGGGGGCGAAAACGCGGAAAGCGGATGGGAGGAGTTGGGATTTTGCCACGAATACGCAATTCACCGGGGAGCGGGCAAGACCCGTCAGGGGCACGTTTGGTCGGGAGATTGAACAGGTCGTCGCGCCGGTCGTTCTGACTTTATTCTTGTGCGGAATGAACCGGCTTGTCTTGGCGGCGACTATCAAGATAAAGAGGTTGATAATAATGCCGCCGAATACGAACTCACTCGAACACGAATTATTGGCAATTCGTTGCCAACTCGGTGAATTGGCCGCCTTCGATGAACTTGTCGACCGCTGGCACGCACCGCTATGGCGCTACGTCCGACGGATGGCCGATCGTGACGAACTGGCTGAAGAAATCCTCCAAGAGGCGTGGTTACGAATATTACGCGGCATTGTCAAGCTGCGTGAGCCGGCCAGCCTCGTGCCATGGCTGTTTGGAATTGCTCGCCGGGTGCTGATGGACCATTTGCGCCAAAAATATAAGCAACTTGCATCGAACGAAGGACTCGACGATCAGGCGGCCCAAACCGCTGAGATCGACAGTCGCAACGACATAGAACATTTGCTCTACGAAGTTGACAAGCTGCCTCTGCCACAGCGTGAATTGCTGACGCTGTATTTGTATTACTTGGAAGAACTGACCGTGGACGAGGTGGCGCGCGTTCTCGACATTCCGGCTGGGACAGTCAAATCGCGCCTGCATCATGTTCGCAACCTGTTGAAACGAAACCTGCTTAACGAGGAGTCTTGAACATGCACCAACTCACTTCCCCAACGCTTGACGCCGACGTCGTTCGCCGTGCGATGCACAAGGAGTTGTCGACTGCCGCCCGCGTCGGCTACACCCTCTTGCTGTTAGTGGGCTTCACCGGTGCGGGGCTGGTTGGCTCGCTGTGGTTGACCGAGCCGAACCCGCTTCCTCCCCAGACGCATTTGACGTTTGGATTGCTCGCGATTATCAATCTCTCGTGGGTTGTTTTCGCTGCCTGGGTGCTGACACAGCGCAAAGTTCTCTATGCCAAACAGAGCGTAATTTCTGGCTGGATGGCCGTGGTGTTTTGCATAGCCTTCTTGCTGATCGGCTGTGCGATCGCCTACGAGCGCGCAAATACCAATGGACTGATTGCCATCGGTGTGGTTGCAACCGCACAGTTCATTGTCGCAATCGCATTGCTCAGGCGGGCCAAACTTCGTCGGAATGTATTGCTAGCGCGCCGCGACGTACTCTTGAAACAATTGGCCGGCTCATAACTTTCCAGAGCAGCGAAAGTCCACAGCTATCGACCTGCGACATATTCCCGACAAACCGCTCTTGTCATGCCTCAAGCCTTGAGGTATACCCCGTCGAACCTTGAGGTATCGACAGCTATAGTCGGACCAGATCAACGGCAAAGCACCCAGCGAAGGAACGCAATCATGGGCGAGCGAAAATCCAATCCGGCATTTCTCAACGGGATACCGGAAATGCTGATTTTGCAACTGCTTTCGCGGCGGGCGATGTATGGCTACGAACTGGTGCAAGCGATCACGGCAGCCTCGCGCGAAGAGTTTGAATTCGGCGAGGGATGCGTTTATCCGATCCTGCATCGGCTTGAGTCGCAAGGGCTGCTCAAGTCGGCCAAAGAATCGGTCTCGGGGCGGGTGCGAGTGGTTTATTGTGCAACCCCGCGCGGCAAAGCTCAACTAGCCCAGTCGGTCGGCAGTTGGCAACGGGTCGTGACGGCCGTCAACCACGCTTTGCAAGGAGGTGAACGTGGACGCCCGGGCTTGGCTTGAACAGGTGCGAAGCGAATGCCTTCGCCAGAAACTTCCAACGCTCTACGTGGAGCGGCTCGTGAGCGAGTTGTCCGATCACCATTTTGATTTCATGGAGGATTCTATGAGCACGGATGCTAAAGAATTTGGCTATGCAACGAGTCGATTGGGAATGCCGGGCAAGATTGCCAGCGTGGCGGCAGAGCAATATCGTTTGCAACGCTTTTCAAGCCGACACCCGATCGTGATGTTCGTCCTCTTGCCAGTCATAACCCTTCCGCTGTTATGGGCGGTGAGCATCATTTGTCTGCTGTTATTGGCCAAAGGGTTCGGGTTCGAAAGCGGAGCGCTAACGGCATCGGAAAGCGTGTCGAAATGGGCTAATTCGACGATCCCGTTTGTCGTGATGGGAATTCTGCTGGCGCCAATCGCAGCGGCGGCGGCTTTCTATTGTCGCTTGGCAATCAAATCTGCCGTGTCGTGGAAATGGATCTTGGCGACTTGTGCCATTCTGGCGTTGATCGGCGGCACGGCGGTCGCCAACGTGGCGCTCCCCACGGCGGTCAGCAAAGGAACGGTGGCCTTCGGCTTCGGCGTCAGTCAGAATCCCAGTCCGCAGCAATTGCTGCAGTTCGCGGTGCCGCTCTCGATCGGTTGTTGGGTTATCTTCAAGCGGAGGAATTACGGCGGCAGGATCGTGGGCGGGCCGGCACACAATTAGGAAAGACAAACGGCTGGCGTGACCGTCTCTTCGAGCGCATACTTGTGCGAGTTGTATCAAGCCCTCGTCGGCAGGCCGACGAGGGCGTTTTCACGATCCGTCGAAACTTTCGGAACGCTGCGTTGACCAGAACCCCCTGTGATTCAATGATTGTCGCCTGCGCGCTCGCGCTCGGCACCTCAGTCGTTGCGCAGGCCGAGCGCAGCGCCAACTGGCCCGGCGTCGGCAACGACCCCGGCTGCATGCGGTACAGCGAGCTGGACCAAATCAACCGCGACAACGTCGCGCGGCTCGAGCCGGCGTGGACCTACCACACGGGCGAACTGGAAGGCCGCGCGGGCAAGACAATCGAGTGTACGCCGTTGGTGATTGACGGCGTGATGTTCATCACAACGGGCTACCTGCGGGTGGTGGCGCTCGATGCGGCAACGGGCGACGAACTTTGGCAGTTCGATCCGCTGAAAGACTATCCCTCGCCACACGCGCCGGCGTCCGGTGGCGTCAATCGCGGGTGCGCTTACTGGTCGGATGGGCAACCCGATGGTGAGCGACGCGTGATTCATGGCGCGGCCGATGGCCGGCTGTTTTCGCTCGACGCGAAATCGGGGCAGCTCGACCCGGATTTTGCTGATGCCGGGATTTGCGACATGCGTAAGGGTCTCGATCCCAAGTTCGCGGGGCTTAGTTACGGACCCACTTCGGCCCCGGCGATTTGGAAGGACACCATTGTCGTCGGCGTTTCTTGTGGCGAAGGTCCGGGCATCGCCGCGCCGGGTGACGTTCGGGCATTCAACGTGCGTTCCGGCGCGGAAGTCTGGCGGTTTCGCACGGTGCCCGGTCCCGGTGAATTTGGGAACGACACTTGGGAGGGCGAGTCGTGGAAGGACCGCGGCGGCGCGAATGCCTGGGGTGGGTTGAGCGTCGATGTTCGGCGGGGGCTGGTGTTCGCTGGCCTAGGTTCCGCGGCGTTCGATTTCTACGGCGGCGATCGGCACGGCGAGAATCTGTTCGGCAATTGCACGATTGCGCTCGATGCGCGGACCGGCAAACGCGTGTGGCACTTTCAAACGCTTCATCACGATTTGTGGGACCACGATCTGCCGGTCTACCCAAACCTTGTGACGGTCACGCATAACGGCCAACAGATCGATGCGGTGGCGCAGGTCACCAAGACTGGCTACGTATTTCTGTTCGACCGCGAAACGGGCCGACCGCTGTTCGAGGTGCGAGAGCAGCCGGTACCGGCGTCCGACGTTCCGGGCGAGCGGGCCTGGCCGACGCAGCCGGTGCCCGTGAAGCCGCCGCCCTTTTCCGTGCAGGTGTTGAACGAGTCGAACGTGACGAACATCGGCGCGGCCAATCGCGAGTCGGTGCTCGAACAGCTTCACAAAGTTCGCCGGGGCGCGGCCTTCATGCCGCCCAGCCTCATCGGAACGGTCGTGCTTCCGGGATTTCATGGCGGAGCGAATTGGTCGGGGGGGTCGTTCGATCCAACGAGCGGTATTCTGTATGTGAACTCCAACAATGTGCCGAACATCATTACTTTGGAAGAGGCTCCGCCGGTTAGCGATCCGCGTTACGGGAACTATCGGCACCTGGGCTATAAGCAATTCCTCGACCACGAAGGCTATCCCGCCATCAAGCCGCCGTGGGGGCAATTGAACGCGATCAACCTCAACACGAGTGAGTTCGCGTGGCGAGTTCCGCTCGGCGAATTTCCGGAACTAACAGCCCGCGGCATTCCTCAGACGGGTACGGAAACCTTTGGCGGGACGATCGTAACCGCCGGCGGACTGGTGTTCATTGCCGGCACGAAAGACGAGCGGATGCACGCCTTCGACAAAGCGACTGGCAAGCTATTGTGGGAGCATCCACTTCCCGCAGGAGGATACGCGACGCCTTCAACCTACACGGTTGGCGGACGCCAGTATGTCGTCATCGCGGCGGGCGGGGCGGGAAAGTTGGGTACGAAGGCCGGTGATGCGTTTGTGGCGTTCGCGCTGCCTTAGGGGTGGTGGTTCAACGATGACTCGTGCGACGGAGGGCGTGGGCCGCTCCACGGCTTGAGAAAAATGTTCGACTCGTCGCTGGACGACGCCATTGGCTAGCGATTAGGCCGTTATCTCGGCGAATCAGCGCTAGACTGGTGCATTACTTAAGCGTTATGGTCGAACTATTGTCTGCAATGAAGGATGATCGAGGAGATTACGCCCGACCTTAGTCTGCGCGACGACGCACCTGCTGAGTGAAAGTTGAAGTGTCCGCGACATCGATCAATAAAACCGGAACAGAGCTTGCCGGGCCCGGGGCCATTCCGTCGGGGCTTGCGGAGGCGATCGAGCGTGCGGTGCATTTGCTGCCGATGCAGGGTCCGATCACTTCTTTTATTCACCATAACACGCTGCATGCGTTTGAGCAGCTTCCGTTTCATGACGCCGTGCTTGCCGGGGCCGAGCTTTATTCCTGCGAACCCTACTTGCCGGAAGAGGCGTTTCGGCGGGAACTTGCCCGTGGCCGCATTCGGGTAGCCGATCTGTCGGCAATAGTCCAAGCCGATCTCGGCGAGGAAGCGGACACGCCCCTGCTGTTATTGTGTACCCGCCGCCAATTGCGGATGGCGATGCTGGAGCATTCGTTGCTGTCCGCTCCCGCCTCGGAATTGCGGTGGTTCGTCGCGCAAGCGGATGCATTGCGGCGTTTTCGCGCCGACGCTCCGGCCGACCAACGTAGGTCTTGCATCGAGCAGACGCGGCACTGGATCGTCCGCGACCTGCTGCCGTCGATTCGTCGCGATCCAATGAATTCCAGCAACGGCACGCCCGAGCATCAGCGCGCGGCGGGACTTTTGCGAGATCTGGATCCAGCGGCCGTCGACGAGTGGGGCGACACGCAGTGGGAAGCGTTTACCCTGAAGACGTTGTGGCGAATCTGCCGCGCCGGCGTCCATGGCCTTGCCCACGCGGCACCGGCTGAAGCTCGCCAGCGGCACCGCGACGCGCTCTTACGAGCGACGGGTGAGGACACCGATCTGCTCGTTAACGAAATGTTGATTCCATTTTGCGCCGCGTTCCTGGATCAAGGGCTAGCCCGCTGGCTTCTTCCCGAGCGCGAGACGGGCTTTATTCGAACATTTCAATTATTGCATGGCCAAAGCGACTCGAAGCTTCGGCCGTGGATGCGCGAGTTGCCGGAGGAACTGCAGCGGTGGGAGCAACATGGCTGGACGGCGATGGCGGCGATTCACGATTCGCTCCGCCAGATGGGAGTGCATGAAGACGAGTGGCCGGCGTTTCTAACTCGCACTTTGCTTGCTCTGCGCGGTTGGGCCGGAATGTTGAAGCAAATGGAGCTTCGCCAGGAGACCGCCGAGCATCCTGCTCCCGCGGGTACGATCGTTGAGTTTTTGGCGATCAGGCTTCTACTGGATCGTTTGGCCGCGCAGGACGTTGCGCGTCGATTGTTGCGGGACGAATTGCCCGTTAGCCAACTTCGGGCGAAGCGACCGATTGGTCCCAGCGAGACGGAGTTAACGCTCGATCAACGCGCTTTCCCGGTGTTTCAGCTCGCGCAAATTCTGGGCTGGCTGCCGATGGATTTATACCGGCTGTCGAAGTCTCAATGGGCGGCACTGGTCAGCGAGGTGGAACAATTCTCGGGTCTCGAACGTCGTCGCGTCTTTCAAGCGGCGTACGAGCGGAAGTATCGAATTGAAGTCCTGGATGCGATCTCGGCGCATGGCCCATTTCCGCCAACGTCGAAATTAGCCGGCCGTTTTCAAGCGGTGTTCTGCCTCGACGAGCGCGAAGAGTCGTTCGTTCGTCATTTAGAAGAAGTGGCGCCGGCGGTGGAAGCATTCGGAACGGCGGGTTTTTTCGGCGTGGCGATGTATTATCGCGGCGTTGCGGACGCCCACTTTTGCACGCTCTGTCCCGTAATCATTCAGCCACAGCATTGGGTCGCGGAAGAGGCGCTTTCTGCGGTGGAAGGACTTAATCAACGGCGAGCCAAGGCCCGTCGCCTGCTGGGCGGAACGTCCCACCGACTTCACGTCGGCAGTCGCGGATTTCTAGGAGGTGCGATTGCCGCGGCGTTTGGTGTCGTCGCTTCACTGCCGCTTGTGGCACGCGTTCTCTTTCCGCGCAGCACCGCCCGGCTACGACGCCACGTTGACCAGATGGTCGCTCCTCCCCGCAGCACCCGACTTCGGCTGGAGCGCGTCGATGAGAAACCTTCGCGGGTCGGCGGTGGAATTGGCTATGCTCTGCCGGAGATGACCGTTATCGTCGAGCGGCTGCTGCGCAACATTGGCCTGACGTCGCAATACGCTCCGCTGGTGTTCATCGTGGGACATGGGTCGTCGAGCCTCAACAATCCGCATGAGCCGGCCCACGACTGCGGCGCTTGCGGCGGCGCCCGCGGCGGTCCCAATGCCCGAGCTTTCGCGCAAATGGCCAACGATCCGCGCGTCCGACTCGCGCTGCGCGAACGGGGATTGTCGATCCCGTCGTCGACGCATTTCATCGGGGCCTATCACAACACATGCGACGAGAGCTTTACGTGCTTCGATCTGAGCGACGTTCCGGCCTCGCACGGCGACGCATTGAAGTCGGCACTGGAGTCCTTTCGGGTCGCACAGGAGCGCAACGCCCACGAACGTTGCCGGCGGTTTGATTCCGCGTCCCTGTCGCTATCGCCCGAGCAGGCGCTGTGGCACGTGGAGGGGCGGTCCGAAGACCTGGCGCAGACCCGGCCCGAATATGGCCACGCGACCAACGCCGTCTGCTTCGTGGGGCGTCGTCAGCGGACTCGCGGCCTGTACTTGGATCGACGTACCTTCCTGACATCGTATGATCCAACGCAAGACGATGCCGAGAGTTCGATTCTCGCGGGGTTACTTTCCGCGGTCGTTCCGGTCTGCGCTGGCATCAACCTGGAGTATTATTTTTCGCGTGTCGATCCCGGCGGATGGGGCTGCGGAACGAAGCTGCCGCACAATATAACGTCGCTGCTCGGCGTGATGGATGGAGCGATGAGCGATATGCGGCCCGGTTTGCCCTGGCAAATGGTCGAGATTCACGAGCCGGTGCGATTGCTATTCGTCATGGAGGCGACCCCTGCCGCGATGCTCTCGATCATGTCGCGCAACGAAGACATTGGACGCTTGTGCCGAAACCACTGGGTTCAGCTTGCGACGCTCGATCCGCAATCGAACGCACTGCATGTCTTTGATGGCAGAGAGTTCGTGAAGTATCGTCCCGAGAAGCCATTGTTGCCGCGGGTTGCTTCCAGCGTCGATTGGTATCGCGGCTGGCGCGATCACCTGGGTTTTGCTGTCGTCGAAAAGGGAGGGTAACCCACCTTTAATATGACCGTTGAGCGACTCATTTTTGGTTTAGGGCTAATGGTGATCGGCGCGCCGGCCGCATTGATGGCGCTGCTGGGTCTGGCGGCGGTGCTGGGTCGCGCGCTTGCGGAGCGAACCGTGGCGCGAGCGGTTCAGACGGCCATCGTGGTCGGCCTCACTTCCTCCGTGGCGATACTCATCTTGATGCTAGTGGTTGGGAGGCGGAGCGTACCGATCGATTTGGGGCACTTGGTCTCCGTCCCCCATTTCCATTTTGACGTGAAGTTGCTTTTCGATCACCTATCGGTGCCGTTCGTTATTCTGACTTTCGTGCTGTGCGGAACCGTCAGCGCGTTTGCTGGCCGCTATATGCATCGAGAGCCGGGATTCAATCGCTTCTTCGGATTGTTTTCGGTGTTCCTGGTTGGCATGTTGCTGACCTCACTTGCCGGAACGATTGGAATCCTGTTTGCAGGGTGGGAGTTGGTGGGCCTTTCATCGGCGCTCTTGGTGGGCTTTTTTCACGAACGGCCGATGCCGGTGCGGAACGCGCTACGGGTGTGGACAATTTACCGAGCCTCCGATGCGGCCCTGTTGATAGCGGCAATTCTGCTGCATCAGTTCAGCGGTCACGGCGACTTCACTCAGATGTTAGGTTCCGGCGCGTGGCCCGAGGGGAGCGCTTTGCTGACGCATTGGGAAGCCTTTGTGGTCGGTTTGTTGTTTCTGATTGCGGCGGCGGGAAAGTCTGCGCTCGTGCCGTTTTCTGGCTGGCTACCGCGGGCCATGGAGGGTCCGACTCCCTCAAGTGCCATTTTCTATGGTGCGCTTTCGGTGCATTTGGGCGCCTACCTGCTATTGCGGGTCGGGCCGATTCTCGAGCTTTCGGTTTGGCTTTGCGCAATTGTGATCGCACTGGGACTAATCACGGCGGTTTTCGCCGCGATCGCGGGGCATGCGCAGACCGACATTAAAAGCGCCCTGGCGTTTGCGTCGTTGGCACAAGTGGGGTTGATCGTTGCGGAGATTGGCGCCGGACTGCGGTATGTGGCGTTAATTCACATATTGGGGCACGCATGTCTTCGCACGCTGCAATTTCTTCGTGCGCCGACGTTGCTCCACGACTACCACCGTTTGGAAAATGCCGTAGGAAGGCACCTGCCGCGCTTGCCGGTGTCGTGGGAACAACACCTTTCCCCGTCGTTGCGACTTCGACTGTACCGGTTCGCATTGAACCGCGGCTATTTCGACGATTTCCTATTCCGGTATGTCGCCCGTCCGATCCAAGGCTTTTTCCGCTGGTGCAATAATTTGGAACTTCGTTGGACCGCTTGGCTCAGCGGCACCCCAGCGCACGATGCACACACTACGAAAGCGACGTCCATCGAATTGGACGAAGCCGCATGAACGCTTACCACTCCCTATGTTTGGAGATAGCCGTCCTAATTCCGATCTGCGGTGCGCTGTGGATTCGGCGATTGGGTGATACCGAATCCGCGCAGCGCTGGTCGATCGCTATCGCGGCGGGTGCTCTCGCGGCCGTAGTGTTGGGATGGATCGGGTTTGTTCTCGATTCGTCCGGCAATACGAACGCCCAATGGAGCCTATTGGGTGCGGTTGCCGGGAGGCATTACCTTTCGTTCGACTCGCTCAATGTTCCCTTGTTGTTGTTAGTCGCTCTGATCTACTTGGCCACTATCGTGACCACACCTCGGACCAAAGCCCGACGGTTCTCCTTTACCTGGACGTTGATTGCCGAAAGTATCGCCTTGGCAACTTTCTCGTGCCGCGATGCTTGGTTGTTAATCGTCCTGCTGACGGTGGCAGTCTATCCGCCGTATCGCGAGCTAAGATCGCGAAATCAATCGACGCGGGTCTATGCGATTCACATGATCGGCTTTGTTGGGTTGTTGATCGCGGGTCAAGCGATGCTGGAGGCGGAATTCGCGTTTATTGACGGATCAAGTTGGAAGGCGTTGCCGTTGCTGCTGGCGATTCTCGTGCGTAGCGGCGTGGCGCCGTTTCACACTTGGGTGCCCGATTTGTTTCAGCGCGCCGCGTTTGGCACCGCGTTGACCCACGTGCTACCGATGGCCGGCGTGTATGCAGCGGTCCGCTTGCTGTTGCCCTCGGCAACGGCAGAGGCGATTCAAGCAATCGACATCTTATCGCTCCTCACAGCCGTGTATGCCGCCGGGATGGCGCTCGTTCAGACCGACGTTCGCCGCTTCTTCAGCTATCAGTTTTTGAGCCAATCCTCCCTGGTCATGGTCGGAATTGGCATCGACGACTCACTGGGCGTCGCGGGTGGACTGGCCGTCTGGCTCTCCGTTGGTCTCGCTCTCGCCGGCTTCGGATTGACCCTGCGGTCGGTCGAAGCCCGCTGCGGTCGGCTTCCACTCGACAAATACCACGGCCTGTATGAGCAACTGCCAACGTTGGCCGTGTTCTTTCTCTTAACCGGACTCGCAAGTATCGGGTTTCCTGGAACGTTCGGCTTTATCGGCGTCGAGATGCTGATCGGCGCGGCTGTCTTGGACTCGCCCTGGATTGGTCTGGCAATCGTCTGCGCGGCCGCGATCAATGGCGTTTCATTGATGCGCGCCTATCTATCCCTCTTCACGGGCACACGCCATACGGGAACGGTCGCCCTAAGGATGCTTCCCGCGGAACGAATTGCGGTCCTGGCATTGGCCGCGCTCATCATCGGCGGCGGCTTATTTCCGCAACCGGCGATCGAATCGCGTTACGACGCCGCGGAAGAGCTGCGAGCGAGTCGGATTGGGAATGTATCTCAGACCGCTCCTTAACGGCCTATTCGGCTCGGTTGCCGGTGCGGCCACATCGCGCCATACCCCGTTTGCAAATCGGTCAGCCGCCGCTCGGCGCGATCCGCCAGATTCATCACAAATAGCTGCCGCACGCCGTTGCGCTTCGAGCCATAGAGGAGCCACTCGCCGTCCGGCGAAGGCAGAGGGTGATAGTGGAGCGTTCCGGGAGCGGATTTCGTGAGTTGCGTGATCGCGCCGTCGAGCGTCGTCTGAAATAGCTCGACGTTCTGATCAACCTGGGCCGTGTAATAAACGGATTTACCATCCGCTGACCAAACGGGCAGGTCGCTGCTGCCTTGGTGAAAGTCCGGCACGTCGAGGAATTCAATTGTGCTTTTGTAACCACCGAGGTCGACCAGTTTGCGCGAGTCGTTGCCATCGCGGCGGACAATGTAGGGGTTGCTGTGATGGTGGACGCCGCTGAGAAACAGCAGCGAGTTGCCGTCGGGCGACCATTGCGGCCCGAAGTTGAACGAATTGCCAGTTTCGATGTGTCGCTTGTTCGAGCCATCGGCATCGGCGATATAGACTTGGTAGTTTTCGTGGTAGCTTATGAGCTTGCCGTCAGGCGATGCGCTGTAGCCGTAGGTAAAGCCGTCGCCGTCGCCGGAAACATCGCGTTTGCTCCGGCCATCGAGGTCCATCACGAAGGGCTTTGATATTCCCTTGATGAGGGCCGTGAAGCCAAGCCCACGCCCCTCCGGCAAGAAGAACAGCCCGGCGTTGTAATTGCTGACTCGATCGACGGAAGTCAGGTTGGCAATTTCCTCTGTCTCCAAGTCGAGCAGGCAGGAATCGAGCAGCCATTTGCCCGGCTCCATGCGAAACGTTTTGTGTTCTTCTTCCCACGCGGCGTTTTCCGGATCCTGCCAGGAGCGATAGACGATGGCTCGCTTGCCGTCGGGCGACCAGCCGGCGAATTGAGTCCACGCGTTCGGCTCGTCCACTAAGCTTTCCGCAACTTCGCGACGATCCGTGCCATCGGCGTTCATTACCATCGCGCGCATCGTTCGCACGTTGGCGTGACGACCACCCGGTAAATTGGTTTGGAACTGGGTGTAGCCAATAAGTTGCGGTGGTTGTGCGTGAAGGTCGGCCGTCTGTGCGGTTAGTAATGCGAACAGCGCGGCAACTGCGGTTTTTTGTGTTAGCGTTGGCATGTGAGGACTAGCGCCTAGATTTGGCTGCCACACTATCCGCGTAGAACGCCCGGAATCGTTTGCCAGCTTTGGGCTACGCCCGTGAGGCGTTCCGGGCGGCCGTGGTGCTCGAAAAACAAATCGTCGGGACGGAAGCCTAGTGCGGTGAGAAGCGTGGCGTGCAGGTTCTTCACGGGCTGCGGTTGATCGACGGCGCGAAGGCCGATCTCGTCGGTGGCGCCGATGGCCGTGCCGCCATTGACTCCGCCGCCCGCGAGCCAGACGGTGAAGCCGTAGGGATTGTGGTTGCGGCCGTTGTTCCCCTGCATCATCGGCGTGCGGCCGAATTCACCGGCCCAGATGACCAGCGTCGTGTCGAGCAGCCCGCGTTGCTTGAGGTCGTCCAGAAGCGCCGCAATGGGCTGATCGGTTTGGGCGGCGTTGCGGCGGTGATAGTCGGTATTGTTGTCGTGCGCGTCCCAGCCGAGTTTGTCGACGGCGTTGTAGATCTGCACGAACCGGACACCTTTCTCCGACAGCCGACGGGCGAGCAGGCACATCCGGCCGTACATCGCTTTCTCTTTATTCTCATCGTGCAATCCATAGGCGTCCTGCGTGGCGCGGGTCTCCTGCGACAACTCGCCAATGTCGAGCGCTTCGGCCTGCATTCGATACGCCAATTCGTAGGAGGCAATCCGCCCTTCCAGATCAAGCATGCCCGGCCGCAGGTCGGCATGTTTGCGATTGAGCGCTTGTGCAAAGTCGATCGTAGAGCGCTGCACTCCCGCGAGATGAGCCGGTGGCTGAAGGTTAAGTACCGGCGGGCCTTCGTGTCGAAATTGCGTTCCTTGGAATGCCGCCGGCAGAAAGCCATTGCTCCAATTGGCCGAGCCGCCCAGGCCTCCGACCTTGTAGAGCAGCACGAACCCCGGCAGATTCTGGTTTGCGGAACCGAGGCCGTAAGTCAGCCACGACCCCAAGCTCGGCTTTCCAGCGAGAATTGCGCCGGTGTTCATAAGATGCGTCGCTGGTCCGTGGTTCGAGCTGTCGCTGAACATCGACCGGATTTGGCAAAGCTCGTCGATGTGCGTCGCCGTGTGGGGCAAGAGGTCCGAGACCCACTGGCCGCTCTGGCCGTGCTGGGCCCATTTCCACGGGCCGGCCATCAACTCGTCCTTGCAATGGACGAAAACGCCGCCCACCTTGTCGGGATGTTTTTTTAGCGACTCGGGAACTGACTTGCCATTAAGTTCGAGCAGCGTCGGTTTGTAATCGAACAAATCGAAGGTCGAAGGCCCGCCATATTGAAACAGAAAAATGACGCGCTTGGCCCGAGGCGCAAAGTGGGGCAACCGTTCGGCAAGGGGATTGAGCGGATCGACGACCAACTTCTGCGGTATCGCACTGCGGGCTTCCTCCGCCAACAGGGCGCTCAGCGCGACGCCGGCAAAACCACTGCCGGTGCGGGTGAGGAATTCGCGACGAGATGGATAAAGCATCGGTTCTCCCTCAGTCGATCACAAACCACCGGTTTATTTCAGTCGATGTACGCGAACTCGTTAAGATTCAACACCGCCCGGCAAAGGTCCACGAGCGCGAGTCGTTTGGCGCTGTCACCAGTACCGTCGCCGGGGTTAGTGCCGTGAATCTCCCGATGATGTTTCAGAAATTCACTGGCCATGATCAGTTCGTCGTTATCCGGCTTCCGCTGGAGGGCGATATTGAATACCGATTCGATCAACTGTGAGCCGTCATCGGCACTTGCATCGCCGGGATCGCCAGGGACTCGAAGTATGCGGTCGGCCAGTGCTTCGGCAAAACGGACCGCATCGGGGCTGTTAAGCAGCATCAAAGCTTGCGGGGCGACAACGGTCGTGTCGCGGCGGGCACACGAAACGATCGAATCGGGAAAATCGAACGCTTGCAGAAACGGAACCGGCAAGCAGCGCTTGCGAATCAGAAACACGCTCCGCACATCGGTCTGCTCGAGCGGGTCGGTGTACCAGCCCTGCATCCGCCCTTCGTCGCCGCTCTTTTCCGCTTCGAGGATTGCCGGCTGGGCCAGCCGCAGTTCCTCCGGCACGCTGGGCCACAACGGACGCCCCGAGTCGCACGGCTGCAACAGGCCCGAAACCGCAAGCAGGCTGTCGCGTAACGTTTCCGCATCGAGCCGCTGAATATTTTGCCGCCAGTAAAAATTGTTTTCCGGATCGAGTTGTTGGCTAGCCGTGTTGTTGATCGAGACTTGCTTGTAGGCCTGCGACGTGACGATCAGCCGGTGCAGCTCTTTAATCGACCAGCCTGAACGAACGAACTCAATCGCCAACCAGTCGAGCAATTCGGGATGCGCCGGCCGTGCGCCGCTGTACCCGAAGTCGTTGGGCGTGGCGACCAGACCGGTCCCGAAGTGCTGTTGCCAGACGCGGTTCACGAAGACCCGGGCCGTCCAGGGATTGTCGGCGGAGGCGATCCAGTCGGCGAGCGCCAGGCGGCGCCCCGAGGTATTGTCGCGCGGTGATTTAATCTCGGCCGCACCGGGCGACAGCAGCGAGACAAATCCCGCGTCGACTTCGTCGCGCGGCGATTGGAAATCCCCTTGCTCGAACACATGGGTTATCGGCGCGTCGGGGCCTGAGTCCGTGGCGGCCATGGCGACCCGCGGCCTGCGTTTTTTCGACTCTAGTTCTGCAATCTGTTTCTGCAACTGTTCGTGGCGTGGCTTGTCAGCTTTCTCGGTGGCCGGTAATTCCTGCTTCAGCGTTTCAATTTCAAGGTCGAGCGGCGCGTTGTGTTCGGAAATCTCGCGCTGGACCTCCACCGTGTCGATGACCAGGTCGTCGCGCGGTTTAACTCCGGCAAAAAACGCCCGCAAGCGATAATGGTCGGCCTGCGACAGCGGATCGTATTTGTGGTCGTGACATTGGCAGCACGCCATCGTAAGCCCAAGAAATGCCGCCGCGGTCGTGTTGGTAAGATCGGCCAGCATGTCGGCCCGCAGGCGGTCCTCTTCTTGGAAGATCGACGCAGTGCTGTCCCACTGCCCCAGTCGCAGGTAACCAGTGGCAATCAGCATGTCAGCTTCGCCCGGCGTGCGAGGCGGCCCGTCGACAAGCTCATCGCCCGCAAGCTGTTCGCGAATGAATTGGTCAAATGGCTTGTCTTGGCTAAAGGATCGGATGACGTAGTCGCGATATTGCCACGCCAGCGGCCGGAACTCGTCCCGTTCGTAGCCGTTCGTGTCGGCATACCGCACCACATCGAGCCACATCCGCGCTTGCCGCTCGCCATAGCGCGGTGAAGCTAACAGTCGATCGACGAGCTTCGCATAGGCGGCGTCCGCTGTATCGGCGACGAACGCTTCGACTTCATCCACAGTTGGCGGCAGCCCCGTCAGATCAAACGTCAGCCGACGAATCAGCGTCCGCCGGTCGGCCTCGGGAGTTGCCGACAGCTTGGTTTCCGTCAGGCGGTCGTAGAGGAAGGCATCGATCGGATCCGCAGGCGGATTGTTGCCCCGTGGTACGGGCACTTCCCTGGCGATTGGCTTCCGCAACGACCACAGATCGAGCCGTTCGCCGCGAAACAGCTTGCGGATCGGATTTTGCGGATCGGAGAAGGCATCGCCAATTGCACGCGCTTCTTCGGCATGCGCCAACGAACTAGCGAGCGCAGCCGTTAACAACACTGCCGATATTCTCAGTGGAATGACGTGCCGGTGGCCCATACCGCTCTTTTACGACAGAGATTTTTTCCAGCACCCTCGCTGCAACTGCGGTCATTGTAACGTCACGAGCGTCATGGAGCTATCGGCTTTCGGCCGTCGGCTAGAGCAAGCATGTCCAACTTTCGGCCGATAGCCAACAGCCGATAGTCTACAGCCCCAACGTCACACCCACGGGAAATTCAGGCTGGCCAGCGTAATCACCACTACCAATGCGACCAGGGGAACAAGAACGGTCACCACTCCGATATCGAGATACGACTGTTTGTGGGTGAGTCCGCAAATCGTTAACAGCGTAATGACGGCGCCGTTGTGGGGCAATGAATCGAGGCCGCCCGATGCGATGGACGCCACGCGGTGCATGACTTCGGGGCTGATTCCGTGCTGGAGGGCCGAATCGTAATACGTTTGGCCGAGGCTTTGCAGGGCGATGCCCAAGCCCCCCGACGCCGAGCCGGTGATTCCCGCCAAAACGTTCACGGCGACCGCTTCGGAAATGAGCGGATTATTCGGCGCAATATTCAGCACGGAGTCCCTGACAATGGTGAACGCCGGCAGGGCAGCAATGACGGCCCCATAGCCGACTTCCGACGCCGTATTGAACACGGGCAACAAGGAACCCATTGATGCGATTTTTAAGCATTCGTTCAATCGGCGGCGGCAGCGCGACGAGCAAACCAGCAGTAACACGCAGGCCGCGATCAAAGCCAGGATCGATGACCACAGCCCAAGCACGTCTGTTAACGCCACTTTGCCGAATCGTTCTTCAAGCTGATATTCCGAAGGCCAGGTGGGAAGCCACCACTTTGAACATAGGTAGTTGCAAACGAGCACGCAGATGACCGGTGCCAGCGCCAAAGTGAATGGGGGCATTGATTCCGCAGCGCCGGTTGGCGTCTTACGGTCGAGGATGGGGCCGTATCCCTCGGTAGCGTAACCCTCGGCCTGCCGGGCCGCGGCGCGGGCGCGGTAGTTCAGCCACAACATTCCCAAGGTGAACATGCAGAGAGCGGCAATTATTCCCAGCACGGGCGCGGCATACGCCGTTGTCCGGAAGTAGGGCATCGGGATCAAGTTCTGAATCTGAATCGTTCCGGGCAGCGCAGTCATTGTAAAAGTACCCGAACCGAGTGCAATTGCGCCAGGTATCAAGCGTCGTGGAATGTCGGCGATTTGAAACAATTGAGTGGCCAACGAAAAAATTGCAAACGCGATCACAAACAGCGAAACGCCACCATAGGTCAACACGGCGCAACACAGCACGACGGCCAGGATTGCGTGCCGACTTCCCAGCGTGGAGCTGATTCCGTTGGCAATCGCCGCGGCATAACCCGACTCTTCCATCAATTTCCCGAAGATCGCTCCCAGCAAAAACACTGGAAAGAACATGATGATGAACTTGCCCAAGGCCGGCATGAAGATTTGGGTGTAGCAGGCCAGAATGGGAAGCTCCCCGCCGCTGAACGTTACAGCCAGCATGGCGAGCAACGGCGCGAGCACGATAACGCTCATGCCGCGATACGCAAGGAACATGAGCAGTGCCAACGAGATCACTAAACCGCTAAGTCCGATCATTCATTTACTCTGCTTTGCCTTTGAGATTGGTTGCGCTCGTGGGAGAGTCCCAAAAAATAGGGACTTTTTCGCCAGTTTAAGATTTTGCTTGTGTATTGTGATGGAATCGCTAAGATGCGGCAAGACGCAGGAAACAAGCGGAGGCAATGTCCATCAAAACGATGCGCATCGCGTGTTGCGCAAAAGCAGTGTTTCAGATTCCTGTCTATTATAGGGGGGTGTCTAATGAGACTGCATGGTGTGATTGCTGTCATGTCGCTGGCGTTGGCCGCGACGGTTTCTCCATTCTCATCGGCGCTGGCCGATGATTTCGCTCCGCCGCCCTGGCGCGGAGGGCCAAACGACACGCTGCAAGGGTGGGAATTCCTCGACGCTGGAAATCAGGTTTCGACTGGCGGCTATGCGAAAGTCGCCGACGATCCCAACGTGGCGCAGCGCTGGGGCAATGGCCCGGTACCGTTCTTTGTTCCGGTTCCTGGCATCGGCAGCTCGACGCCCGACCCGCTTGCGACGTGGACTGATACGTGGACGTGGGATCCGGGCGCGGACGGCGATGGCGGTTGGACCCCGCAATTCATCCCCGGCTCGATGACGCTGTGGATTCCCAATTGGATTGATAACGAACTTCTCAAGTTGCTGCGCATTCAGTTCACCTACGACGGCCTTCCGCCCGAGATACTTGGCCCGATTTTGGGCGGGTTCGGAACCGATCCCCTTAATACGGTTCCCGGCACTCCGGTCGGTCCGCCGGTGTTTGTCGATAACCGCCATTACTATCAAGACTGGCGGATCGTTCCGAACCCGCACTGGGATCGCATCGGCTTACTGGTGCCGGTCGGCACGCGGCTCGATGAGATCGTGGTCGATACGATTTCCTTCACCATCCCGGAACCGAGTTCCGCGTTGTTAATGGCGCTCGCGCTTGTCGGGATATTGGCGTGGCATCGACGCTGAGCGACTGAACGACTGAGGAACTTAACTGGGGCAGAACGATTTATTAAATCGTTCTGCCCGTTTTATTCCTGCGGCGTCAGCAACACCTTGCCTTGCGTCATGTTCTCAACGTACTGCGTCAAGCCGGCCTGCATCTCGTCGAGATTCAATCGCCGCTGAACTTCCGTCTCGATGCGGCCGTCGATGACCATCTGCTGCACGCGGCGTGCCAAGCGGATCATGCCGATCACGCCGCGACCGCGGAGCCACGCGCTGAGGAAGAATCCGTTGATCGTCTTTTCGTGAAAGATCAACTCCACAGGATCAATATTTCCGCAGGCTGCTTCGGATAGCGCGCCGTAGACGTAGATGCTGGACCCGCGCGGCATCGCGTTATGCACCAAGCCGGTCATTGGGCCTGCAATGGCTTCAAAAGCGATGGTGGCTTTGAGCTGCTTGCAGAGTGCGCGAAGCTGTTTGGCGAAATCTTCGCTCGACGAGTTTAATACGTGCGTCGCGCCTTTGGACTTGAGCAGATCCACTTGGGCCGCACGGCGAACGACGTGGATCATCGGATAATCTTCTTCGGCCGACATGGCCAGCAGCATCCGCCCGAGTTGGCTCGCGCCGGCTGTATGAACTGCCGCGCGGTGGCCGCCTTTGCGGGCCGTTTCAAGAAGCCCTATCGCTGTGAGGGGGTTGATGATGAGGCTGGCGGCCTGCTCGTTGGTGATTTTCGACTTGAGTGGGACGCACTCGGCGGCGTTAGCCACGGTGTATTGTGCCCAGGTTCCGTCGCGGTCGCCTTGCACGGCGCATGCCACTCGCTTGCCGTTGATCCAATTGGCGAGCCAACCGCCTCCGCTGGCAAACACGGTTCCGGCTCCTTCCCAACCCGGCACGGTGGGCAAAGTCTTGAGCGTGCCGTACTTGCCTTGCAAGAGGAGCAAATCGGAAGGGTTGCACGGCGCGGCTTCGATGCGAATCAACACCTGCCCACGATCAGGCTGGGGCACGGGACGCTCCACGACTTGAAGCTTGCCGATCGCATCGATGGCATTCTGGCCGTACTCTGGAAGCACCACGGCCCGCATCGTGTTGGGGATTGCAGTTGCCATTAGGGATGGCCGATCGTCGGGGCGATTGTTGGGATGGTTTACTGTAGTCGGTCGGTGCAGCGATTCCAAGCGGCGTTCTATGGCGAATGGATGCCGAAGCAGGATGGCACCAAGCCCCGCTGCGCTCTAGCATTGAAGGAAGCTCAGCGGAGAAGGTAACGCTCAATGGCAATCTACGCGCACACAATCGGTGGCTCGACATACCGATTCAATAGCCTGAAACAATTGCTGGCGAAGGCCACTCCGGCGCGGTCGGGCGACTCCCTGGCAGGTATTGCGGCGTTGGATGACACGGAGCGCGCGGCTGCACAAATGGCGCTGGCCGAGGTGCCGCTCAAGGCGTTTCTCGAAGATCTGATTATTCCCTACGAGCAGGACGAGGTGACTCGGCTGATCGTCGAGGAGCACGATTCGGATGCCTTCGCGCCGGTCGGCCACCTCAGGGTGGGCGACTTCCGCAATTGGCTGCTCTCCGATGCCGCGGACACGACGACACTTGCCGCGCTTGCGCCGGGCGTCACTCCTGAAATGGCAGCGGCGGTGTCGAAGATCATGCGGGTGCAGGATCTTATTCTGGTTGCGAAAAAATGCCGCGTCGTCACCAGGTTTCGCAATACCCTGGGACTTCCGGGCCGGCTCTCGACGCGGCTGCAACCGAACCATCCTACGGACGACCCAACGGGGATCGCCGCGAGTATTGTAGATGGCCTGATGTATGGCAGCGGCGATGCAGTGATCGGTGTGAACCCGGCAACCGACAGCATTGCCGCGGTAATGACGCTGATCGAAATGCTCGACGCGATCATTGCCACATACGAAATTCCGACACAGACGTGCGTGCTGGCCCACGTCACGACGAGCATCGAGGCCATCAACCGCGGTGCACCGGTGGACCTCGTGTTTCAATCCATCGCCGGGACGGAAGCGGCCAACGCCAGTTTTGGCGTCAATTTGTCCATCCTTCGGGAGAGTCGGGACGCGGCGCTTGCTCTGAAGCGTGGCACGGTTGGCGACAATGTGATGTACTTTGAAACGGGGCAGGGGAGTGCCTTGTCGGCCGAGGCCCACCACGGCGTCGATCAGCAGACTTGCGAAGCGCGAACCTACGCCGTGGCGCGCAAATACAAGCCGCTGCTCGTGAACACGGTGGTCGGATTCATCGGCCCCGAGTACCTTTACGACGGCAAACAGATCATTCGCGCGGGACTCGAAGACCATTTCTGCGGCAAGCTGATGGGCCTGCCGATGGGCTGCGACGTTTGTTACACGAACCATGCGGAGGCCGACCAGAATGACATGGACGTGCTGCTCACGCTGCTGGGCGTAGCGGGCGTCACGTATATCATGGGCATTCCCGGCTCGGACGATATTATGCTGAACTACCAGACGACTTCGTTCCACGATGCACTCTACGCGCGGCAGGTGTTGGGTCTGCGGCCCGCGCCTGAGTTCGAGGCATGGCTACAAAACGTCGGCGTGTTGGAGCCAGGCGGATCGCAACGCCTTTCGGTGGCGCTTCCCCGACTATTTCAGCGGGCACTCGCGAAATTGACGTGAAGGGGAGCCGATGGATGAGCCGAGAGCACCGGTGGTTGCGAACCCCTGGCAGCAATTGCGCCAGTTCACACCGGCGCGCATCGCGCTGGGCCGGGCTGGAATTAGTTTGCCAACACGGCCCAACCTCGAATTCCAATTCGCACACGCTCGAGCGCGCGATGCCGTGCATCATCCGTTGGCGATCGAGCCACTCCAAGCGGAATTGGCGAACCGCAGACTGGAGGCGCTCGTGCTGCACAGCGCCGCGGCCGATCGTACCACTTATCTTCAGCGTCCGGACTTGGGGCGGCGGCTGGCAACGGATTCGCGTTGCCGCCTCGAAGCTCTAGCCAGCAAGTCGCCCCACGGGTTCGACGTGGCCTTCGTCATTGCCGATGGGCTTTCCGCGTTCGCGATTGAGGAGAACGCGATTTCGTTCCTCGATGAAATGCTCGCGAAACTTAAAGCCGACAACTGGCGCGTGGCCCCTATCGCCATCGTCGAGCAAGGCCGCGTGGCGATTGGCGACGAAGTCGGCCTGGTGCTGAAAGCGGAAATGGTGGCGATCCTGATCGGCGAGCGGCCGGGGCTAAGCTCGCCCGATAGCATGGGAATCTATCTTACTTTTGAGCCGCGAGTGGGGAGAACCGATGCGGAGCGGAACTGCATTTCCAACGTTCGGCGCGAGGGGATCAGCCACGAACTCGCCGCCCACAAATTGCACTATCTGATGACCGAGGCGCGGCGACGCAGGATCACGGGTGTGAGTCTGAAGGATGAGTCCGAATCGCCCCGAGCACTTCCGGCCGGGAACAACTTTCTCATTTCGTCTACCTGAAGGCAGTTCCGATTACACGCTCCACGGGTCACGCGCCGGGCGGGTGCGGAGGCCGTTTGCTTCGTCGTCGATGAACGCTTCCTTCTCGGGATCCAGCCGGAGTTTGCGGTTGAGAATCCAAGATAGCGCAGCCGCGTGACAGGCAATGTGCGAATGCCGCATGACCTGCGAATTGGCCGCGGTCGCGCCGCGCGACTTGACGCAGTCGAAAAAGTTCCGCGAATGGGCAGCTACATCCAGCCCGTCGGCCTTCTTGGGCAGTGGTTGGAGATCCTTCGCCAAAGAGGCCGGCTGGACCTCGATGCCGCCGCTGTCCCCGACCTCGACCGATCCTTCTTCACCCACGAACCGAACAGGACAGGTGCCGAGGCTTTGAACCCAACCCGGGCGCTCGCCGAACGGGGTTTCCAAGAAGTCCAATACCAACTTCACGCCGTTCGCGTAGTGAGCGGTGATGTTCTTGGCGGAGGGTTCGTACTCGATCGGCATGGTGTCGTCGGCTAGGTTCGCCCATTGGCAGAGGTCAACCGTATGCGCTCCCCAGTCCAATAGCTTCGCCCCGGAATCGAAGTCGTAGTAGCCGCGCCACTTGCCGGCGACATACTGGCTGTTGTAGGGACGCCAGGGCGCGGGGCCAAGCCACGCGTTCCAATCGACTACTTCGCGCGGCGGCGTAGGCTCGCCGGGCAACCAGGAGTTGCCGATTTGCGGCATGTAGACCGATGCGTACAGCGTGTGAATCTTGCCGAGCTTCCCGCTGTGCGCCAACTCGACGGCTTGCTGAAAGTTCGGGACGCTGCGGCGCTGCGTGCCCGCCTGAAAGACGCGCCCGGTTCGCCGCATCGTATCGTCGAGTTCCTGGCAATACGCGATCGTCAATCCGCAAGGCTTTTCGCTGTAAACATCCTTGCCGGCATCGGCCGCCATCATCGAGGCGGTGGCGTGCCAACGGTCGCCGGTCGCGATCAGCACCGCGTCGATGTCCTTGCGATCGAGCAGCTCGCGAAAGTCGCGATAGAGCGTGCAATCGCGGTTGGCGTAGTGTTCGTCGACCAGCATCTTTCCGGCGTCGCCGCGGCTCGCCTGGGCTTCAGCGATCGCGACGCACCGCACATCGGGCAAACCAAGCATGCCTTTTAAGTCGTACGTGCCACGGGAACCGATTCCAATTACGCCGAGCGTGATGGTTTCGCTGGGGGCGGCGGCGGCGTCTCTGCCCAAGACACGTGCCGGCACGATCGTTGGCAATGCGAGCGCCGCACTGGTCACTACCGACTGGCGCAGAAAATCGCGACGGGTTGCTCGACTTTGATGATGCATCTCGATCACTTTTTCTTGCTCGTTCGATTGTTGGGGGTTGGACGGACCGCTTCGATTATTATCATTTGGCGGCGCTTGTGCCATGTGGTCGATCGTAGCGACGATGCGGCTTTCCGGAGAGCCACGGAGAAGTTTGTGCCACTGTGCCACGCTGCGCGCACACGTAGCTGGCAAAATGAAAATGTCTCTCCGTTTTGCGCAGCGAGAAGCGGGCGTTGCCTGCAGCGGTGACGAGCACGGCCACCAGTAAGTCCAACGCGGCAAGGGACTTCGAGCGGTCGTCTAATTGCCAAGTGTGCGGCGGGTGGCCCCGTTTTCCTCGGTACTTGCCAAGTTGCCAACGTTTGCGTGTGTGTCAGGGTTTCGCATAAGCGCGAAAAATGGCCGACTGGAGCGCAGCGTTGCGAGGGGGCTGCGGACGGGGGGAGGGGGGAAAGCGCTAAGCCGCAAGCGGCGGGGGAAGCGTGTTTGCAGATGCTGCCAACAAACGAGACGCTCGCCAACCATTCCGCCGCAGTTTGCGTATTCCTCCCCGACTGCCGCATTCTGGATTTGGTCCTCGCGAAAAAAAAATTCGCACTTTGCGGAAAAGTGCTTGCAATCCACAGCGAAGGCCGTTATACATGAACATGTTCCGAAACAGGTATTCATACACAGTGAAACAGGTTCCTAAACACGTTCTATGAAATGCCTCGACCAAATCGCTGACCTCCGGAAGGCTATTCAGAGCGGGAAGCTGGCGCCGGGCGACATGGTCGGGACGGAGTTTGCCTTCTCCCAGCAGTGGGGGATGGCGCGCAACACGGTTCGCCGGCGGATTGCCACGCTCATCGATGAAGGGCTGTTGGAACGTCGGCCCGGCAAGGGTTTATATGTGAGCTTGCCTCATTCAGCCACGCGAACAGTGCAGGTCGTCGTTCCCGACCTCTCGTGGACGCACGTGGTTCGCATTGTGCGGGGCGCACAAATCGTCGGCTCCAACCGGGGGCTGCACACGCAGGTCTACGACGCCCACGGCCAGTTGGGGCTGGACCTGGAGATGTTGCGCCGGCTGCCGGATGGTCCGACCGATGGGGCGATCATTGTCTCGCTCCATCATCGCCGGTTCACCGAAGTGCTTGTCGAGCTCAAGTCGACGGGTTACCCGTTCGTGCTGGTCGATCAGCGCTTGCACGACATTGAAGTGCCGACGGTTGAGATCGACAACTACGGTGGCGGTTATCTGGTGGGGCAGAAACTGGCCGAGTTAGGTCACCGTCGCGTCGGCTTCCTGGGGCCGATGGGCCTGCAAGTCGTCGCGGAGCGGCTGAATGGTTTTCGGGATGCCACGCTCGACGCCGGGGTGCTGTTTGATCGTTCGCTGATTGTCGATCTCGGGGGCGATGGCGTAACGGATTGGCTTAACGAACGGCTAGATGTTACCCAAGAGGCCGTCGTGGAGTTGCTCCGAAGGCCGAATCGTCCGACGGCTATTTTCGATGGGTCGGGGGATGTTGCGCCACTCGTTTATCGAGCAGTGCAGCACCTCGGGCTAAAAATTCCGGATGACGTGAGCGTGGTGGCGTTTGACGATTCGGCCAAGTTCAGCCAGTTTCTGGAACCGCGTGTGGCCCAGCTCAAGCATTCTTGGGACGAACTGGGGCGCGCGGCGATGGAGATGCTGGTGCTCGGGATGGATCGCTCCCGATGCGGCGCTCGGAGAGTTGACATTGAACATCGCGTGATCTCGCCCGAATGGATGGCGGGAAGTTCACTGCGACCGCTGTGAGTTGATGCAAGTCGGGCTGGAAAACGGCAGGAACGTGAAGGGGAAAAGAGGGTCGGGCAGTTGTCGCACCGACATCGGGGGCGCGGACTTTTCACAAGCATTCTATTTACCTCGTTTGCAAGGAAAACAGCCATGAAGCACAGCACTTTGGCGGTGACCACATTTTTTACGATGGCACTTCTGTTGGCGGCGGCCGCGTCCCCCCTCGGGGCTGAATTGCTCGTCCATTACACGTTCGATCAGGTCGATACCGATGGGGTGATCTTTACTACTCCCGATTCGTCGGGCCGCGGCAACACGGGAACGCTGACGAACATGGATAACACCAGTCCAGTATCGGGCCGAGTGGGAAATGCTTTGCAATTTAGTAACGCTGGCACAAACCTTGCGACCAGGGACCGCGTGCAGGTGGGTCTTGACGCTAACAATCCTGCTGATGTCATTACGGATCTCAATCGCACTTACACCCAGTTCACATTCGCTGCTTTCGTCAAACCGGTCGGCATCGCTGCTGACGAAGTGGACACGACGTTTTTTGCCGGCAAATTAGGCAATAGTCCAAATCGAGGATGGCAAATCGGTTTGACCGGGACCGACGCGCCCACCTTAGCCCATCCCCATGAAATCGTCGTCAGCCTGTTTGAAGGCCCGTTAGGTACAGATAACGACAACGAGTTCTATTCCGGTCCGCAAACGGCCGTGGTCAACGACCAATGGGCTCATGTGGCGTTCACGTTCAGCAGCATCACTGAACCCAGTTCGTTTTTCAAGATGTACATCAATGGCGAAAAAGTTGTTGACGCCACGACCGATCTCTTGCAGATGAACGGTGTAAATACCCGCCCATTCCAAATCGGTAATCGCGGAGATAGCCGAGCCGATTCCTGGGGCGGACTAATTGACGATGTGTATCTCTTCGACCACGCCCTCACTGATGAGGAAATCGCCGCACTCATCCCCCCTTTGCCGCCAGCGCAAGTCGGCGACTACAACGGCAACGGAATCGTGGACGCAGCCGACTACACCCTATGGCGCGACACGCTTGGCTCGGACACCGACCTACGAGCGGACGGCGACGGAAGCTTGATTGTCGATTTAGGCGACTATACCAAGTGGGTCGAAAACTTCGGTGCGCCGGGTTCCCTGGGGGCAGGGGCTTCCGCCGAGGCAGTGCCCGAGCCATCGTCCTTGCTACTGGCGATGGCCGCGGTCGCCGCCGTGGTACTAGGTTATTGGCGAAGTAGAAGCCGGGCGTGATGTGTGAGTGAGGGAATCGTGAGCGGGTGAGCCAAGTGTGCTTCAGCACTGGCGCAGAATTGGGGGCAGATTTGCGACGTTACTTTTTTCGATTGTTCTTTTCGTGGGGGGGTCTAATGATGAATCGCATCGCTGATGCCGCGTGTGGCCTATTAATAACACCTTGGTGCCGAGCTTGCACAGCCATTGCATGTATTGCATTGCTTGCAACGTCGCAGTCGTCGTACGGTGCCCTGATGGTGAATTACCAATTCGAGTCCGTGAGTGGGACGGCCGGGACGGATCAAACCACACCGGACGCTTCCGGCAATTTCGCCTCGGTTCCGGGGAGCGTCAATGCGGTGTTGGGGCAATTGGAATTCCCCACCCTCATCGCCGGACCGGTACAGAATTTAGGCGCAGGCGTAAGTAGCAGGAATTCAAGCAGCGCGATGAATTTCCCAGGGAATCCCGCCTCCGGAAGCCTCAGTTCTAATTTCGAGCGCGTGGAAATCGCCAACGGATCTTCCGGCGCGCTAAATGCAAGTTTTTCGAACTTCACCGTGGCCTTGTGGCTAAATCCTTCGAACACGACCCGAGATCGGTTTGCTATTGGAAAAATGGGCGGTGGCGGACAGCGCGGGTGGCAAATCGTCAGCCCCACCGGTACGTCGGAATTGGTGATCGATTATTTCGACATGGCGGCTGGCATGGATCGATCATTGCATTTACCCAACGCGCTCCCGCTCGACACTTGGACGCACGTGATATTTGCATTCGACGGTGTGAACCAGACAGAAGCGGTGTATCTCAATAACGTACTTCAAAACTCGGTGGATACGTCGTTGTCGGGTTCGGCGACTGTATTAGCGACACTTAACGGCAGCAATAGTGCTGCATTTCGAGTCGGCCATCGCGGTGCGAGCGGCAGCTCTGTTGGATCGTGGGCGGGCGGAATCGACGACGTGATGGTTTTCAACGAAACCTTGGCACACACGCCCGCGGGCAGCTTGACCGGAACGGGAAGTACTTTGGTTCCGGAACCGACGGCCTGTCTAACGTTTGGGTTGGGAATGGCTGGTTTGACCGTGCTTCGTCGACGTGCGAAGTTGCGGGGCGGCAACACGATCGTAGCGATTCAGCCGAGGGCGTAATGTGCTCCTTTTATACTTATTTCTTCACGCGAATCAGGTAGCTAAAAAATGGTGCGAGTACCTGCCTGTAAACGGATAACAAGTCCGCGGCCGCGCTCAAGGGGTTTCACTCTCGTGGAGTTGTTGGTGGTGATCGCCATCATCGGCATTCTGGTCGCGCTGCTGCTGCCCGCAGTCCAAGCGGCGCGCGAAGCGAGTCGACGCACGAAGTGCGCTAACACTCTCAAGCAATGGGCGACGGCGATGCACCTGCACCACGATGCCAAAAGCACCCTTCCCTCTGGTGGCTATAGTTCGAACGGACTTGATACCGGGAACCGTCACGGCTGGCCGCCTTACTTGTGGCCCTACATTGAGGAGGGCCCGCTCGCCGACCGCTACGACTACAGTGTTTCGTATGTCACCCCTCCGAACGGTTACCCGTTAACTCATCCTGTCGCCAGTGAAATTGACAACGCGCCGTCGAACACACCGTTAGCACTGTACTATTGCGCGTCCGATCGCGGGCCGGCTTTTTATCGGTTCAGATACGGAACGGTGCGCGGCAACTATTTCGTGAATTGGGGACCCATGGTCTTTCAACCCCCCCACCCCGTTCCCACGTTTCGTGCGCCGTTTGGGTTTAAGAATTACAGGTCGCGAGACCTGCCAATTCGAAGCAATTTCAAGGATTTCATTGATGGTACCAGTAGCACGCTGATTCTATCGGAAGCAATCATGCATCCGAGAGACGAATCGGCTGACGGCCGCGGCGAGATACTCAACGACGTGGGGGATGGCGTGTTTATGACGCTTTATACCCCGAATACATCCATCCCCGACGCCCAATGGGGGGCTTGGTGCGATCCGGCTCCCGAAACGCCATGCACAACGGCAGGGGGGACGGGTACTCGGCGGCAAACGTATACCTCGGCGCGAAGTTTTCATCCCGGCGGTGTGAACGTGGCCTTCGGCGATTGCCACGTGACCTTTATAGCCGACGACGTTTCCCTGGCCTATTGGCAGGCGATTGGAACGATGAACGGCCAAGAAAGCGCCAGCGTGCAATAGTCCTCCATTTGTTCGGTACGAGATTCCTAGTTTGATGCATCGAAAATCGTTTCGACAAGTCGTTGCAGCAGTTCTTTTGGCGATATTCGCCACCGGCTGTTCGTACGGGCCGCCGATGGGAGATGTGCAAGGAAAAGTAACGCTCAATGGTCAGCCTTTAACGGAAGGGGCCGTTCGGTTCATACCGGTGAACGGCGATACGCCGGCCACGGGTGGTAGCATTCGCGCCGGGAGTTTCCGAGTCGAGGTACCTGTCGCGGAACAGCGCGTCGAGATTTCCGCGAATGTAGTGGACCGCGAGAAAACGCCGCCGAATGCAACCAATGATGAAATCGTAATGAAGATGCTCGTTCCCGAGCGCTACAACACTCAAAGCGAGTTAACATTGGATGTCGTGCCCGGTCTCAATGAGCCTGTTTACAACTTGACTAACCCGTAGCGCATCAGATGGTCTAACTAACGAGTCGCGGTTGGCGCCAATCGTGCCAGCTCTAGCAGTGTCCAAAGGGCCTGCCTGATTAGGGACCATCCAATTGTTATGGGAGTTGTTGCCATCATGCATTTTGCGAATGAGAGTTTTCGTCTAGGGCGACGCCCTCTTCGTACAAAGGTTGCATTTGGTCCGGTAACGATCGCGTTATTGCTTTTTTCGCTTGTGGCCGTGGCATGCGCGCAACCGGAAGTCCCGCCTCCCAAGCTTGACGCCGCGAAGTTCGCCGCGCCGCCGACGGAATACCGGCCGGTCGATTGCTGGTGGTGGGAGGCCGGGCATTTAACGAAGGAGCGGCTTCGCTGGCAGCTCGAGGACATGCACGCCAAGGGGGTGGGCGGCACCTGGTTATACCCGCGGTTTGGCGCGTCGCAACCCCGAAGCTCCGAACCGGGGTTTTGGACCGATGGCTGGTGGGAATTCGTCCGCTTTGCGCTCGATGAACATCAGCGGCTAGGCATGGTGCAGTTCGCCAACGATTGGCTGGGGCGGCTCGACAAGGCTTACTTCCAAAGCCAGTTACGCGCCGAGCGCAAGGATAACCCGCGACTAACGGGCCGCCGGCTGGTCGCACACCGCGCGCGTTCGACCGCCGCTGAAACGATTTCAGTGCGCGTGCCCGATGACGAGCAGATACTCGCCGCCGCCGCCTATCGCCTGCAGGAGCAGAGCGAGGACGCCGTCGACAATGATTCTCGCATCGATCTAGCAGAGTTCATCGACGGCCAGGAATTAACCTGGGAGGCGCCCGAGCCCGAGTGGTTGGTGGTGGTCGTCAGCAGTCAACCGCACGATCTGAATTATCTGGAACCCGAGGTCGTCAATCGATGGATCGAGATTTTCTTCGAGCAGTACAGCCAACGATTGGGCGATCGGCTGGGCAAGTCGCTGGCCGGCTACGGTCCCGACGAACGCTCGGTGCTGGGCGGCAACATTCTGTATAGCGAAGCGCTGCGCACGCGGTATTTGGAAGACAAGGGATTCGATCCGCTTCCCGATCTGTCGGGACTGTTCGTTGACATTGGCCCGCAAACGAATCGCGTGCGGTGCCAATATTACGACGTGATGAACACGCTGCTAGAGGAGAATCTCTACGCACCGATGGCGGATTGGCTGCACGAGCGGGGAATGCAACAGGTCACCATCGCGACCTGGGGACGCGAGAGCCTGCACGGTCAAACCAGCAACTATGGTGATTTTCCCCGGATGATGAAGTACTTCGACATCACCGGTAACGAGGACTCGAAGGAGAGTGGGCCGCTGGGGGCCTTCATCGACACGAAGATGTCAAGCTCGATGGCTCACCTAAACGGCGGCAAGCGCGTCGCGGTGTGCGCTTACTGGGGCGTGGGGTGGGGCTATACTCAGGAACAGAACATCGCCCGCACGAACGTCAACTACGCCCTGGGCGTCAACCTATACAACACGCACGGCGTGCTTTATTCGCTGTTGGCGGGGCGGAATGAATTCGTGCCCCCCGAGGTCCATTTCTATCAGCCCTATTGGCAGACGTGGCGCAGCTTCGCCGATTATGTTACTCGGCTGAGCTACGCGCTCGGCCAGGGCCAACACCGGGCCGACGTGGCGCTGCTCTATCCGCTCTCGACGATCCACGCGCATTGGCATAGTGGATCGAAATTCGACCCACCCGCGGACGACGCGGAAAAGACCACCTTCGCGCTGGCCAAGGCGCTGTATGCGGGATCGCTCGATTTCGACTTCGTGGATGAAGCGCGGTTGGCCGAGGCCGTTGTCGACTCGAACAAGCTCAAGATTGGCGGGCTTGAATTCCCGGTGGTGATGCTGCCGGCAACGACCACGCTGCGCAGCGCCGTGGCAGCAAAGCTCCGCGAGTTCGTCGCCGCCGGCGGCACGCTGGTGGTGTTCCAGCAACCGCCCACGGCGTCGGCCGAGGAAGGCCGCGACGATCCCAACTTGCTAGATACCTGGCAAGAACTGTTGGGCGATTATGCAGCCGAAAGCGACGCGATAGTCGAGCGAGCTAACGACGCCGGTGGCAGGACGATTCTCGTGCGTTCGACAGAAGCCGACGCCATCGCCGCGATCCGCGCGGCGATCAAGCCCGATGTTACAACGACGGCAACCGAACTGGCTCACACGCATCAGCAGGTGGGCGACCAGCACGCGTACTTTTTTGTGAATCGCCAGCCCGAGCGGCGGACGGTCAACATCACGGTGCGTTGCCAAGGCCGACCGGAAATCTGGAACGCCCGGACCGGCGAAATTCGCCCGCTGCATCGGTTTAAGACCGTGGCCGATGGCACGGAGTTGCGTCTAGAAATGGCCCCGCATGAGGGCGTGCTGGTGGTATTGCAGCCGGAAGAAGTCGGCCCGCAGGTGACCGCCGATAACCTTTTAAGCATCGCCTCGATTGAAAAGCGCGGGGACGGTTTTGAAGTGACCGGCACGGCCGACGCGTCTGAGGAACTAACCGCAACGGTGTCGGTTGACGGCCGCAATTATGTGGGAAGAAGCCCAGCCCAATCGGCGACTGCACCGATCGTGTTGGACGGGCTGTGGGAATGCGAGTATCGACCGACCATGGACAATCGCTGGGGCGATTTCCGGTACCCGGCATCGGAAGAAGTGATCGGACCAGAAGCCTCGCGGATGAAATATCGTGCCGAGTCGGCCAGCGCCGGCGAGCGCCCCAGTTGGGAGGCGAGCGATTTTAATGACGACGAGTGGCAAGCAGTGAATTGCACCTTCGGACCCTATTGGCAGGTGCTTGGCCCAATCGCCTTGGGGCTGGACTCGGACGCGCTGCGGCAGACGATCGTCGAAGGCGCGGCCGAGCAAGCCGAGTCGGTGGAGTTGGAGGGCGAGCGCATCGACTGGCAACCATATGCGTACTCGTGGAAGTTCGGCGCGGACCGCGCGGACGTGCATCAGTACGGCGGCGATGGGCTGGGGCCGGTATCGCCCGATTTCCTGGTCTTCGACGCTCCGCGCGGCGGCCGACCGGTGGTCCGATACCTAACGACCCGCGTGTTCTCGCCGCGCGAGCAGACGCTGTATATGGACTTCGGCAGTGATGCAAAGGATCCACCCCGGCAGGCGTGGATCAACGGCGAAAAAGTCGTTGACGTGAGCGACGAGCAGACGCAGACGATGGGTAGCGTGAACCTTCGCAAGGGTTGGAACCGTGTTGTCCTGCGGCTCGTGCAACCCAGCGCGAAGCAGATTGCCACGTTTGCCGTGCTTCATGCGCTGCCGCAGTCGCCGGAGCAACCGCGGTTCATGCCGCTGTCGCGGTGGTACGAGCTGTCGCGGGATTTGGTTTACGACTATCAGCCGGAAGGCCAGGCATCGGTCGGCTGGTATCGATTCCTCGCCCCGCCGGGCGCGAAGCAAGCGAAACTAAACCTGGTAGCGGAGTCGGTCGAGGCATGGGTGAACGGCGAGGCGGTCGAAGTGATCGATGATACCCTTCAGTTTCCCGGATCGGCCCAGGGTGCTTCGCCAATGGCGCAAGTTGCTTTGCGAGTCAAGCATCAACCGGGACACTACGAGGGTGCGGCTTTCGAGGCGCCGGTGAGATTTGATTGCGAGCGAGGTCAAATCGCACTTGGAGATTGGAGCACCTACGGGCTGCCTCATTACTCGGGCGGAATAAAATACATTCGCCGCGTCAATTTGACGGAAGAGCAACTGGCTCACCATTTGTCGCTCGACCTGGGCGACGTTCGCACGTCGGCTGAAGTCACCGTCAATGGGCGCTCGTTGGGCGTGCGACTCGCTTCGCCGTTCGTGTTCGATCTGACGGGGTCCGTGCGTCCGGGCGAGAACGAGATTCAAGTGGAGGTGCTCAACACGTTAGCCAACTACATGAGCGCGGGGCCGAGCCGGTACGTTTACGAAGACCAGACGGTGTCTGGATTATTGGGGCCGGCAACCTTGCGTCTAACCCCGCGGGTGCAAGTCTGGTGTCGCCCGGAGCCGGAAGCTTCGCAGCCAAAGGACGGAGGCGCGGGATGAGTGCATCGTCCGTTGATCCACTGTCGCGTCGCTATTTTCTGCAAGAATCGGCGCTGGGCCTGGGCGGTATTGCGCTGGGATCGTTGATGGGCACCAATGGCCGCGCGGCGGCAAGTGCCAACCCACCCGAATATCGGCCGCGGGCGAAGCATGTCATTTTCCTGTTCATGGCGGGCGGCCCTAGCCAGCTCGACCTGTTCGATCCCAAGCCGGCACTGGCGAAGTACGAGGGCCAACAAGTTCCGGATGAAATCTTGCGAGGTGCGAACCTGCCGTTTATCGAGCGAGACGCAGCACTGATGGCCTCGCCATTCAAGTTCGCGCGCCACGGCCAATCAGGCGCGAACCTGTCGGAACTGATGCCGCACCTGGCCAACGTCGTGGACGATCTGGCGCTGGTACGTTCAGTGCATACCGACGCCTTCAATCACGCGCCGGCGCAGATTTTCCTGAGCACCGGTCACTTGCAATTGGGGCGGCCTTCGATGGGCGCGTGGATCGACTATGGCTTGGGCAGCGAAGCCGCCGATCTGCCGGCGTTCGTGGTCTTAAATTCCTCCGGGGGACTAAGCGGCGGCGCCGCTTGTTGGGGCAGTGGTTTCCTGCCATCGGTCCATCAAGGGGTCGTGTTCCGTCCGCACGGCGATGCCATTCTATTTGTCGCCAATCCCGCGGGACACGATGAGCAAATGCAACGTGAATCGATCGATGTAATCAACCAGCTTAATCGGCAACATCATCGGCTCGTGGGCGACCCGGAAATCACCAGCCGGATCGCGGCGTATGAAATGGCGTTTCGCATGCAGTCGAGCGCACCGGAGCTGACCGATCTGACGCAAGAAACGCGCGAAACGCTGAGCCAGTACGGCGCCGAGCCGGGCAAGTCATCGTTTGGCGCGAGTTGCTTGCTCGCCCGTCGTCTGGTGGAGCGGGGCGTCCGGTTCGTCTCCTGCCTGCATGCGGATTGGGACCACCACAGCGACGTGGTCGGCAACCTCAAACGGGTCTGCGCGGACACCGATCGAGCCGCAGCCGCTCTGATTTCGGACCTGAAGCAACGCGGCCTGCTGGACGAAACCTTGGTGATCTGGGGCGGGGAATTCGGCCGCACGCCGATGGTCGAAAACAACCCGGCGCTCGGGCGTCTGCGCGGGCGGGATCACCATCCCAATGCCTTCACGGTGTGGATGGCCGGCGGCGGAATCAAAGGCGGGCAAACGATCGGCGCGACCGACGAATTGGGGTACCACGTGACGGAGGATCCGATCCACGTTCACGACTTGCAGGCGACGATTTTGCATCTGCTCGGACTTAATCACGAAGAACTGACCTACCGCTATCAAGGGCGTGACTTTCGTTTGACCGACGTCGGTGGAACGGTCGCCACGAAACTCATCGCCTAAACGAACGGCCATGCGAAGCGCAGCGACTCCAATCACGAATCAACACGCGCGGCTGTGCTATGCCGTAGCGCTAGGGGTGTTGGCGCTGACAACGGTTGCGTTGCTGGCCGATTCGACATTGCCGCCCCCTGCGAAACGGCCGGTCGATTTCGCACGTGATATTCAGCCGCTTTTCGCAGATCGCTGCTACTCCTGTCACGGTCCGGACGAACAGGAAAGCGGCCTGCGACTGGACGACCCAGCCCACGCTTTGGAGGGGGGTGATTTGGGACCGGCATACGTGCCCGGCGATAGCGCCGCTAGTCCGCTTGTGGAATACATTTCGGGGACGAACGAACACATCGTCATGCCACCCGAGGACGCGGACCAGGCGCGGTTAACCGCTCAAGAGGTCGGCTTAATTCGCGCATGGATCGATCAAGGCGCCCGCTGGCCGGCCGGCGCCGAGTCGTCTTCGACAGCAATTACCAAAGCACCAGCCGAGGAGCACTGGGCATTTCAACGCCCGGTTCGTTCGGAGCCGCCGGCGGTAAAAGCAACCGAGTGGCCGCGCAATCCGATCGACTCGTTTGTGCTTGCGCGGATGGAAGAGGCAGGTCTCGCTCCCGCACCGGAAACGGATACGGCAACATTGGTCCGACGGCTATCGCTGGATTTGATCGGCCTGCCGCCGACGCCGGACGAAGTGCAGAACTTTGTGAATGATACATCGCCCGGCGCCTACGAACGATTGGTCGAGCGGCTGCTCGAATCGCCGCACTACGGTGAGCGCTGGGCTCTTTGGTGGCTCGACTTGGCCAGGTATGCCGATACCAACGGCTACGAGATCGACCGGCCGCGTTCAATCTGGCCGTACCGCGACTGGGTGATTGCCGCCTTCAATGACAATTTGCCTTTCGATCAATTCGCGATTGAGCAATTGGCCGGCGACCTGCTGCCGGGCGCAACTCTGTCGCAGCGCGTGGCCACGGGCTTTCACCGCAACACATTTACCAATGAAGAAGGCGGCCACGATTGGGAACAGTTCCGCTGGGAATCGATTGTCGATCGCGTTCACACCACCAGCACGGTTTTCTTGGGCCTGACCATGGCCTGCGCCCAATGCCACGATCACAAGTACGATCCGATTTCGCAGCGGGAGTATTACGAGTTTTTCGCCTTCTTAAACAACGATGACGAGCCGCACATCGAGGTGCCGCAGCCGGAGATTACTGAAAAACGCGACTCGATTTTGGCGCAAATCGCGGAGTTCGAATCCAAACTCGAAGTTCAGTTTCCCAGCGCTGACGACGATGCTTCAAACAAGGCAACCCGCGACGAAAAGTTCGAGCAGTGGAGACGCCAAGCCGCTACGGAGACGCGTTCGTGGACGCTTTTGGAGCCGGTAAGTTGGACGTCAAAGAATAACGCCACGCTGACGCCACTCGACGATCAGTCTCTATTGGCCACTGGCGACAACCCCGAGCACGACACCTACGAGGTAATCTATCACGCTCCTCTTGGCGCGATTACGGGTCTGAGGCTCGAAGCGTTACCGCATCCGAGTTTGCCAATGCATGGGCCGGGGAGAGGATACTTTAAAGAGGACGGAACGTTTCTGCTTTCCGAGATAACGGTTACGGCACGAGATTTTGCTGTAAAGGCCAATGACAAACAGGGGATTCTACTTGAACTGGCGAATCCGACCGCCTCGATTGCTTCAGCGTCGATTGCTCAGGCGATTGACGGTGACAAACTTACTGGCTGGCACATCAAAGGTGGCGCCGGGCGCCGCCATACCGCGGTGTTTGAGTTCGCCGAACCGATTTCCGCGCACTGCGGCACCGAGCTTACCGTCGCGCTGCTGCAAAACTACGCTCATCAGCAAACCTTGGGTCGCTTTCGCGTTTGGATCACCTCGGATGCAGCGCCGTTGCTGGCGACCGACATGCCGACGCAGGTAGAGGGGCTGTTGCTTAAGCCAAGCGAGCAGTGGTCGGCCGACGAAAGGAAAACGGTCAAAGCCTACTATTTGTCGATCGCGCCCGAACTCGTTGAGGAGCACAAGCAACTTGAAGAACTGCGAAGGCGGTTGCCTGTCCAGCCGACGACGCTCGTTCTACAGCAGCGCGCCAGCCGGCGAACGACGCATCAGCACATCCGCGGCGAGTTTTCGCGGCCCGGTCCAAAAATCGCGGCAGATGTTCCTGGTTTCCTGCATCCGCTTCCGAAGGATGCCCCGCGCGATCGCTTGACGCTGGCCCGTTGGCTCGTGGACGAGAGTAACCCATTGGTGGCTCGCGTCATCATGAATCAGGTTTGGCAGTGCTATTTCGGCCGGGGCTTGATTGAAACTCCAGAGGATTTTGGAACTCAAGGGGCGAAGCCGTCGCACCCGGAGTTACTTGATTGGCTTGCCTGCCGGTTCATGGATGAAGGGTGGGATCTCAAACAAATGCATCGCGTCATCGTCACCTCCAGCTTGTACCGGCAGGCTGCGGCAACCAATCCACAGAAGCATTCTGTCGATCCCGAGAACGTGTTGATGAGTCACGGGCCTCGGTTTAGGCTGCCCGGCGAGACTATTCGCGACATCGCGCTGACCGCCAGCGGATTACTGAATCCTGCGATCGGCGGGCCAAGCGTGTTCGCTCCGCAACCAGACGGAGCCTTGGCAGGAGTTTTCGGCGATGCGAAATGGCCCTCCAGTTCCGGACCCGACCGTTATCGGCGGGCGTTATACACGCATCGCAAGCGGGCCGCGCCCTATGCGGCATTTGCCGCCTTCGACGCCCCGCCGCATCATATCTGCACCATGCACCGCATCACGTCGAACACTCCGCTGCAAGCTTTAGCACAGTTGAACGACGAACTTCTGATCGAAGCCAGTCAGGCGCTGGCCGCGCGAGTCATGCGGGAGGAGCCGGGCGATGAGACGGCACGATTAGAAATTGCCTTCCGACTGTGCCTGGCACGTCTGCCCCGCGAGGAAGAACGCCTTACGCTCTTGCCTTACCTTCGCGCACAACGAGAGCGTCTTGAAGTGGATAAGAAAGCCGCGGCGATCGTAGCGGGATCTGTGGACCAGCAATCCGAGAAGGCTTCTGAATTGGCGGCGTGGAGCCTCGTCGCGCGGGTGCTGCTCAATTTAGATGAGACGATTTCCAAGGAATAATCTCGGAGTAGGGGCGGGCAGGGAGTTGTTTTATGACGAATGAAATTGCCGAAGCGCGACACGACCTGGCTGCCATATTGCGATGGTCGTACCGGCTGGGGTTGAGCGAAGGTATTTGCAACCACTATTCGTTTGCGGTTGACGCGGGAAGCTTCTTGGTCAACCCGTTCGGCTATCACTGGTCGGAGATCAAAGCGAGCCAGATGTTGCAGGTGGACCACGAAGGCCGGGTGCTGGAGGGCGAGGGCAAAGTGGAATCGACGGCGATGTTTATCCACGCGCGCATTCATCGCGCCTTGCCCCAGGCGCGGTGCGTGCTGCACACGCATATGCCCTATGCCACGGCGCTGGCATCACTCGAACGCGGCCGGGTGGAAATGGCCAGCCAAAATGCCCTGCGGTTTTTTGCAGACATTGCTTACGACGACGATTATCGGGGGCTGGCGCTCGACACCGCGGAAGGAGACCGCATCTGTCGCAGTGTCGGGGACAAGCGGGTGCTGTTTCTTGCCAATCACGGAGTGATCGTGGTAGGCCGCAGCATCGCCACCGCTTTCGACGATCTGTATTACCTGGAGCGGACCTGCGAGGTGCAGGTGATCGCGCAATCAACGCACCGGCCACTGAAGATCGTAGACCCAGAGACCTGCCGCAAGACCCGCGAACAGATAGTTGGCGATGAGTCGTACGCACAGGCACACTTGTCGGCGATTCGCCGCATCCTCGATCGCGAGTGCCCCGATTACGCACAGTAATGCCGTTTTAACATTAAGTACGATTTTAGTCGCCTGAAGTAGTGGAATCGAATGTTCGTTTTGGTGAGTAAGTGAGTATGTGAGTAAGTGAGTAGGTGAGTAAGTGAGTAAGTGATGAGCCTGAACAAGCTATTTCATGACCGCCAACTTTTCCTCACCTACTCACCTACTCACCTACTCACCTACTCCGCTGACGACCTACAATTCTAGGACTGTAACCTCATGCAATTGCTTAACGATTCGGACGTTTCCCTCGATGCCTTGACCGGTCAAACCGTCGCTGTATTGGGCTACGGCAATCAAGGCCGCGCCCAGGCGCTCAATCTGCGGGACAGCGGCGTTCGCGTGATCGTGGGGAATCGCCAGGACGAGTATCGGCAACTGGCCGTTGAAGAGGGGTTTGAACCCGTTGAACTGCCGGAGGCCGCCGCGGCGGGTGATATTCTGCTTGTGCTCACCACCGACGAGTGCATGCCGGAGATTTGGGACACGCAGATTGCCCCGGGCATTGCTCCGGGCAACACGCTGTGCTGGGGCAGCGGGTACAACGTCGGATACGGCCTGATTCATCCGCCGAAGAACGCGAACTGGATCATGATCGCGCCGATCATGCCCGGCAATGTTGTCCGCACGCGGTACCAGGATGGGCGCGGCGTGATCGGCCAATTCGCGATTGAAAACGACGCCACCGGCACGGCCCGCGACCTGACGTTGGCCTTGTGTAAAGGAATGGGGCTGACACGGGCCGGAATCTTCGAATCCTCCTTTCGCGGCGAGGCCGAGCTAAATCTGTACACCGAGCAAGTCGTGTGGGCCGGGCTGGCCGCGTGGCTGGTCTTTTGCTACGAGTTGGCCGTCGAGCATGGCTGTTCCCCCGAGCATGTCATCATGGTTCTCTACGCCTCGACCGAGAGTTCCGAAATCATGCGGCTCATGGCGGAATTTGGATTCTTCAAGCAAATGAAATATCACTCGACCACGAGTCAGTACGGAACACTGACCCGCGGCGAGATGCTGCTAAACGACCAGATTAAAGAGCAGGCCCGAAAGTTTTTTGTCAACGACATTAAGGGAGGCGCCTTCGTCGAGGAATGGACCACCAATCACGCGACGGCTGCTAAACGGCTTGACGAGTTAACGAAAAAATCGCTCGCGCACCCCATGAGCGTGAACGAGGACCGCGTGATTCAAATGATTCAGGGCGCAGAAGCAGCCGTCGGTCGCATAAAATAGTTAGCATGATCTCACAGCACTTACCTACGAACGCTAGCGAAAAACGCAAAGCCAGGATCGCCGTCATTGGCACCGGCTGGTGGGCGACCACCGCGCATTTGCCGGCACTCGTTGCGCATCCCGACGCCGAAATCGTGGCCATTTGCGATCAACGGCCCGAGGTGTTGGCGAGGGCTGCCGATAAATACGCGGTCCGCAACACCTACACCGATTACCGTCGGATGCTGAAAGAAGAGGATTTGGACGGCGCGGTGGTTTCCGTCTGGAATTCGGCCCACTACGAGATGACTCGCGCGTGCCTGGAGCGGAAGCTGCACGTCCTCGTGGAAAAGCCGATGGTTCTGCTGTCCACCCACGCCCGAGAGCTTGTCGAGTTGGCGCGGCGGCAGGGCCGCGAGTTGATCGTCGGTTACCCGTGGCATTATTCCCAGCGCGCGCGGCAAGCGCGCGAGGTGCTGCAATCGGGCGAACTCGGTCAAATTCGCTACATCAACTGCTATTTGGCTTCGACGGTAATCGATTTTTTCCGCGGCGACGACCAACCCTACGGCAAGTTGTTTCCCTACCCAGTGGTTGGACCGGGCAAGGTTTACAGCGATCCCGAGCGCTCCGGCGGAGGCCAAGGTTACCTCCAGGTCACGCACGTAGCGGGTCTTATGCATTACATCACAGGTCTGAAGCCGGCCAGCGTGATGGCCCTGATGGACAACCTCGACCTGAAGGTGGACGTGATCGATGCGATCGTGGCCCGCATGAACAACGGCGCGTTGGCCAGCATCGGCAGCACGGGCAATCTGCAGGTTTCCGATCCGGGAAAATTTGCCATTCAAGTGAATTGCGATCTGGGGTGGTTGGACATCGACTTCATCACCGGCTCCGGCAGAATTCGACATGCCGACGGGTCCGACGAATCGCTTCCGGCCCTGGACGCGACAGAGCGGCCGCCCGGCTGCGAACAGTCCGAGGAACTTTACCCGGTATATGCGCCGGTAGAAAACCTTGTGGAAATTGTCACCGGCAAAGGCGCCAACGGCTCCACCGGCGAAGTCGGTTGGCGCGCCGTCGAACTACTCGATGCCGCTTATCGGTCGGCCGCACTGAATGGCCAGGCCGTTAGCATCGAGTCGCTGTACGAGTGAGTCCGTCACGCAGTATTCGTCCCCTATCGAAGTAAGTCACCGTTAGAAGAAAAGCTCAAGCTATGGAACGCGTTTCCTTTGTTATGCGGGTCAAGGATGGTAAGCAAGAAGAATATATCCGGCGGCACCGCCAGGTATGGCCGGATGTGCTGGCCGCCCACCGCCGCGCGGGCGTTACGAAGATGGCGATCTACATGAAAGGCGCGGACCTGTTTCTCTACATGGAGGTGGAAGACTATGCCCGGGCGGTTCGGATGCTAAATCGAAGCCCCGAAATCATCCGTTGGGAAGAATATATGGCGCCGATCATGGAGAACGCCGGAGACAAGTGCTTCGACCCCGCGAATCCTTATCCCGAGAGTTTGCCCGAGATTTTCTTTTGGGAGCCGGTTGACGACCATCGCGAGCCGCGTCCGCTTCGGCCCGATGCCGTCGATGGAGCTGCTCCTTCGCCGCCGCACTTTTTGCCGTCTCGACAATTGCCCGTCCAACGATGACTGAACAAAGCTCGATCAAGCTGGCGGGGGCGGCGTGGTCTTGGGTGGGGACGACGCTTGCGGAATCGGCCGCCGTGTACCGCGCGCTCGGCGTCGATGCGCTCGATTTGATCGCGATCCCTGGAACTCGTTTAGACACCTACCAGATTGCCGCCGACCCCCTCGGGCACGCTCGGAAGGTGCAGGCTCTAGAGGTCGCATTAAGCAACCTGCTGGTGTTTTTTGGAACGAACTTTCGCGACCGGGCGCTGAACTCGCCCGATCCGGCCATTCGCTCAAGCAATCTCGAAACGTTCAAGCGGGTGCTTGAATTCTGCGCCGCTGCGGGCTTCCATTCGGCGACGGTTCTGCCGGGCGTGGAGCATCAGCCGCACCGCCGGAAGGAGGCACTCGAATGCACCGCGACGGAACTGAATCGAATGAATGAACTGGCCCAATCGGCGGGCGTGCTGCTCGTTTACGAACCGCACTTCGAGTCGATCCTCGAAAGCCCACAAGACATTCTCGCCTTCCGCGAGAACGGCGACGTGAAGTTGGTGATCGACTACTCTCACGGTGTGTCGTTGGGCTATTCCACGGATGAATTGGACTCGCTCGTTCCATTTGCAGGTCACGTTCACCTGCGACAGGCAACGCGGGACAAGATTCAGGCCCGTTGGGAAGAGGGTTCTATCGATTTTCCCGCGCTATTGCACCGACTCAAGGACACCGGTTACTACGGCTACGCGACCCTGGAGTACGAGCACGATCCGTTTTGGAACATGGATCGGTGCGACGTGATGACCGAGACCATCAAGATGCGCGATGCAGTGTTGCCTCATCTTTCGTAATCAGTGGAGCCGGACCAAAGCCTTCCAACAACCGAGGCGCACGTGTATTGGGGACTGTTGCTCGCCGCCATCGGCGGTGGCCTGGATGCCAGCCTGGCACTCGTCATGGGGTTCGCCAAGCGGTGGCGGTGGGAGTCCATTTGGCTGGTATGGGCGGTTTTCGGATGTCTGATTCTCCCCTGGGCAACGGCTTTCCTGCTCTTGAGGGATCCGACTCCGATCGAAGTGTATCGCTACGTCCCCAGCGAGACGCTCGTTCGCGTGATCGTCTTCGGCGGCGGTTGGGGAATTGGCGCCATCTTGTTCGGCCTGGGAATCGTGCGCGTCGGAATGGGATTGGGTTTGGGAATCGCCGTGAGCTTGACTGCCGCCAACGGCGCGCTGTGGCCCTTAATTCAAGAGAACAGCCAGATGCTGATATCGCCCGAAGCGGGCGTCGTCTACTTAGCTGTCGGCTTGTTGGTTTTAGGGATCGTTCTTTGCTCGATTGCTGCGTACCGCCGAACGGAGGAGAAACCGCTCTTGGAGCGGGAAGAGGTAAGCTTCGTCGCGGGCGTGCTGTGCTGCATCGCCTCGGGGTTCACGTCACCGATGATTAATCTGGCGTTTACCGCGGGAATTGAGATCAACACGGCGGCCGAGCAGCTTGGCGCCAGCCCGCTGGCCGCGGGTATGGCGTCGGTGGCCCTGATCATGTCCGCGGGCTTCGTCGTCAACGCAGGTTATTGCGTTTATCTGCTGATTCGCAATCGAAGTTGGCAAGACTTTTCCCGCGCCGACACAACCTCGCATTGGTTCTATGGAGCAACGATGGGGCTCCTTCAAATGGCGGCGTTCCTCATCTACGCGGTCGCGGCCAGTCGCATCGACCAAACGACGAAACTGGGCGGCACCGTGCTCGGCTGGCCGGTCTACACTGCGAGTGTGATTCTTGTCGGAAACTTGGAAGGGCTGTTCCGCGGCGAATGGCGTGGCTCCGACCGCCGCACGTATCTCTTGCTGGCAGCCGGCCTCGCACTGCTGCTGGTGGCGTCGACAGTGGTCGTCGGGCTTGGTAGCTATCTTACATGGACCGCGGTGTGACGCTCGGCGGCCCGTGCATCCGACGAGTCGGTGGTCGAACGCCGTTCCTTGATTATTGTGGGAGCATGCCAAAGGATGATCGTTCCATCCTCGCCAGCGGAGGCGATGGAGTTGCCGTCCGGTGCGACACACACGCCGAATGCGCCGGTTGCGTGCCCTTTGAGAGTGGATCGCTCCTCACCCGTGTGGGCGTCCCACAATTTCAGCGTGCGATCGCCGCTGCTGGTGATCAGTAGCTTGCCGTCGGGAAAGAATGCGACGCGACGAACCACCATAGGATGCCCACGCAAGACCAACTTCTGGCGACCGGTTCGCACGTCCCACAACCGCGCGGACGCATCGCGACTGGCGGTGGCTAGCGTCTGCCCGTCGGGAGAAAAATCCAGGCTGCCAATCGAGTCCGTGTGGCCGACGAGCTTGGTGAGAAGTTTTCCGGTGGCGGCATCCCAAAGTTTGGCCGTCTTGTCGTTGCCGGCGGTGGCCAGCAGCGTTCCCGTCGGCGAGAAGCGAATGGACATCACCGGTCCGTCGTGGGCCTTGAACGTTGCAATGTCACGGCCGGAGGGCACTTCGTACAGCCGGACTGTCCTATCCTTCGAGGCGGATGCGAGCCGCTGACCGTCCGGCGAGAAAGCCAGCGAGTTGACGAAGTCGGTGTGCCCCTCGAAAGTCGCCACATGGCTTCCAGTCGGCACGTCCCACAGGCGGATGAATCGGTCGTCGCTCGCCGCGGCGAGCAACGCGCCGTCCGGGGAAAAAGCGATCTCGCTGACCGACGCGGTATGGCCCGTGAAAGTCGCTCGCGGTTGTCCTGTGATTGCATCCCAAAGTTTCACCGCGCCGTCGTCGCTACAGGAGGCCAGCGCCTGGCCGTCCGGCGAAAACGCGACGGTTCGAATCCAATCAGAGTGGCCGGTCCAACGCACCTGACCATTATGATCCGACAGATTCCAGATTCTCACGGTTGCATCTTCACTGGCCGAGACCAATTGAGAACCGTCTGGAGAAAACGCCACGCAGCGGACTTCGCGCAAATGGCCATGGATGGTAGTCCGCAGCCGTCCGGTCGTCGTGTCCCACAGGCGGATGGTCGAGTCCCCGCCGGTAGACGCCAGAGTCGCGCCGTCTGGAGAAAAGGCAACGCTCCATACTGATTTCTTGCCATCTTGCAATGTGCGGCGACGCGTTCGGCTGGCAACGTCCCAAAGAATGATTGCCCCGTCCTTGCCGCTCGATGCCAGCGTTTGTCCATTGGACGAGAAATCGAGGGCGTAAACATCGTCATCATGCCCCGTCAATGTTGCGATTCGTCCGTAACTGCCGGTCTCCCAAATCTTGACCGTCCCGTCCTCCCCACACGTGGCCAGCAAAGTCCCATCCGGCGAGAAAATGACGTGCAGCGATTCCTCTCCGTCGGCCTTCAGGGTTTGCACGCAATCGCGCGTCGCGAGATCCCAGATCCTCACTGAGCCGTCGCGGCACGTTGTGGCCAGGACTTTTCCGTCGGGGCAGAAAGCCACATTTCCTACCCAGTCGGTGTGCCATAGCGTTCCTACAGACTGGCCCGTCGTCAGATCCCATAGCATGGCCGTCCGGTCGTCGCTACACGTCGCTAGCGCATTGCCCTCGGGAGAAAATGCCGCGAATCGCGCTGGGGCGCCATGCTGAGCGAGCGCGGTTTTGAGTTGCCCACTGGAGGCGTCCCACAGTCTGACCGTACCGTCATAGCCCGCCGACACGATCGTATCGCCGCCGGGAGCGAAGTCCGCGAATTCGACCCGTCCCCGATGACCGCGGAACGTGCGCGCGTCCGAATGCGCACGCCGCCAAAGGTAATACCATTCGAACGACCGCAAATCGGGCTGGCCTTCGGCAGGCAGGTAGCGCTCGAGCAGTGTCGTTACCGTTTGCAGATTGACGTCGTCAAGCTCGCGCATGGCCAGGTTCATGTCTGATATGTACAGCAACCGCCTGGTTTCTTTGGCGCGTTCGTCTGCTTGTGCTCGCAATGCGGACTGTTGTATCCCCACAACAGCGCCGGCCACACAGATAAACAGTAGCAGCGATGCCGCCACCGCTCGTGCCGGGTGGCGGCGACACCAGCGTATCGCTTTGGCGTGGGCTGCGATGGGCCGCGCCAGAATTGGCTCGCCGCGGAGCAGCCGTCGCAATTCCTCGGCCAAATCGTGCGCCGTTGGGTACCGTTTGTCGGGCGACTTCTCCATGCATTTGAGACAAACGGTTTCTTGGTCGGCCGTCACCGTGCTCTCCAGCCCTCTTGGGCTGGGCGGATCGTCGTGAAGCACTTGATCGATAATTTGATGCAAGTCGCCCCGAAACGGCTTTTCGTTCGTGAGCAGTTGAAAGTAGATCACGCCCAGCGAGTACACGTCCGAACGAGGATCGGCCGACCGCGAGTCGCCGCATGCCTGTTCGGGAGCCATGTACGCCGGCGTGCCGAGGATTCGCCCATCCACCGTAACGGTCGCGTCGCCACCGCCAATTTTGGCCAGGCCAAAGTCGGTGACATGCGGCTCCCGATTGGCGTCGATCAACACGTTGGACGGTTTCAGGTCGCGATGTACCACGCCCAACTGGTGCGCGTGGTGCAGCGCATCGGCCAGCTTCATGCAGATTTCGGAGGATTCCCTGGTCGTCGGCCGATGCGCGCGCAACCATTCCGAAAGGGTCACGCCGTCAATCAGATCGCGGACGATATAAACGATGCCGCTGTGTTCGCCGACTTCGTGAACGCGGACAATATTCGGATGCTTGAGCCGGCCCGCGGCACGTGCCTCACGAATGAAATCCTCGCGCTGCTCGACGTCGAGCTGCGCGACGTGTGGAACTTTGAGGGCGACTTGGCGGCCAATCTGGGTGTCCTCGGCCTTCCAGACCGTTCCAAACGATCCGGTGCCGATTCTCTCGATCAGTCGAAACCGCCCCACCAGCGCGCCGCCGATCGTATTGGCCGACAGCGTCAGTTCCGCGCACCGCCCGTTGTGGGACGCCGAGGCATCTACCATTTCCTCCACGACCCGCAGGCCGTCGAAAAACTCGGCCAGTTCGTCGGCAAACTGTGGGTGCTCGGCAATCACCGCTTCGCGAGTCACTTCCTGCCCGGCGTCCACCGCGGCGAGGTACTCGCGAATCACGATATCTACACGGGCGATCGGTTCGGATGCATCGTGCTTACGCATAGTGACTGGTTCACCGCCACGATAACTCGTGCAGACGTTGCCTCAAATTCCGCAGGCCGCGCTTGATCAGTCCGGCAGCGGCCAGCTCGGAAGTGCCCAGCAGGTCCGCGAGATCGCGCATCGGCAGCTTTTCATAGAAACGCATGCGGAGCGCGAACGCTTGACGTTCGGGAAGGGAATCCAAGAGGTGCATAAGGCGGGCCGCCTTCTCGCCCCGCATCAGTCGCGTGCTCGGGGTCGACTCGTCGCTGGCAAGCTCCAGGGGGAGTGCCGCCGACCCGTGGCCGAAATAGAGCGCCGTTTCTCGGGCCACGGACCGCTTCTGGGCCTGAACGTGAACGCGAACCGCGTTCTCAATCACGTGGCGGTGAATCACGCCGATCCATGCCGAGAACTCGGGCTCGACGGAACCTACGAATCCAGGAAACCGATCCAACGCCTCGGCGAGCGTTTGCTGCACAATGTCGGCGGCATCGCACCGGCGCTCGATCCGCGATAGACGCCGCTGGGACTTCCGCATCAGGCGGCCGCGGTACGACTCCAAGAGTTCGCCCAGCGCTCGGCGATCCCGCCGCGCCGCGACCAGAAGTTCGTCGACCGTGCAAAGCGTATTCATCGGCCCGGTCACTCGGTCCACAGACCAAGCCCCCCTATCTGGGTCGAAAAAAATTCCGCCGTCCCGCTCCGTGGGCTTTATCCTACCAGCCACCACAGCTGTCTGGAAGCGGTTTCCGGTGAAATAGCCGATCCCCGCGGCAAGGGCTTGGCGACGCCGTTAGGGCATCGTCCGAAAATTTTCCGAAAATCCGCGCCCGGTTTCACGGCGTTTTGCGCCCAAACAGACATGGGGTAGTGCATTTCTAATTTCTTAACGGTCCGCGCGGCTCGGTGCGTTCGCCCCCGAATGGCGCGCAATGGAGAAACCTATGACCTACAAAATCTTGACCGTCGTGCAGACAACCGCTCTGTTTCTGTCCGCAGCCACCGGCGTGCCGGCAATTGAGCTCGATACGAGCCTTCTGACTGGCGCGTTCTATGTCCCAAGTGAAAACATCACGCTACGGCAGCCTTGGAGCATCTTTGGGTGGCGGCCGTTCCCGGTGATTTCGGCTATGGGAACAGTCACCCTTCAGCCAGCCATGCCAATGCCTTTGGATATGCTCTCCGCCGAAGCCGAGAGTGCTTTTAATAATGATAAGGCGAGCCAATTTCCGGGATGGAATATCAACCCAATATCTAGCCCCCCGCTTAAGGGAACAATCGTATTTAAAAGGTATCGCGCACTCGATGAATGGCCACCTAGATTCCCAACAAGTTATGGCCGCGCCGGTGCCGACATTGACGTTGATTACATACGCCACCCAGACGACCCGCCAAACCTTGCGTGGATGCAATATTTCGAGGATGACCGCGGCATCTTCGGCAGACGTATGCACATCGACCCGTTTCCTAATAACGATATGAACGAGAAGTTGCCGTTTTATTGGCCCGATAACGAGTTCTCCGAACCTTTTCATGATTTCCCGGGTGAAGAGATTACGTCAATTCCCTATCAAAATTCGGTTCGGTTCGAAACCTACCTCGTTGAATACGACCCAAGCGAATTTAACGATGGCACGCAGGGTGGCCATATCACCGTACACCAGGGATTTAAGTGGGGGTATGATATTGACGTCGACCGCAAGCAACCGGAGTGGCCAGCCGGGCCGATATACATCGTCGAAGACACCGATTTAACCGAATTGCACTGGGTCGTTGGCAGGCGATTTCGCGACTTTTCCGGGACCGAGTTGACACATACTGGCCCTTTCGACACCTGGGGTAATGAATTCAGTGGCGTGTTCAGTTCGACAGAAGGCTCAACGTATGAAGAGGCTGGAACTATTGCCGGAAACAGTGTGTCCGTAGCGGCGAACATCGACTTCGTCGGACCGCGAGATTGCTTTCTCTGTCCGTGGTCGGAAGTCGACGTGGGGCATGGGGCACAGTTTTGGGTAAAGGGACCGCCTGGGACGCCGTTCGTCGTCGAGCGCGATGCAGACGTTTTTAGGCAAAACCTTTCCGAGCTCGAGCCGGAGAATGATTACTCCGCGAGTATTCGTGTGGAAAATGAAATTCCTACGGACGGGCCGATAATCGACCCGCTAACTAAGAGCGGTGTGTTTCGCGGCCTTTCCGGCCCGCAAACTATGGTGGTAGATGGTGAGCTTTATAGCCGTGCCTATTCGTTTCAAGAGGACAGTGAAGTCTGGCACAACACAAGCGCAAGCACAACGGCTACGATTCGGGGACAGCAGGCACGAATGTCGTCCAATAAGGTCTGGATTGACCAAGGCGTTCCGTCCGAACCATCGTTTTGCCAGGGCAATTCTTGTTTTGGCAGCGAAGCGGCGAACTCGTTTGCTATGGCGTTGGGCGATCGTCAGGTGACTGGCGCTTCGGATGCGCTGTTAACAATTCCTACGGGCACGCTGCACTCCTTTACCAGCACCTCGTTCGACCCGGATAATGGTACGGAGGCTGGCGTTGGGATCTGGCTCGACGAATGGACGCTCAGGTCGTTAGATTTTCCAGACCACGAGCCATTCATTGCCTATGGCCCATCATTCGAGTTTCTTTTCGACTTGGCTGGCAACTACGAGTTGACGCTTCGTAGCATAGATGATGAAGGGATGGACGCAACTCTGAGCGTTGCATTTGCAGTAACCGTTCCGGAACCAAGCTGCGGGATTATTGGCATGATAGCAATTGTCGCGTTTTCCTTCGTGCGTGCGAGACGAACTCCCTTATTCCCAACTCGCTCATCCACACACTGACCACTCGATATCCATTGACCGGTTTTAAAAGACCGGTTGCACTTCCTCGTCGAGGAGGGCGCCAACGGCAATTTCAACTGGGGACGATTGGCCGACCGGCCACGAAACGCCGCCGTTCCTACATGGCGGCGCGTAGCGTACTCAGGTACTCGACCAAATCGCGGAGGTCACGGGGGGAAATGTGCTTCATCGCGTCCTCGGGCATGGCCGATTTGCCTTCCAAGCGTTCCTCGATTTCGGCCAGGTTTACGGCTATCTCTTTGTTGTCGGGATCGACCAACACGACGTGCTCGTCGTCTTCGCGCCGCACGATGCCGGAGACGACTTTGCCCGAATCGAGTTGCATGACGGTGGTCTTAAAGCCCTCGGTGATTTTGGCATTGGGATGAACGATCGACTCGAGCAATTCGGCGCGCGAGCGCTGGGTGCCCACGTTAGCCAAGTTCGGGCCGACGAACACCTCGCCCGGCTTGACGGAGTGGCATCGCCGGCATGAGATGGCCGCGTTCTCGCGGAAGATGCGTTCGCCGCGCGTCGCGTCGCCCCCTTCGGCGCAGAGAGCGTACTGGGCCGGCGGATTGCCGGCGGATTGTCGGTTGTCAAACTCTTTGGCGAGAGCGACGAGCTGCGGGTCGTGTGACTGCCGAGCCGCTTCAAGTACATCGAGTTGCAGTGGGGCGGGGCAAGTGTCATCGGCAAGCTGGTGCATCCACTCGGTTAGCAAGAGTTGAGCCGCCGGCTGGTGAATTTTCCCCAGCGCGTCCAGGGCGGCCTGCTGTTCGCGAATGTTTCCAGCAGCCAAGCCGCGCCGAAGCTCTTCAAGCGCGCGGTCCGGAAAGTGCTTGATGAGCAGATCGCGGGCAGCGGCGCGGACTTCAGCGTCATTCGATTGCAATCCGTTTTCGATGCCCGACGAAAGAAGTTGCTTCTCCGCCCGCCACAGCGTTTGAAGCGCACGGACGCGCAAGTTGGATGCTGTGGAATCGTTGCCGATGAGTTTGACCAATTCCGGTCCGGCTTCTTGAATTCCCAATTCTAATGCGCCGATGATACCTCGATCGCGAATGTCGGTTGACGATTCCAATATTTCCGGCAGCGACGCTCGGACGATGGCTGCCACTTTCTGTTGCGAACGGTGGGGTAGGGGACGCCACGAACCCTCGACAACATCTCGTGGCGACGGCTCGGCCCATCGAAAAACTAGCTCCAACCCATGTTCGCGCATCATCGGGTCGGCTTTTTCATCGAGCGCGAACTGGATCGTGGCCGCTAAATGTTCATCGGTTCGTAGGGCGAGGTTGGCGGCCAGGACGCGCCTTGCGAGCGGTTCGCTCGTCGGCACGTTGGTAATGAGCGCGGCCAAGTTGGCAAATGCTTCCTGAATCGGCATATCCCAAATAAAGCGGGCGGCTTCGAGGGCAATGCGAGGCTCGTCATCATGCAAAAACTTCGCCACGATGGGTGACTTCTGCTGGCCCAGCGCGAGCACGATCGAGAGCCGTTCGGCGGGCGATCGACCTTCAGCCGCGGCAACGAGGGCCTCGGGTGTTTGACTGCCGGCCAGCCCCATCGCGGCGGCGTGGCGCAGAACAGGATCGCGGTCGGAATTGTCGCGGGCCATCGCCAGCAGGGCCTCGAGCGCCGCCGGCTGACGCAGCTTGCCGAGCGAGATCGCGGCGAACGCGCGGACGCGCGGCGAGTCGTCGCCGAGCAGTGCGATCAGCCGCCGGGCGATTTCGCTCCGGCGGTCTTCATCGGCCTTAAACGCACGGCCCAGTGTCTTCGCGGACTGGGCACGAATTTCGCCGTCGGCATCGCCGCCGAGTGCGAGCAAACTCGCGAAGAGTTGGGGATCGGCGACGGCGAGTTGCCCCAGGCCCCAAATAGCGTGAAGCCGCGCGAGCCTCGGGGCATCCGTTGAATTCGCTATCTTGCCCAAGGGCGTAGCCGCGCCATCGGCCACAAGTTTCTGTTGGGCAGCGAGGCGAACCCGCGCGTTCGCGTGGCCAAGTAGGAGCGCGAGCTTATCGGCGGTGGCTCCCCCGATTTGTGCCATCGACTCTTGCAAGTCTTCGCGGGCCTGACGGGCAATTTGATCGTCGCTTGTGACGCGGTGAATCCGCCCCGTACCGGTGCCGGCCCAGCCATCGACCCAATCCAGAATGTAAAAGTTTCCGTCCGGACCAAAGTCGCAATCGGTAGCCAGGACGTTGCTGGCGAATACGCTGTCTTTCGCCAGTTGGTACGAGGCGCCATGAGGCTCGAACCAGATGTTGCGAATCGCGCTGCCACCCGCGGTACCGCGGAAATCGCAAAGAAAGAACGCACCGTCGTATTCGGTCGGCAAGCCCGTGCCCGGGTAGCGGACCAGGCCGGATGGTCCGTCACCAAGATTAGCAATTGGCGGCACAATTCGCGCCGGCTGCTCGTCGTTCTGCGTGTGCCAGATTTTCTCGCGATTGAACGGACCGCGATCGGGCAGGTACTGATAAAACATGCGCCAGCCGGCGTCCATGCCCTCGACGACGTGGACCAGCCGCGCGCGGTCGCCGGAGTCGGAGTTGTTGTCGCCGGTGAACAGATCGCCGAGTTCGTTAAAAGCGAGTTCCTGCGGATTGCGTAAACCGGTTGCAAACAGTTCCAGCTCGGTGCCATCGGGATTGCAGCGTAGCACGGCGCCGCTATCGGGGTTCACGAGCGCGCCGGCAGGCGTTTCGACGTGCAGTCCGCGATCGCCGATAGAGAAGTAAATTTTGCCGTCGGGGCCAACCGTAAGGCCGTGCAGGTCGTGGCCGTAGAACGCATTGCGGACGCCGAATCCACTGGCAACGGCCCGCTTTTCTTCGGCCTGCCCGTCGCCATCGGCGTCGCGCAGTTCCCACAGTGCAGGAATGCAGGCGAACCAGACGCGGTCGCCAATCGCCAAAACGCCCGCGGCGGCGCCGTCCTCGACGGCGTTGTAACCGTCGGAAAATACGCTCGACCAATCGTACCGTCCATCTCCGTCGCGATCTTCGATGAGTCGGACTTGTTCGCTGTGTTCCGTAAAGCGATCGATCTCGTCTCCCATTCGCCGCACGGTGTAGGCGCGACGATCGGCCACCGTGCGGGCCGCCAAGTCGTCGTCGAGCCAATCCATGTGATCGCGGTTGTCTTCGACCCCTTTTTTGACGCGATACGTCTCGGCGACGAAGATCCGCCCGGCGGAATCAAAACAGAATGCGACGGGATTGGCCAGCAACGGCTCACTTGCGACGGCCTCGACTCGAAATCCGTCGGGCACGTGAATCGCACTCGCGGCGAGCTTGGCCTCGGCCGACACAAGACTGTTCTCGTTGGCATCCAACGGGCGCGCGGATGCACCGCACGCAATTCCAAGCAGTAGTTTCCAGCTTACGCCATGCAATAAACCGCCATGCGTACGGGTCATTCGTGCCACTCGAAACTGCTCCCAAGATACAACAATTAACGTCTCCGCTATTGTACTCCAATCGCCGCGGCCGCGCGTCGGCGTGAGCAAGTCGCGAGGATTCCCACGATGAGCAGCACCGCGGTTGCCGGTTCGGGAACGTTGGCCATTACATTTGCACTCGCACCACCGCCGGCGATATTTCCAAATCGGGCGGTCCAGACCGTGTAATCGCCGGCGTCGATCTGGCCATTCGCGTTGCCGTCAGCGGCAAGGCCGGGGCCGATTTGCCCCAGCGTGTCGCGCCACACGGTGTAGTCCGCCGCGTCGACGACCCCGTTTCGGTTGTAGTCGCCCAACAGAAAGATGTCATCGAATCGAACGGTCACGGTCGTGGCGGTGTAAAGGGCGGTCGCGTAGACGCCATACATCTGTTGGGCATCAAACGCCACGAGTGTGTCGAATGTATTCACGACCAAGTTTGCCGCGAGTACGAGAACTTCATCGCCGACCTCTGGGAGGAAACTATCGATCAACTCGACTTCGAGCGTGCCGGCCAGCCGAGCAGTTTCCAGCACGTTTAGGAAGTCGTGTTGCGTACCGGAGGTGAGTCCCCCGACTTCGACGCCGAACAGTCCGGCCGAAGTTTGCGCGTAGTTGGCCCGAATCGTCGCGGACCCCGCCTCGGTAAAGTCGGTCTCCACTTCGTTTGGCGCGAAGCCGATTTCCAATCGTCCCGAGTTTTCGACATCAATGCCGACATTTGTGCCATGTTGCAGATGCAGTCGCGTGCCGTTGTCGAGGGTCATGTTTCCCAACCCATCGGTGATGCTCGAGCTGTAGAACAGATTCTGTCCGCCGCCGGCGAAATAAACGTCGGTCGAGTTGATAACCGTATTCAATCGGCCTGCCAGCGCGATATTGGCGCCCAACCGAGTTCGGCCACTGGCGTTGATTCTGCCTTGCACGATGGCATCGCTCCCATCGAGCATCGTGACCGGGAACAGGCTCGCAGTGGTCAGGTTCAAGATGCCGGTGGCACTGAGGAGCCAGGGGGTCGGGGGATTGCTGAGGTTCACTTCGAGCCGCCCGCTATTGCCGGAGACGTTCAGGGTTCCCCCCACGAGATTATTGAATTCATCGACGCGATCGACGTTGAGCACCAGCGCGGCATTGTTGACCGTAATTTGCGTATTCTCGGCCGCCCCATCGAGATCGACACGCCCGACCGAGATGGTGGTAGTTGCGCTCACCGTGGTTGCGGCGTTAAATTGTATCAGCCCGGCTCCGGTGTAAGTGCCACCGGCGATCGCCGTCGATCCGTTCAGTTCGAGCACGGCATCGTTGGCGAAACTGATCGACGCGGTCGATTCGAACGAGGCCGTGTTGTTGACTTGCGTTATTCCTCCATCGAGATCCATGGCCCCTGCCACCGCCAGGGGCGCGGTAATTAACGAGTCTCCGTCGGTCGAGTAGGCACCGGTCGTATGGATGCGAAAGGTGCCCAACCCGGCCACCGTCGGCATGGTTGCTCCGATTTGGTCGTTATTAAGTTCCCCATCCAGCCGCCAACCGGCGAGGACCGAAAAGGTGCCGTGGTTAGTAATCACTCCATCGAAACCGTCGTTCGCGGTCGGTTCGAGCGTGGTCGAAGCAATCGAGAAGATCAGCCCTTGGTTGATCGTGATCTCCGTGTTCCCTTGCAGTCCGTCGAGATCGGTCTCAGCCACGCCGATGAAAGTATCGAAGAAGGCGACGTTGATCGAGCCGTCGAAAATGATTCGGCCATTCCCCACGATGCTTGGATTTATCAGGGTCGTTGCCCCAAGAAGCCTGAGCGTATCGCCGTCGCTGTCGATTTCCACCGTCGCATTGTTGCCGAGAATTGTCGGGCCGCTGAACACAGCATCGCCATCGACAAAGACGGTGCCGATGTCGACCGAGAGCGCCGTCTCGATGTCGCCAGAGCCGGTAATGTTGATTTCACCGTTGTTGGAGACGGTCACGCCTCCCGCGCCGGTTAACACCGGAGTTGTGGCCGAAGTCTGCGCCAGGTTAAGCGTCCCATCGAGCCTCCACGCGGAAGCAATATCCACGGTGCCGCTGTTGATTTGCAGCGTACCGTCGAAATCGTTGACCCCGCCCGTCTCAATATGCGGGGAATTGATGTCGAGCGTGCGGCCGGAGTTGACCGTAATCACGGTGTTCCCCGCCTGCCCGTCGAGATCGTAAGTGTCAATGTCGATCTCCGTATCCTGTTGAATCGTCGCGGCGCCGTTCTGCCGAGCGATGCCGTCGCCAACAACTCTCCCACCCTGGAAGGAGGTAGTGCCGTTGAAGCGAATTTCGGAATTGGGCGTGCCCGGCTCCGTTTCGACGATCGAGGAGGGTAGCAACACCAGCGGATTGGTGATGATTCCCAGGCCATCGGCCCGCACGACGCCGTTGTTTTCCACAAACAAGGTGCTTCCCGTCGACCTGGCGGGGCTGACTACGCCGCCGTTCAAGAGCAGTAGTCCCCCCGCCCCCACGGAGCCGCCGGAGTTGAATGCAACTTGTCGCCCCGCGCCGACGGTGAGGTCGGCGCCCATCGCGTCAGCCATTCCGGTTTCAAAGCGGATGTTGCCGTCGATCGCTTCGATCTCGCCCCCCGCGAGGTCAAGCCCCAACCCGTTCTGCGACGTGATGACCAGCTCGCCGCCGCTGGTGGCGCGGATCAATCCCTCGCTCGTAAGAAGTCCGAAAAGATTGTCGTTGAGATCGAGCGTTCCCTGTCCGCGCAGTTCTCCACCGGCGGCGATATTAACTCGCTCCGCTTGCAAGAGGCTCGATACACCCACCAGCACGACCGTTCCGTCGTCGTTGATATTCAAGAGATCGGAATCAAGCTCGCCGTCGGTGTTGATCGTGATCTGCGAATTGTCGCCGGGCGTGCCGCCGACGTCGGTTCGGTTCTGCACGAACAGCGTATTGGTCTGCGTGGAGACGGTGCTCCCTTCATCCACCAGTAAGTTTCCCGCCGCGCCGAAACCGGAAAGTGTGACCGTATCTCCCGTTCGGACAAAGGCATCGACTGCGGTGCTCGGAGTGCGGTTGCCTTCCCAGTTGCCAGCCGTGTTCCAACTGGCGCCAGTCAAGAAGTCGGTCCGCAGTAAACGAATGCCTGTCCAATTGGCCGTCGCCTCCGCGGCCATCACGTCGAGAGCCGACGGCAACCGACGGGCACAACACAGATTGTTCGAGTGCATTAGCGCTGGCGCGGTGGGCGAGGTGGGAGACGAGGTAATGTGCCCATCGCTTGTCGAGGTGCTTTCCACGGAGAACGCCGTATTACCGGCAAGCGCTGGGTTGATGTCGTAATCGCCGTCCGTGCTGTACTCGTTCGCCGCCGCAGTGGTGCCGCCGACGCCTACCGTGTGTCCTAACTCGTGCAGCGCGTAACTGAGAAGATCGCGGCTTCGCAACGTCGCGCTGGCGGATCCCGGCACCTGCATGGCCGCAGGCGCCGATGCGTTGACCGCGCCGCTATAGCCCACTTCCAAGAGGTTGGGCGGAGGCCCGGCGAACCATCCCGTCCGTTGCGCCATCGGCAGGTCGCGATACAGGGTCTGGGCCATGTCGAACTCGGAATGGTTCAACGGAGTCGAGTCGACCCACCAATTCCGATTGGGGTTGAAGATAATCTGCGCCCAAACAACGCGGCTGCTTTGCTCGGCAGGATCGCCCTCCGTGTTTCCGGGGTGCGCCTGAAACTGAAACATCTGCGCGCTGTTGCCAGCGTTGGCAGGCGCCTGCCAACGCAGTTCGACGTTAATCGTCCAATCGTCGAGGATCACGTCGGACCACATGTCGGCCGCTGTTTGCACCATATTCATCAGCACCGTGCCGTTGGGATCGCTGATCGGGCCGAACGAATCGGATATCGTCGCTGGCGGCGTGGACTGCGCCGCGTTGTAAGTAAAGTTGAAGTTAAGCCCCATAGCCGGCTGGGCGAGAACGCAGAAGAGGCAACCAAGAACGGTTCGGACGCCGCCGGCGCCCCAGTGCTTGCTGGCCATGTCACACCCCCCTTGGACACGAATTGTGATGAGGGAAATCCGCTGACTTGTTTACGATTCGATCCGAGCTTCCTATCTCCGGTCGGAATGCCGCTTATTCTAGCAGCCCCCACCCCCGCTGTGTCTACGCCGCTGGGATGCCCTTCCAGACGCTCATAGCGCCGGAACTCCGACGCACGAAACGCGGCCGCACGATAGATTTCACGGCCGATGCTGACCCGAGTCAGATTCTTCGCCGTGTGGCAATGAGACTAGGATGCGCAAAGAAATTGCGTTCGACATGGTGCAGCATGGTTGGGGCCGCACTGTCGAACGTCGACGGCTAACGGTTCGCTTAGTACAAATGGCGGGGCAGGATTCGAACTTGCGACCTCGAGGTTATGAGGTATTGGGGGCGAGTCCTAACTCGTGTCTGTGCCGACACTTAGATATCCAAATTTCCTCGATTGTTTTCAGGTGTTAGTGAATGCTGAGCTGCAAAGAGGGATGCTAAAAGCACGCGTTCACAACGGTAATCGGAGGGGCATGGTTCCAGCCCCCACAGAATCGGAGGTAATTGGAGGTAAAAGTGATGGTGCTTGCACTTGTGAAAAGTGCCACGAGCGCCGCGCTTTATTCAAGAATTCAAAACTTTATTGCCGGTAACTGCAAGTAGTACCAAAGAATAAACATCCGGAGTACAATCGGCCAGTTGGAGTAATTGACAGAGCTGCGGTGAATTAATCAATGCGCCCTCATAATGGAACACCCACGATGAATAAGTCACGTTTTTCTGTCAGGATCGTGTCGGGCTTCAGCTTGCTGTTGGGCCTGGCCGCCAGCCAAGATTGTTGGGCACAAATATTCTTTGAAGGCAATACCAGTTCTGATTTCAACGATCCGAACAATTGGAATCCCCCGTTTTTTCCGTTCGACAACGAGTCCTATTTGATTCAGGACGGCAAAACCGCAATATTTTCCGCCGGCAGCACCACTCTGGGGGGGCTGACTGTCTCCAATGATTCATTCGGACGGTTAAGGATGACGGGCGGATCGCTCACGCTGCTGAACGATACCGAACCACTGGAGGTCGGCCGAGAGAGGTTCCCCACACCCAAGCAAGGCGACTACAACAACAACGGGATTGTCGACGCGGCAGACTACACCGTGTGGCGCGATACGCTGGGGCAATTTGTGGAAAACCTCGGCGGCGGCGCTGACGGCGACCACAACGGGTTTATTGATGAATTCGATTACGATTTCTGGGCAGGTAATCTCGGCCTCGTCACTAAAGGCGGCGAAATTATCATGACCGGCAACTCCACCATAACGACCAATGGGGTGGTGATTGGCAGACGCACGAGAGGTTTTCTTTCAGTGGGCCCCAATGCGCTCATCGACGTTAAAGGCCCTTTCAATTTTTCGGAAAACCGTAGAAAAGACTTGGAAGTCGGTGCATACGGACCGGCATACATTGCGATAGCTACGGAGCCGGGCCTCGAAGCCGAGGGGCTGGTCATCGTCGAGGGCACCGTGAACGCGAACGATCTGAGAATAAATGTGTTCGGCGCGAAAGGTGAAGTTCGTGTTCTCCCCGGTGGTCGCGTGAACCTGAACGGCGCCTTGATCTTGTCGTATTGCGACACGCAGTTTTTTGCCAGCGGCTGCGGATTAATCGCCAATCCCGAGCCGCTGATGTCCTCGAAGTTATCGATCATCGGTTCCGGCGGAACATTTGAGGTCGGCCGCTTCGACCCCGCTTTAAGCCCCGCCCCTGCTCACGATCCCCTCGGTCGGCGGGATATTCGTTCTGAGTTTCCGGCGGACGCGACCATCTCTTTCACGGCCGATGCGGGGGGCGTGACGCCAATCGTTCTGGTCGACAACAGCGCATTCCCCGGGGAACTCACCGGCACCGCTTACCTCGATGGGACGGTAGGTAACGTTCCCGGAACCTATGCTGGGATGAACCTCGAACTCAACCTCGACGCCTATGCCGGCTCGGCGCCGCTAACGTTGATCGATGCCCCGCCCGACCTTCCCGGGGCCTCCCCCGCGCATCTCGTCGGTGTGTTCGGCACGGTGACCTTCTTGGGCAGTCGGACGGCCACTGTAAACTACGACTACTTGAATGGCAACGTGTTTCTAAACAACTTCCAAAACGGCACCGGAGCAGGATCCCTGGCCGTTCCAGAACCTACTGGCCTGACGATGACCCTGATGCTGGGCCTGCTGGCAATTTACTCGTTTCGTGCAGGAGCGAAACGGCAGCCGGCCCGAAGGGAGGACTGCTCCATCAACACTTTCGTCGTGGGTAAATAAAAAAGATAAACTGCCACGCGCTAGACGCTACGGGGGATGCAACTTGTTACAATGACTGCGATTGGGAATTCCGAGGTGGAAGCGGTTCCAGCCCCAGACCCGAGGGTAAGGGTCGGGCATGCAGAAGTCTCCGTATCTCATTTGCTTTTCTGATAGGAGGAATGACGACTAGACGTGCTCTGAGGAATGCTTAGTGCCTGATCGTTGGGGTCGGCATGAAGCGCTGTTCGAATGGAATCTTCGTTTTGTTTTCAACGGGAGGGTCTCATGATGTGCAATTGGTGGAAGACGTTTTTTGGCGTGAGTGCTTTGGCGATCATTGCTACGGCGACGACGACCGTATTGGCCGCGCCCGACAGTTTGCTCGAGAATAGCGACATAGAAACCATCACTCGGTTTCTCCCCCACGGAGTGCCGGGTACTGACGTTCCCTTAGATCACAACGGTTTCCCGGATGCATGGCATCACAGCGCAAACTCGCAGTGGAACGAGCCTCTCGACGGTATGTACACGAGCGGCATCCACTCGCTGTACCTCCCCGATGACAGATTAAGCGACCATGAAGAAATGCGCAGCTTTGCGACAACTATCCCGGGCGACCCAGGAAGGTTGGATCTGAGCTGGAATTGGAAGTGGGACATCACCAGCGCGGCCGGCGACACGTTCAGCGCCACCGTCCGAACATCCACCCAACCCGTCAACCCCACGAGTTTTGACTTGCAAGGAAACAACGATAACCCCCTAGATATCCAAATCAGGGATCACCTCTTCCTCACCGACGGGAGCGTCAGCAGCGGCGGGTTCCTGCCGTTCCTGGCGAGTATCCCGTTGCTCGCGACCGAGCAGTCGTTCGACGTCATCTTCAGGACGAGGGACAACACCGGCGATTCCAGCGAGAGGGGCGTGCTGTTCGTGGACGATGTCTGCGCTATCGTCCCAGAGCCTGCGACGATGTGGCTGTTGGGCTTGGGGGGTTTGGGCTTGATGATGGTAAGCCGGCGTCGACACGCCTAACCCTATGTCAAGTCGCCTGCCAGGCGAGAGTCGGGGAAATTAGATTGGCAGCGTGAACTAACGAATACGGCCCGCGAGGCTAAAGGGGTCTCGCGGGCCGCTCGCCAACGCTGCGCGTCAATGCGCCCCAGAATCGTTGCATCGAAGCACCGAACTGGGATAATGATGACAGCCCTAGCCAGCGTTTCGAGTTAATTAACGCCGGCCAACGGATCAGATTCGACGGAGCACGCAAGATATGACAACTTCGGGAGTATGGTCACACCATGGATACGCCCCTCCAAGATTGCGCATGGAGTCGCATACGTCCCATTAACCTTGTCTTCGTTCGGCTACGAAGTGTCGGCTTGGCTTTGCTGGTGCTTGTCGTTACATATGCGCCGAAGTTAGTCCTGGCCGATCCCTCGGTCGCCAGGGTATGGGACGAACAACTGCTGCACGCGATCAGCCTCGACACGGCCCGCCCCACCGTGCATGCTCGCAACTTGTTTCATCTATCGGGCGCGATGTACGATGCTTGGGCTGCATATGACACGATGGCAGCGCCGTACCTGCATCACGAGAACGCCACGGCGGCGAACCTTGAACTAGCTCGTAACGAAGCGGTCAGCCACGCGGCGTACAATATCATTTTGCATCGGTTTGTGACCGGACCCGCTGGCGTCGGTCCGGGAAAAGCCACTACGCTGGCCGACATCCGGCAGCAGATGGTGGACCTTGGCTACAATCCCGACTTCATGTCAACGGTTGGCAACTCGCCCGCCGCGGTCGGCAATCGCGTGGCGCAGACGGTGATTTCCCACACCCTTGCCGATGGAGCCAGGGAGGAAAGCGTTTATCGCAGCGCTGCAGGAACATTCACACCGGTTAATGCACCGCTGACATTCGACCTTCCCGGCAACGTCATGAGCGACCCAAACCGCTGGCAGCCGCTCCACTTCCTCGGCGGACGGATCGACCAGTTCGGCCGGCCGATTAATGAATCGACGCAGGGTCACCTCACGCCCTTTTGGGGACAAGTGACGCCGTTCGCGATAACAGCAGCCGATCGCAGCCCGAACGGCGTGTATCACGATCAGGGTTTGCCTAGACAGCTTGGCGGCGCCACGGATGCGGCATTCAAACAGATCGACGCGCTGACCACGATCCGACTCTCAGCGCAGCTCGACCCAAACGACGGTGTGATGATCGATATTTCGCCGGCCAGTCGAGGAAACACTCCGAACGCGCCGTTTACCGAGAGCTACGACCAGGTAGGTTACGCGGTCAATCCCTATACCGGTCAGCCGTATGAACCCGAAATGGTGAAGCGAGGTGATTTTGGCCGCGTGATGGCCGAGTTTTGGGCCGACGGGCCGCGCTCGACAGCGCCTCCCGGCCACTGGAACGAGATCGCCAACGACGTGAGCGACAAGATGGATGCCCTTAACATCCCCAGGCGGATCGGCGGCACGGGGCCGGTCCTCGATGATTTGCAGTGGGATGTCAAGCAATACTTTGCTCTCAACGGCGCCCTGCACGACGCCGCAATTGCCGCCTGGAATCACAAGGGCGTGTACGATTCGGCGCGCCCCATTTCGTTCATCCGCTGCATGGGCCAACTCGGACAGTCGAGCGATCCGAACCTGACCGTCGATTTGGGTGGCGGTGCCATCGTGAACACCTACCATCCCGACGGCCTGCCGCTCGAGCCGGGCCTGGTCGAAGTCATCACGCCTGACACTACGGCGGCGGGTGAGCGGCACGAGCACCTCGCAGGTCTCGAGGGCAAAATCGCCATCCGGTCCTGGCAGGGGGCCATCGGCGGCACCGCCCCGTTCGACGACCCATCGGAACTAAGCGGCGTCGGCTGGATTCGCGCCGACCAGTGGATGCCGTATCAGTTGCTCGGCTTCGTCACCCCGCCGTTCGCAGGCTATGTCTCCGGCCACTCGACCTTCAGCCGCTCGGCGGCAGAGGTGATGGCGCTTTTTACGGGCAGCGAATTCTTTCCGGGTGGAATCTTTGAGTACGACATTCCGCTGGGGTCCGGTCTGGACTTCGAATATGGCCCGGAGGCCGACATGAAGCTGCAGTTTGCAACGTATTTCGACGCCTCGGATCAGGCCTCGCTGTCGCGAATTTACGGCGGAATTCACCCGCCGGCCGACGACTTTTCCGGGCGGCGGATTGGGTACGCGGTGGGATCGGCGGCGTTTGCACGGGCGATGAACTACTTTGCCGGCGTGCCTGAGCCATCGAGCGTTTTGCTGGCCGTTGTGGGCACCGCCGGATTATTTTGGTTCTGCGCCACGGGAAAGCGACATCGAGGTGGGTATTAACGTATCGCCAAGAGGTATTCAGTGAGCGGTAGGAATACTATGGCTTGGAAGCGCCGGGCGCTTGCGCAGGGTCGATGGATCGCCGCCGCCTTAGCTACAGCACTGGCTGTCGGCGCTCGTCCCGACTTGGTGTCAGCAGTCGTATACACGAATGTAACCGCCAGCGCTGGGATTAGCCACGTGCAGCATCCCGGCAATGCGACGGGAGCCGGCTTCTTCAGAACCGGCGGCGCTGCCGCTGGCGACTTCGATAATGATGGCTGGGTGGACCTCTTCGTCACGCGCCTTAATGCGCGTCCGCTCCTCTATCGCAACCGCGGCGATGGCACGTTCCAAGACGTCGCTGTGGTCGCCGGTTTCACCCTCGGCCTTCCCCTCAACGGCCCGGCATGGGGTGATATCGACAACGACGGTGACAAAGACCTCTATGTCACCTCAAGTGGCGGCACTCGGTTTTACCTGTACGTTAACGACGGCGCCGGCCACTTCACCGAACATGCTGTCGAGCGCGGCGCTGCGGTGGAAGGCGCGTTTCGTTATGGGCAAAGCGTCACCTTTGGCGACTACGACGGCGATGGATACCTCGATATTCACACCAATGACTGGGGCAACGACATTTCGGTGAGCACCTCGCGGCTGCTACGGAATCTCGGTGCCGCCAATCCAGGCCATTTCGAGGACGTGACCGCGGCGGCGGGCCTCGACGTTTATCGCCCCTCTCACCACTACGGCGGAGGGACCGACACCCTCGCCAACCGTCACTCGTCGACCTTCACCGACATCGACCGCGATGGCCACCCAGACCTCGCGATTGCCAGCGATTTCAAAACCAGTCAGTTGTTTTGGAACAATGGCGACGGCACGTTCACCGACGGCACGATTGCCGCAGGTTTGGGTTCCGACGAGGACGGCATGGGATCTACGATCGGCGACTTCGACGGCGACGGGCGGCTGGATTGGTTCATTTCGGCCCTGGTCGATGTGCCCGGCCAGACAGAAGACCACAGCGGCAACCGCCTCTACCGGAACAACGGCGACCGCACTTTCGCCGATCAGACCGATCTCGCCGCCGTCCGCGATTCCGGCTGGTCGTGGGGAACCACCTTCCTCGACCACGACAATGACCGCGATCTGGATCTGTTTGTCACCAACGGCTGGAACACCAGCGACCAATCGCACATCTACCAAAATGACAACGGCGTGTTTACGGACGTTTCCGGTGCCGCCGGCGTGACCGATACGGGACAGGGACGCGGCTTGCTCAGTCTCGACTACGATAACGACGGCGACCTGGATGTCTATATCGTCAATCACGGCGCCCAACCCATTCTCTACCGCAACGACGGCGGCAACGCGAACGATTGGTTGAAGATCAAGGTCGAGGGTATCGCTTCCAATCGCGACGGCATCGGCGCGTTTATCACCGTTGACCCCGATGCCGATGTCGTCGGCGACGAAATCGTCCGGGAGGTTAGCGCCGGAAGTAATTTTCTAAGCCAGAATGAGTTGACGGCGCATTTCGGTCTGGGCCCCGGTTCGGGGACCATCGACTTAATATCGGTGCAGTGGCCGAGCGGGGCCGTGCAAGCGCTGAGCAATGTATTGCCGAATCAAGTTTTGCGCTTGGTCGAAAGTGTCGTGCCGGGCGACTACAACAATGACAGCATTGTCAACGCGGCCGACTACACCGTGTGGCGGAACATGGCTGGACAAAGCGGTCTGCCACTCTTTGGTGGTGCCGACGGCAATGGCAACGGAACGATCGGTCTGGAAGATTATGACGTTTGGAAGTCGCGATTTGGCGCGACGCCGCGTGGTGCCGCATCCTCAGCCCAGAACTCATCGGTGCCCGAGCCATCAACAGGATTTCTATGGTGGATCGGACTGGCCGCAACGAGTCTCGTGCGACGCGCGATACGACTCGATGAAGCTGCAGTCGATACCGCCGTAAACGGGACGGCTGAGGCGGCGCACAAAGCGGCGCATAATCCGGCGCAGTCAGTGCAAGAAACGCCCCGTAAGGCGTCGCAAGCCGTTTTGGCTGAGAGCGAAAACTACCACGAATTACAGGCGATTACGAAACCGTGCATCGAATTACCGCCGATTGGCATAGCAGCGCATGAAAAAACCCCTGCATTACAGGGGTTTACCGGCTGTTGCGTTGCATTGCCAAAGCCGGGGATGGCGGGGACAGGATTCGAACCTGCGACCTCGAGGTTATGAGCCTCGCGAGCTACCGGGCTGCTCCACCCCGCGTCAGTGTGTGGATTCTATGTGGCTGGACTACGATTTGCAAGGCGTAGTCGGGGAAAGCTCGGGGGCGAAGTGTGCAAATGGTAAAATGTCAAAGTGTCCAAGTCCGTAAAACGCCCGCAAATCTTGCGTTTCTAGTCTTTTCGACTTTTGGACATTTACACATTTCGACCCCGTTTTCGCCCTACACATCCAGCAGCGGGTGGCCGACGTACATCTGCAAGACTTGGCTCTGAACCTTGATTGCCCGAATGAGCACCCAAATCTGGTCCTGGCTAAACGCCTTGGGGTCCGATTGGGCCAGGTCTTCTAGCTCCAAGGTCATGGCGGCGTGCTGGTCGGTGGCTTGCTGGAGCCGCAGGCCGGTGTGCTTCCAGGCATCCTGCAGGGCGGCGCGATCGGCAAACTGCTCGAGATCATCGGCGTGATTGATCAGCAGCAAGCAGAGCCGGGCCACGTCCTGCGGAGAGGCGGCCGGCTGAAGTTGCTCGATGCGTTGGGCCAAATCGGTACACTTCATGGCTGAATCAACTTCGTTGCAAACCAATGTTGGTGATCCGGAAAGCAGCTTTGGCCTTACAGAGAAGTCTAGCTTGGTCAGCGGTCGCCTGGGACGCAGAAGCTGATGCGGAGAGGCGCGAAACGGGTGGTTTGGCATCTTATTCGGCCAGAACCCCGAAAGAAAACTCTAGCCCGCGCCGGCGGTAGACTCCATAATCGAAGGAAACGGCGGTGGATACGCTAGCCCCAGGCAACCGGTCGTAGCGGCTGGCGCGGACGTTCATCCGACACGAACGGCTTCCTTGTACTTTGAGAGTTACTGCCATGTCTGCCTGTACCGATTGTGGTCTGAGTTTCGATCCGGCGATTTTTGGGCAAGCGCCTCCCGCGTGCCCCCACTGCGGGCGACAGTTGGCCGCCGACGCCGGTGGAAAAAAATGGCACAACGCTGCCCGTGTCGCGAGCCTCGCCGAGGCGGGTTACTTGGTGAACCTGCTGGGTACTTCCGCGGTCACTGCCCGTATCTTCGAAGATCGTTCGTTCAGCGCAATGGCCGGTGTTTGGGATCATGCCTATGTGATTCAAGTTCCGGCGGAGCAGGTAAGCCAGGCCGCCATCATGCTGCGTCAGGAGGCCGCGGCAGCCGTTATGGAAGATGGCGACGACGCCTGGTCCGATTCCCCGCGAGTCGAGGATGAGACTCTGGTGTTTTGGCGACCCGTGGCACTGATGGCCCTGGCTGGAGTTGCCAGTTTTGTGGTCGGCCACCGGTTCGCTGCGCAGAGCGGCGATGGTCAAGAGCGGCCGTATGCCGAATCGCTCGTGGCGGCAATGGAGCAACTTGGCAGGCCCCTGGTCACCGAACCGCGCGGCGATGGCGCTCGTCACCGGTTCGTTTATCATCGGCATCATCGGGCTTGGTACGTCCAAAGCGACCGCAATGGCGACGGGCACTATGAGTCGATTCGCGAATTTCGAGGTCAGGAAGCAATCGCGAGATAACGATAGGTCACCACAAAACGCAGTTCATGAAGATCAGCAACACCACTGGCGCTGACATTGACTTAAGGATTGAGCCGTTGGGGGATCGTCTTTCTATGCCAAGAGGTGACACGTTCGAGATTATGGCGGCCAATGACTCGGAGCATGAGGTGGAAATTGAGTTTCGCCAAGATGCTGTGGTAGTGCATGGATGGGTGAAGCGAATCCACTCGATATCGACCTCTGGCGAACGAACTGCTCTTTGGCCGATTGAAAGGAGCGTTTAATTGGCAACCCTTGGCGTCAACATCGATCACGTTGCGACGGTCCGCGAGGCTCGTAAGACGAATGAGCCTGACCCCGTCTGGGCCGCCACGCTGGCGGAACTGGGCGGCGCCGACGGGATCACGCTTCACCTGCGTGAGGATCGCCGGCACATCCAGGACCGCGACCTGCGCGTGATGCGGCAAACGGTGGTGGTGCCGTTGAATTTGGAACTGGCATGTGCCGAGGATGTGTTGCGTCTGGCGTGTGAGATCAAACCGTCGCAGGCAACGCTCGTTCCCGAGCGGCGCGAGGAAGTGACCACCGAAGGGGGCCTCGATGTGGTTGGCAATCGGCCCCTCGTGGCCGACGCGGTCCGCCGGCTGCGGGATGCGGGCATTGTCGTCAGTTTGTTCCTCGATCCCGACTCGGCTCAAATCGACGCCGGCGCCGCCGTTGGCGCCGATGCAGTTGAACTTCACACGGGTGCGTACGCCAACGCGAGTTTGCCCACGGATGCCGAACGGCAGCTTGAAAAGCTGCGCACCGCGGGTGGCTACGTTCGCGACGCGGGTTTGACGCTCCATGCCGGTCACGGATTGACCTACCGCAACGTCGTGCCGGTGGCGGCCATCGAAGGAATGCGCGACCTCAACATTGGTCATAGCATCATCGCCCGATCGATCATGGTTGGCTTGGAGCGTGCAGTGCGCGACATGAAGCGGTTAATTCGCGAAGCGACGGCGTAGGTCAGGCTTTCTTGCCTGACGAGTTCGACTCTCAATTGATGTCGCAACATGTCAGGCAAGAAAGCCTGACCTACGGGACGCTTGCGGCGACACCGTCCGAACTTTATCATGCGCCGCTTTGGTTCAACCCAGGAGGAGGTCACTCGATGACGACACGTGGAGAGGCATTCGCCGGATTATCGGTGGCGATCGTAACGCCGCTGCGCGACGGTCAGGTCGATTACACGCGGTTCCGCGAGCAAATCGAGTTCCAGATTGCAGCCGGCACCAGATGCCTCTGCCCGGTCGGCACGACCGGCGAGTCGCCCACCCTGTCGCACGACGAGCACGAGCGTGTCATCGCGTTTGTGGTCGAAACAGTCGCTGGCCGCATGAAAGTGATGCCGGGAACCGGCTCCAACAGCACTTCCGAGGCGCTGCGGTTGACCAAAGTCGCCGAGCGCGTGGGCGCCGACGCCGCCCTACAAGTCGGGCCGTATTACAACAAGCCGACGCAGCGCGGTTTTTACGAGCACTTCAAATGCCTCGCCGAGGAAACCGGCCTGCCGCAGTGTATTTACAACATTCCCGGCCGGACGGCCAAGAACATTGAGCCGGAGACCATCATCCGCCTTGCCGAACTAAAAAACATCACGATGGTCAAAGAGGCGACTGGCTCGTTGGATCAAGCTTCGCAGATCATCAACGCCACCGACCTGACGGTCCTCAGCGGCGACGACAGCATGACGCTGCCGCTGTTGGCTGTTGGCGGTCGCGGGGTCATTTCGGTGGTCGGCAACATCGTGCCGCAAGACATGCTCGGACTGCTCACCGCGTTCGATCGGGGCGACATTGTGGAAGCGCGGCGTTGGCATCACAAGCTGTTCCCGCTTTGCCGCGACATGTTGGGGCTGTCAACGAACCCGATTCCCATCAAAGCGGCAATGAAGCTGTTGGGCCGGGACACCGGCGAGTTGCGGCTGCCGATGACCGAACTTGAAGAAAACCAGATGCCGATGCTCGCCAAGACGCTCGCGAACTACGGCTTGCTCTAACCGCTTGCGGCTTAGCGGCCGTTGGTTGCCGACGCAATGCTGACGCGATCCGTCTCGTAGCCGCGCTCGCGCGCCAACGAGTCTTTGAGTTCGTGCGCCGCAGCTTCGTCGGGCACGATCGCAAAAACGGTCGGCCCCCACGACGATTGCCCCACACCAGCAACGCTGCGGTTCCGGAGAGCACCCACCAAGTCCGCAATCTCCGCGCTGGCATAATCGCCTTGCTGGACCGACGCGAAGCAACTGCCGGCCAGGTGGTTGTAGTCCGCGACCGCAGAGGCAAATACCTGAAAGTCTTTCGCTCGTGCCGCCGGCACGATGACATCGGCCGCTAAGCGGCGTAGTTCGGCAGAGGTCTTCAACGGCGTGGTCGGAACTAATTCAAACGCCCGTCGCTCGTCGTCGCCGCCGAGTCCCGGCGGACCGCCGGTGCGGACGAGCACGAATCGCCACTCGCTTGGAAGAGTCACCCGGGCTTGGAGCCTGCCGAGCACGTCGCCGGCGGCTTTGCCGTCTTCATAAATCAGTCCGCCGTTGTTGAAGCCGTGTGCGCCGATTGCCGACCGCAATCCGCGACCCGTGGCAAGTGCAAGTTCCTCGAGCGAAGCCTCGCCGCGGCGCAAGAACTGAGCTAGTGCCGAAGCGGTCGCAAGTGCCAATGCGGTACCCGTGCCAAGTCCTGCATGCTCAGACGACGCGGATACAACCTCCAGCCGGCAAGCCGGCAAGGCGTTAAGCTGCCAATGCCGCACGAGTCGCTTCACGATCGCAGTGGCGCGTTCAGCGAGAGGACCATGGGCGCTAAACGCAGGCGCGGCGGATGCCCGAAGCTGTAGCGACGGCGGCTCGATCATCACTCCGACGCCGCCAAATTGGCGCGGGTGCTCCGGCCCCCAGCCGATCAGGCCGAAGTGGATTCGGCTGCCCGTGGTTACGCTGACCGCTTCACTCATGCGTCCGCTCCTGCCGGCCGGCTAGCAGCGGCGATCGCCTCGTCAACGTATTCCACAATCAGTCGAAAGCCGCGATGTTCCGCACGAGAGCCGGTCTTTTCAACCAGCGGCGCGAGTCGGTGGAGTTCCGCGCGAATGTCATTTTCCGGTAGGATGCCGACGCGCGTGGCCAGAATTGCCGCTTCAATCACCGCGTGCTTGGCGCGATTAAAGCCGAAAAAGTCGCGTAACGTGCCTTGTCCGACGACGTGGCACTCGATGTCAGTCCGCTCCGCCGAGTCGTCGAGCGATTCGACCTTGAAGTCATACCAGCGGCAGGCGTTGGCAAGATAGCGGCCCCCGCCCGGCAGTTGGACAAGCGGGGGCTGAGGCGTGAGTTGACCGATTGCCGCGCAAGCGATCAGCTCCACGTCGTCGGTCACGTTCAATACGCCGCGACCCGTGCGGCGAAGGTTTGCAAAAGTGGTTGAACCTTGAAAAGGCCGCAACCGTAATCGGGTAATTGGCCAATCGACGATCGGTCCCATCGGCGAGATATTGCAACTGCCGTCGGCGCTGTCGGTCGTCACAATGCCTTCCAACAAAATCGCGTCGGGGAGCTTGAGTGGTGCAGTCATGTCAGGCACTTCCCCAGGCGTGCGGCGTTACGGTCGGCGAAAGAGGCAACGGGACCGCCGATGCCGGGACATCTTCCGCTTCAAGTTCCGCAAGCACGCCGGAAATGTTGATGCTGGCCAGCCGGAGGAAGTTCGCCAGCAGTCGATATCCATATTCGGTAAGTACCGATTCGGGATGAAACTGCACGCCAAACACCGGAAGGTCTCGGTGTGCGAACGCCATCATGACACCATCGCTTGTATGCGCCGTCGGCATTAGCCGCGACGGCAGCGTCGCCCGCTCCACAATCAACGAATGATACCGTCCCACGCGCAACGGATTCGATAGTCCTTCAAATAAGCCGCTTTCATCGTGCGTCACCAGTGACGACCGTCCATGCACCGGTTCGCCGCGAACGACATGTCCGCCAAGCGCTTCGGCAATTGTCTGGTGCCCCAAGCAAACGCCGAGCATGGGCACTTCCAAGTGCAGATCCCGCACCAGGCTCAGCGAAATACCGGCTTCGCGGGGCGTACACGGACCGGGCGACAATACGACTGCCTGCGGCTGCATGGCGCGGACTTCGCCGACGCTCAGCGAGTCGTTGCGGCGCACAACGGTCTCGACACCCAGCCGGCGAAAGTAGCGGGCGAGATTGTGGACGAAGCTGTCGTAGTTATCGATGAGTAGGATCATGTGGCTGAACTCGCAAGAGTTCAGAATGGTGCGGCGTGGACTGAATTCTTGCGAATTCAGCTACGGATAGTTCGCGAAATTCATGGTGTTAATGCCCGAATCATCCCTGCGGCTTTGTGCCAGGTCTCATCATATTCGGTTTCCGGTTCGGAAGCGGCCACGATGCCGCCGCCCACTGGAAGCTGCCACCATCGTCGGCTCGCAGTAATGGTTCGAATCAGAATGCTGCTGTCCATCGTGCCATCGAACCCAATATAACCGAGCGAGCCGCAATACGCCCCGCGAGCGGTCGGTTCGAGTTCGGCGATGATCTCCATCGCACGCACCTTTGGCGCGCCGGTTATTGAGCCACCTGGAAACGCCGCGCGGATCACATCGAGTGGCCCTTTTTCGAATGCGAGTCGTCCCTCGACGACCGACACCAAGTGTTGAACGTAGGCATAGTGCTCCAAGCCACAAAGCTGCGTCACGCGAACGCTGTCGGAGCGGCACACGCGCGACAGGTCGTTACGCATCAGATCGACGATCATCACATTCTCCGCACGATCTTTCTCACTGGCAAGCAGTTCATCGCCGGAGAACAGATCGGCTTCGGGCCGGCGGGTCCGCTGTCGCGTTCCTTTGATCGGCCGCGTCTCGACGACACCACTCCGCACGGAAACAAAGCGTTCGGGCGAAGCGCTGCAAACCTGCAGCGCTCCCACATCGAGGTAGCCGGCGAACGGAGCGGGATTCCGCTCGCGCAGACGTAGATACAATTCCACGGGCGAACAGGTCGCCGGATGGAGGAGCCGGTGGGAAAGATTCACCTGAAACACGTCGCCGGCGCGGATGTACTCGATGGCACGATTCACGGCGGTAAGATACGCGCTGCGCGAAAAATTGCTCGTCAGCCGTCCGTCGCTGGAGGTGGGCCATTGCGGTGCGAGGGCCTCGACCGGAAGTTCGACGGTTTGACCGCGAACCTGTTCATGGACACCATTCGCGAGCCAGTCTTGGAACTGCTGTGTCCGGGCTTGCGCACGCTCGCGGCGGGATTGCGGATCGCTTTCCGGAAATCCCTGCGAGATCAACCATCCCTGCTCGGTGGCATGGTCCCAGGCGAGCACCACGTCGTACATGCCAACGGCCAACGCAGGACAATGGAACTCGTCGTATTGCGGCCTCGGCAACCGCTCCAAACTTTGCCCCAGTTCGTAGGCGAATAATCCCGCTGCACCGCCTTGGAACGGCGGTAGCGACGAAACCGAGGCTGCGGGGTACTTTCGTAGTTCGTTTTCAAGCACATCAAGTGCTGGCGAGCCATCCGCCGGCGCCTTGTGCCACCAGAAAGGATCGGCTGCCAAGAACGAATAGCGCCCCAATTCGCGCATCCGAAGTGCGCTGTCGAACAGCACCAGCCGCGACAGCCCGCCGAGTCGCAACAGCGCACGGGCGGGCGTTAGCGTCGCCGGCAACGGCGTCACCACTGGCAACTCATGGTGATTCGTGAGCGTCATCCGCGCTTCGCTTCTCTCGCAAATAATGGCGGACTTCGGGCCGCGTCAAGAATCCCCAATCGAGCGCTTCGTCCTGCTGGTACTGTTTGCCGAGCGTCAACGCCACCACAGCTTTGCACATTTCATAGCCCAAGTAAAAGGCGTGGCTCGCGTCGAGGTTCTTCGGCAGCTTCCCATCCGGGCCGCTCGCCAATAGCCGCTCCATGAGTGCGAACGGGTCGGCGCCCAATAAGTGCAGGCCGCTCGAAACCAAATGCACTTGCCCGTCGGCGGCGAAGACGCGGTAGTTGTTGTCCTTTAATTGCTCGGCCAACCGGTCGAGTTCCGCGGCACTCGGCTCGGTCACCGACTCGTCCCGCAGTAAAAGCAAGCCGCGCTCCAGATGTTTAGGGAGAACGCGGGACTCTACGGCGTGATACACCAACCGCCGGGCCAGGTCGCATTCCCGCACGCTCGATTTCGCCCAGTTGATGACCTGCGTCGTTAGCACGCTGCGGATACCCAACTCCTGGCAAAACCCTAGCAGCACGACGTTGACCCCCGCCGAATCGACATCGGTAAGCTCGGTCAGGTTGCCGATGCCCATCATCATTTCCGCGTCGGGATACCGCTCGCGGGTTTTCAGGTAGCGACCCAGACTGTCCGCGAAGCCAAACGCAATCGGCTCCAGAATAGGATCGATTCGTAGCGGAACCCCGCGCTCGGCAAGGAACTCGATCGTTTCCTCAAGACCGGCGAGGGTTTTAGGGTCGTCCGGCACAACAATGACTTCGCATCCCCAATCGACTGCGGCCTCGCGATTGCTGCTGTTGACGCTCAAGACCAACTCCGCCCCGGCGCGAACTGCAGGTTCTATCTCGCGCGGATCAAGGCTGTCGATCGACACGCGATGCCCCTCGCTCCGCAGCGCCGCGACCGCTTCCGCCACTCCGGTCCAAACCATACCGGGGTCGCAGCCCACGTCGATCACGTTCGCTTCATCGGCCGCAAGCACGCGAGCTTCCGCCAGAATGTCCGCAAGTTTCAGCCGCGGGCAATTGTTGATCTCCGCCAGAATCTCGATGTCATACGCTCCGTAGCCATCGCGCGAGGGCGATTGTCCGAAAAATTCCGGCAGCCGGCGCAGATCGCGCGGGCCGCGCTCGACTGGCACGCCAGCCGCATGTTCAATCGGCTCAAGGTCGCCGTTGCAATAGCCCGGAACGATTACACAAGTTGCGTGCGGCGACACCGCGATGCGCCGAGCAATCCATTCGGGCGTCATGAGCGCCGCCACGGTGATCGGCAGCACGTCGATCCAATAGGCGAACTCCGATTCCGCCGCGAGCTTTGATACGACCTCGCGCAACGAATGCTCCGCCAGCCGCCCCGTCACAAAATGCAGGTGCTCCTCGTGGAGCGGGCGACCGGTAGTGGGAGATAGGCTACTCATTAGTTGGGTCGGCAATGACGAATGACGTATGACGAATGGTGTTCGCTTGCGTCCTTCATTCGTCATTCGTCATTCGGATTTCGTCATTTCTCCCAATGCCGCCGTTGACGTTCAGCACTTGCCCATTGATGTACGACGCGGCGGGTGAGGCTAGAAACGCGGCCGCGCGGGCGATATCCTCGGGCTGGCCCCATCGTTCTAAGAGCGTTTCGCGCGCGACGCGGTCGTGCCAGTAATCGGATGCCGAATCGCCCCATGCCGTCTGAATCCAGCCCGGCGCAATGCAGTTGACGCGCACCTTCGGAGCGAGCGACTTAGCCAAGCTCCGCGTGAAGGCCATCACCGCTCCCTTCGTGGCGGCGAACATCTCGCCGCTGTCGCCGCCCATACCCAACTCCGCGCGGTCCCAACCGATGTTCAGAATCACGCCGCTGCCGCGCTCTTTCATCCGTCGCCCTACTTCCCGAGAAAGCTGAACGGTGGCTCGGACATCGACCCGCCACAAGGCTGCTAGCTTTTCCTCGAACGACTTAGTTGCCATTTCGCCCGTCAGCACATCGACGCCCGCATTGTTCACCCAGATGTCAATCGGTGCCCAAGCCCACGCCGCTTGCACCAGGGCATCGCACTCGTTTGGCTCAGCCAGATCGGCAAGTTGCGAACTCGCCTGCCGGCCCAGCGCTTCTATTTCAACATGCGTTTGGCCGAGACCTGTTTTATTTTTCCGTGCATGCAGAAACACATTCGCGCCCTCCGACGCCAGTTCCAGCGCGATCGCCCGGCCGATTCCACTGGAGCTGCCGGTCACCACGGCATGGCACCCACGGAGCCAGTTGTGCGGGTTCGGCAGATTCTGAGTGCTATCCATGTGAAGACTGCCCACGGCCGACGGTTCGTTTCTTGTCTACCAGACCACGGAATCGTAGGATGTTTCGACGCGCTTTTGTGAGGGATCAAACGTCAACGAGGCACTATGTCCGCCGATCGACCAACTGTTCCGGCTAGCGAGCGACGAATTTGGCGACCGTGGTTTCCGCTCTGGTGGATGTTCGGCGTTGCCGCCGTCATTGGGTCGTTCCAGTTTACCGGCTTTTCACTCGACCTGCGCAACATCGTTAAGATCGCTGGCATAATCGTCGGCTTGGTCGGTCTTTCGATTTGGTTCTTGTTGAGCGGCATTGGTGCCCGCAGTCTACGGAGAATTATCGTCGGCGTAGTTTGGTGCGTGCTGTTGTTCGCTCATCTGTTCTTAATTGATTTCCGCAACGATGGCGCGGGTCAACTGATCGGCTGGCGTTGGGGATGGCAAGCGAAACCCGACCAACTGCTCGACGTGCCCGACGCGAAAACCGCGATCTCCGATTGGCAGACAACCTTCTTTGATTATCCGCGATTCCTGGGAGCCGGCTACTGGGCCGAGGCGACGGGCGTGGACGTCGATCCCGATTGGGACACAAATCCCCCGCAAGAAGTTTGGCGGAGGCCGATCGGCGCGGGTTGGTCGGCGTTCGCGATCGTGGGCGACTACGCCGTCACCCAGGAACAGCGTGGCGACTCCGAACTGGTTGCTTGCTACCGCCTTTCCACCGGCGAACCGATGTGGATCCATGCCGACGAAGTTCGCTTCGATCCGCAAGACCTCGGGGGCAACTTGGGCGGCGTCGGTCCGCGCGCCACGCCCACGATTCACGACGCCCGAGTTTACACCCACGGCGCGACCGGCATCATCAACTGCCTCGATGCCCGCACCGGCGAGGTGCTTTGGGCGCACGACGTGGAACAGGAGTTCGATATCCCGCCGCTCCTCTGGGGTAAGAGTGGGTCGCCGCTGGTGATTCCCGATCTGGGCATCGTCGTCGTCAATATCAGCGTGCCGCCGGAAGCATCGGGAACCGAGGACGCCACTGGATCGCTCACTGCATTCGACATAAGCACGGGCGAAGTGCGCTGGCGCGGCGGCAATCTCACCACTTCCTACGCATCGCCAGTCGTTTGCGAGTTTGGGGGAGTGCGACAGATTCTGCAAGTCAACGAGGGCTATCTTACCGCCTATCGCGCAGAGGATGGCAAAGAACTTTGGAACCACGAGTGGCCCAGCAGCAGCAGCGGCAGCGCGGCTTGCTCCCAGCCAGTGCCACTGGCTGGCGACCGCGTGTTTATTTCCAAGGGCTATGGCCACGGTGCGTCGCTACTTCAGATCGCTCGCGACGACGACGGCCGTTTCCTTGCCACGCCGCTCTGGGAAAAGCCGGTGATGAAAACGAAGCTATGCAACGTCGTCCTGCGCGACGGCTACGTGTACGGCCTCGACGACACGCTGCTCCAGTGCGTCGAACTGGAAACCGGCAAGAGCATGTGGAAGAAACGCCGCAGCCCCCCCTTCGGCCACGGGCAAGTGCTGCTGGTCGGCGATCACCTGCTCGTAACCACCGAGCGCGGCGAGTTGCTGCTCGTCCAGTGCTCGCCGACAAAGTACCGCGAACTCGCCGCCGTTCGCGTGCTCGATGAAGAGGGCGTCACCTGGAACAACCCCGCGCTCGCCGGCCCGTATCTCCTCGTGCGCAACGATCGCGAAGCGGCCTGCTATCGGCTGCCGATGAAAGACGAATCTGTAGAAAGCGTCTCCGCGACCGATTAGTGGTTATTGAGCTTCACGTAACCAACGGAATATAGGTGCGCGTTACTCGGTTTTTGCATTGAAGCCGGAGGCTTCGCAGCGATTAGCCGGTGGTAAGCGAAGCGCCACCACCGGAATCTGGATTTATTACAATGGAGCATCCCGGCAGGGATGCCAGCGATTCTTCGCTTCCCACAACGCTGCGATCCCTGCCGGGATCGTGCGGAAGATTCATTAGCTGTCCGGTGGTGCGCTGCGCGACCACCGGCTAATCGCTGTCATCCCGCGGGGATGAAGAGTGGGGCGCGATCGGCGTGAGCGATATAGAGTTTGCGGCGCGGGGTGCCACTGGCTGTGCCAGTGTCAATTCACTGGCGGAGCCAGTGGCACGCACTACAAGCCAACGACTAATGCTCCTTTCCCATCGGCCTTGTTCCGGTGAAATGGGCATTCTGCAAAACAACGAGGGACAGGCTATACTTAGGAACCTCTTCGCAGCAATCATTCGGACGATGCCACATGCCCGACCTGGAACCAATCCTCGAAATCGCCCGCAGGGAGCTTCTCGACCTGTCCGCGCGCAACCGGCTAATCAACACCCATCGCGGTGCGTCCAAGTCTAGCCGCTTAGAGATTGTCGACGAAAAGGGCGACTCTGTTTTCCGGCGTTTGGTCATTGGCGGAAAGAGCATGTCGTTTTTGGCCAGCAATGAAAACAACGCGAGTCAGTTTGCTACGCCAACAGAGGATGAGAACACCCTTCTTCAGCCTTACGAAAATGCCGCCGTGGAAAGCAGTGACTCTTCCGATGATTCGGATCGTCACATTGACAGCCGCCTCCAGACAACTCTTGAATCTGATTCCCTGCAAAAGCGCCTTCTCAAGATTGAACGGGAAGCACTCACCTACGAGCAGGAGCAAGGCGTCAACGTCTTGTATCTTGCAATCGGCTTCCTGGCCTGGCAAGAAGAAGGCAGCAAAGGGGCAATGCGACAGGCTCCGCTCGTGCTGGTTCCCGTTCAGCTAAAACGTCAGTCGGCAACCGCCCAATTTCGTGTAACGTACACGGGCGAAGAAATCACGACGAATTTGTCCATCAAAGAGCGACTGCACGCTGACTTTCGCATCGTCTTGCCCGACATTTCAGAGACGATCGAAGACTTCTCGGTCAGCAGCTACTTCGCAAAGGTCACGGAGGCGATTCAAAGCCAAACAACCTGGAAGGTCTTGCCGGATGACATAGTCTTATGGTTCTTTTCGTTCTCAAAGTTCCTGATGTATCGCAATCTGACTTCCGGTGCATGGCCTGCAGATAAACCGTTGCAGAATAATTCGTCGCTCCGCAAGCTGCTGATTGAGGGCTTCGACAGTGGCGTCGGCATATTTTCGAGCAACGAGGAGCCTATCGATCACAAACTGCGTGTCTCAGACACCGTACATGTGTTGGATGCCGACAGTTCACAGGCGATCGTCATCGAAGAAGTTCGGCAAGGACGCAACTTGGTCGTGCAGGGTCCACCGGGAACTGGGAAGTCACAAACAATCGCGAACATGATTGCCGCGGCTGTAAACGAAGGCAAACGCGTTCTATTCGTCGCCGAGAAAATGGCGGCTCTTGACGTGGTGAAACGCCGCCTAAAAAAGGCCGGATTGGGGGACATCTGCTTTGAACTTCATAGCAATAAGGCAAATCGTCGGACGGTATTGGATGAACTCGACCGCACGCTCAAGTTACAGCAGCCTCGTCTGCCAAACACGGACGAGCATTGCACCGAACTGGAAACGGCGATTACACATCTCAACGACCATGCGCGAGTCATGAACACTCCAGTTGGTCGGAGTGGCTTAACGCCTTATCAGTTAATTGGCGAAATTACAAAACTTCGCGAGAACGGGGTACGAGGACGCTCCTTCGTCTTGAATGGTTGTCTTGAGTGGGACCGCGCCACCGCAAATTCCCTGCTGAATAAAGCCCACAATCTGGCTTCCCTTGCGCAAGCAGTCGGCAATCCGAGCGAACATCCCTGGCGAGGAGTTGGCCTCGAAGTTGTTCTCCCAACCGACATCGATCGAATGCAAGACTCGCTGAAGCCAATTTCTTTAGCGCTAACAGGACTCCTTGAGTGTGGGACTGAGTTGGCTTCAAAATTAGGTGTTCCAAAGCCCAAAGATGCACGTGGTCTAGCAGTACTCGCAAATTTAGCGAAACACTTGGCGGCAGTGCCGGACTCCCTTCGGCGTCATCTCGCCTCCCCAGTCTGGCGAGAGCAGCGTCAAGCGATCGATGCATTGATAGCCAGCGGTAAGTCTTACCAAGGCCACAGGAATGAGTTCGATGGACAGCTTGACTCTCCTGCATGGGAAACAGACGTTCTCGCTGCGCGCCAGTCCCTAAAAGCTCACGGTCATTCGTGGTTTCGATGGTTCGTGCCTTCCTATCGAAGTTCCGTTGCCACGCTAAAGTCGATTGTCGCTGACAAGCCACCACAAGGATACGCAGCTCGACTTGCGTTATTCGATGCGATTCTGGTCGGCCAAAAAACGAAGGCGGAACTCGAAAGCGACCGCGTTCGTTCCGTGGCCGTCGCCGCATTTGGCGAGTTGTGGAAGGGAGTTGATTCCGATTGGGAAACTTTTTCATATTTGGCCACAACCGACAATCGGTGTGCTGAGGTGGCGCCTGACCTTCCGCGAAACGAATTGGCCAGGCGAATCGGCTCTGCGGATGAATTAAAACCGTTGGTCGGACAAATCGCCCAGTCGCTGAAGCCGTTGTTCGAGCAACTTGTGCAATTCCTGCGGCAATTGAAATTCGACCTCGTCACTGCGTTCAGTGAAAAAGATATTTACGCCGTACCATTCCAATCGCTGATGGACCGCATTTCGCAGTGGCAACAGGAATACCACGAAATAAGTCATTGGACAACCTATCGGATGCGAAGCCGAGACCTCAGCACGACAGGGATCAAAACGGCTGTGGAGCTACTGGCGGGTGGACAACTTGCGGCAGATGATTTTGCACCAGCGGTCGAAATGGCTTACTACGAAAGTCTTATGCGGTGCGCGTTGACTGCGAACCCACATCTTGCGTCTTTTAGCGGCTCAGCTCATAGCCGCATTCGCAACGAATTCTGCAGGCTCGACGAAATGAGAAAGACTCATGCCTGTGCGGTTGTCGCCAAACGCCACTTCGAGGGCATTCCAGCAGCGGAAGGAGTTTTTGGCGAAATTGGCATCGTCCGACGAGAGATCAATAAGAAAAGCCGCCACTTGCCGATTCGCAAGCTGATTAGCCAGGCAGGCCGGGCAATCCAGTCGATCAAGCCTGTGTTCATGATGAGCCCGATTTCGATTGCGCAATTTCTGCCGCCGGGAGAAATTGCGTTTGATCTTCTGCTTATTGACGAGGCAAGTCAGGTGCAACCCGTCGATGCGTTCGGTGCGGTGGCCATTGCCAATCAAGTTGTTGTAGTGGGCGATAGCAAGCAACTGCCTCCCACCAGCTTCTTTGATCGCGCTACGACGGATGAAGGTGATGAACCGGATGAGGATGACGAGTCTCAAACAAGAGCCGCTGATTTGGAGAGCATCCTCGGCATGTATTGTGCCAGGAACGTACCTCAACGGATGCTTCGATGGCACTATCGTAGTCGCCATCATTCGTTGATCGCTTTTTCGAACCATGCATTCTACGACGACGAATTGTATGTCGTACCGAGTCCGGGCGGGCCGCGGCCAAATGAGGGCTTGCGATTCGAATACGTTGAAGGTGGATGTTACGAACGAGGAGGTTCCCGAACCAATCGAAAAGAAGCGAAAGTTGTCGCGAAAGCGGTAATGCAACATGCCCGAAGCCAGCCGGATCGCAGTTTGGGAGTCGGCGCTTTTTCCGTAGCTCAGCGAGATGCAATTTTGGATGAACTAGAGCTGCTGCGACGCCAAGATGCGCTTTGTGAACGGTTTTTTGTGTCGGAAAGCTCCGAACCCTTCTTTGTGAAGAATCTTGAAAACATTCAGGGGGACGAGCGGGACTGCATTATTATTTCGGTTGGGTATGGAAAAGATGAGTCAGGGTACATGAGCATGTTCTTTGGCCCACTTTCACAACAAGGAGGCGAAAGACGTCTCAATGTGCTGATCTCTCGGGCAAGAGAACTATGCACGGTCTTTTCGTCCATTCGAGCGGCCGACATTGATCTTCAACGGGCTTCCATGCCGGGAGCCATTTCTTTTAAGGGATTCTTGAAATATGCGGAAACTGGCTTGCTGGATACTGGAGTTCAGGCCGGAGAAGGTGATTTTGAATCGGAATTTGAGAGACAGGTAGCTCTAGCATTGAAAAAGCACGGCCATCTGACACATCCTCAGGTTGGCGTTGCCGGATTCCGAATTGATCTTGCCGTGGTAGATAGTCGGCTACCAGGCCGCTACTTACTCGGCATCGAGTGCGACGGCGCGAATTACCATCGCTCGCGCTCGGCCCGCGATCGCGATCGCATACGGGAAAGCGTGCTTCAAGAGCGCGGTTGGAACTTGCATCGCATCTGGAGTACGGATTGGTTCAACCATACTGATGATGAACTACGTAAACTCATTTCAGCCATCGAGGATGCCTACGCCGCCGGTGACATTCCTTCGCCGGAACCTGTTTCGCCACCACAGACCATTTCCATCATTGAGCGTGAGGCTTTCGACAAGTCTTCTGGTAGCGTTCCCTCCAGTTCTGTCCCCTACCTTATCGCTGAGTTTCCGGTTGATTCGTCCAGAGAAATCTATGCACTATCCGCCGCGGAACTTGCGGTCGTGGTAATTAGAATCGTCGAGATTGAAGGGCCGATTCATGTAGACGAAGTGGCCCGACGGATCACTCGGCTTTGGGGCCTGAGCCGAACAGGCAGCCGAATCGCAGGTGCTGTAACTGCTGCAATAAACAAGCTGATTCGGGCCCAAACGCTCTTGAATGAAGAGGGCTTTCTAGCTATGCCAGGTCAGCAAGTAAGTCTGATACGTGATCGTGCATCCGCCTCTGTGGCGACGGTTCGTAAACCTGAGATGATTCCGCCATCGGAGGTTCGGGCATCGATTGAGCAACTTGTTTCGGACTACTTTGGAATTAGCCGTGAACAGACCGTGAAGGAAACGGCAAATCTCTTGGGAATCGGAACGCTTCGCACGCCGTTGCGGGAACGTATTGAAATCGAAATTGATCAACTGATTTCAAATGGCTCACTACAGCAGCGAGAGTTTAACCTTTACTCTGTGCGTACAACGGCGTCCGTGGGTTAAGCGAAGTTCCGTACGGTCGATTCAATGACCGTCAGGCACAGCCTGACCTACGCCGGCCCAACCGCCCCGCTTCCTTCGTCGCACCCTCAACGACTATCAGTCACTCGGTTATGCCTGCTTCATCCCACGGGCTACTCGGCAGTGTCGCCGGCTCTGGGTGGAGCGCCGCTTCGTCTTCAACCACCCGTTGCGGCACGGCCAATCGGCTCTGGCGAGTTTCTCGCACCAGTGACGGAAGGTTCGCGAGGAACACACACAACGCCGCGCCGGGTATGACAATCAGAAGTGGAATCGTTTCCGGTGGAAGGTCGCGGTCGTCGATCAAGTAGCTGAGCGTCCAAATAGGATTGGTGACCTGCAGATAGTGGTAGGGCAAGTTTCGCATCTCGGCGGTGGTCATCTGGATCACGTAGGGGATGCCGCTGCCGGCGAGCGCGAGCAGAAACTGGATGAGAAACGCACCCAGCATCGAGACGATTGTCCAGCGGCGCAGCATCGCGACGATCAGCCGGCCGATTCCTAGATACGCGACCACGTAACCGATCCCCAGGATGCAGAAAACGAGCAAACCAACGGTGAGGCCGTGCGTCGAAGTTCCCCAACTTTCGGCCAGGGCGCTGGCGGCGCATAACATCAGAGCCCAGGCCACCAAGTTGGCAATCGCGAACATGTACCCGGTGCCCGAGCCGGGTTGAAACCACGTGAAGAGCAGCCGGCCCATTGTAGTTTGGGGCAGTCCGCGGCGCACCCGGCGCGATAGTTCGGGCGACTCGCCGGTCAAGAGTGCGCCCACGAATTGCCAGTAGAGGCCGATTCCAATCGCCGTCATTACGAGCCATTCGACCTCGAAGTTGCTGGCGATCCAGTAGTACGCCGCCCAACCGAGTAAGCAAACTTGCTGCACGAACACCGTCGCCCGCAGCGGCGTGGAGCGGTTCGCGCTCGAGAACGTCACCATGCCGGCCGCGGCGAAGTAAAGAATGGCCATGGTCGTGGCGTATACCGTCAGCCCGAACAGCACCGACACCCAGAAACCGGGATCGCCGGTGTACATTGGCCCGTTGCGGACGATTTCAGTCGCGGTTTGAGTGGCGTACCAAAAGACGAGCAACAGCCCCGCGACAAGCACCACCGAGACGACGATTTGCCCGTACCGCTGGTTCGATACCGCCGCCATCAGCAGCGCGATCATCGACAGGCCGAGCGATCCGAGCACCAGGTCGCCCAGCAGCAGCAGAATGGTGACCACGTCGACGCCGCGCAATAAGTAGGTAAACGCCAGGCAAGGCGAGACGGCCGAAAAGAACACACCCATCTGCACCACGGCGCTGCCTAGCTTGCCGTTAATGATCTGCCGTGGCGTGAGCGTCGAGACGGCCAGCAGGTCGTAAGTGTTGTCGTCGCGTTCCGCGGCAAGCGAACGAAACGCTGCAAAGGGGACAATAACGGCCAGTGGAAACGCCAGGATGCCATAGTAGAAGAGCAGCAGATCGCCGCCGGCCGCCATGTACCGGATTCCCGGGCCGACAATCGCCACGCCGCCAATCGTGACACCCCAACAGGCGATGAGCAGCATGACAAAGGTCAACGCGAACTGCCGACTCTTAATTGCCTGCCGGGTTTCCTTCACCAAGATCGGATTGAGAGCATCCCCGGCGAACTCGAGCCGTTGCTCGAACCATTCCCACCAAGCATCGAGCCGGCCTGTGTTGGCTTCCTCAGTAATATCCCCGGCGCGTAGGGCGACATCGCTCATTGCACGCGTCCTTTCGTGACTTCGAGGAACACGTCTTCGAGCGTCTTGCTTCGTACGCCGAACTCGATCACGCGGAAGTCGGCGTCCACAATCTCCCGCAGTAGTTGCGCCTGCGCGTCGTCATCACCGGCGTGCCGAAATGCCACCCAGCGGTCGTCCACTCGAACCTGATCCACGTCGCTGCGCGCCTTCAGCCATTTAGCGAGTGTTGAGGCGTCGCGCACGACCCGCAGCCGCACGGTCGTATCCGTTTTAACTTGGGCGCTGATCTCGGCCACCGAACCAACGGCCAGTAGCCGGCCCTGCTCGATGATCGCGACGCGGTCGCAAATTTCGGCTAGCTCCGTTAAGATGTGCGAGCTGATGAGCACCGCCTTTCCGGCGTCGGCCAAGCGGGCGATCATTTCGCGCAGTTCGATTCGCGCCCGCGGGTCGAGCGCTGCTGCCGGCTCATCGAGAACCATTACCGACGGATCGTGAATCATCGTTCGGCCCAGGCACAGCCGCTGCTTCATTCCTTTCGACAAGCCATCGATCGGCTTGTCGGCCAGCACGTCGAGGCCCGTGAAATCCATGACATATCCCAGCGCCCGTTTCCGCTCGGTTCCGTGCAAGCCGTAGGCCCGGGCGAAGAAATCGAGGTACTCCCGCACGTTGACATTTTGGTAGGTGCCGAAGTAATCGGGCATGAAGCCCAACCGCCGGCGGACGCGTTCGGGATCGTCGACCACCGAGAAGCCATCGACCAGCGCGTCGCCGGATGTTGGCTCATCGAGCGTGGCCAAAATTCGCATGCTGGTCGTTTTGCCCGCGCCGTTGGGGCCGATGTAGCCAAAGACTTGCCCCGCTTCGACTTCGAACGACACGTCGTTCACCGCGTGGGTCCGATCGAAGACACGATGCAGGTGCCGCAGTTCAACCTGGGGCTGTTTGGCCACAATCATGGAAGACACGACGACCGCCGCCGCGCGCATGCGCGGCGGCCGCTACCATCGTCCCTCCACGACGTGGAAGCTGGCCGCCTCTTCCGCGGAGTCGAGTCCCAAGGGCGTATCGACCGCGAAATTGGTCAGCGCCAAATAACTGCGCGGGCGGAAGCCGTTGGACGTCGCCCCGCCCGATGCTTCGGTCAATCCTTCCAGGCGCTTTTCCAGCAAATTGCTGTTTAACCGAAACTCGCCGCCCTCGCCCCTAAAGCGATAACGCCCGTACCGCCCGCGTCCACGACGCGTCGATTGGCGTTGCGAATCCGTGGCGATCTGAAGCTCCGGCGGCATTTCCGGTTTATTTGCCAGCAGCGACTCGCGCAACTGCCGCATTGCGTCCTTCGTTGCCACCGGGCGAAGTTCTATCCGCTGCTCGAGTCCGATATCGGTTCCGTGCCAAATCTGCTCGTTCTCGTCGATGACAGCGAGCCATGCGACCGGGGCGCCCAAGCGATTGGTAACCTGACAGCGATCGCGTGCGGCCCGAACCTCAAGCTTCGCGGGGCTTGGATGAGCGCGGACCGCGAGGAACTGAGTGGGGGTCCGCGACGGAAGCCAACCTTGCGTCAAGTCTTGGTAATCGTCTTGCCACAAAACGACGCGACCGGCTCGCCGCGACCGCGGGTTCAGGCCGGGGATTTCCGGCAAGATGGGGTAGACGGCCGTGTCGCCGGGGAAGCTCAATCCACTGGCTGGCGCAAATCCTGCATAGTAGGAGAGCCGCGACCACGACACGGCCTCACCTGTCGGCTGATCGAGCATTGTGAATGAACGCGCGCGCAACTGAGTTGCCAGACCATCCGCCAGAAATGCGTAGGAGAATAATAAGAGCGTCACCGCGGCTGCGCCCAAGGGAACGGTAAGCACGAGCAGATAAAGCCGCTTGGCCCGGCTCAGCACCCAATAATTGAGCGGCCCAATGAGCAGCACGAAAATCGTGATCAGCACGCGGAACTCGGTGACCGGCGCCAGCCCGACGCCGGGGATCAACAGGTTGGAAAACTCGGAGTTGGGCGCGTTCGGTGCCAGCCCATGTCGCGGCAGCCACGATCGCTGATACCAACGCATCGCCGCCACGCCCTGCGCACCGCGGCTCAGTCGGTGGGGAATCGCCTGCCAATCGCTCGCGAACGCCGTCACGGTGCCGAATCCGGTCGGGTGTTCGACAAACCAACCGCGAGAGTCCTGAGGCGATTCGGCAAGGCGTTGTAAGTACTCGGGAATGACTGCCTGCGGTAGTGCTTCGGGGATTTCCGGCAACTCCGTTAGGGGCGGAAACGACGTGGTCCTGCGATCGGGCCGGTCTTCATTAACACTCACAGGCATCGCGAACGTCACGTACGACCAACCGGCGGCGAGGTCGTCGCGCTCCGTATCCTTGGAAACTTCGCGCGCTGGCGGTGGGTCGAGCTGCAACAGCTTGCTGACTTCTTCGAGCCGCGGCGGCTGGACCCCGGTTCTTTCGACCCACAAGTTCCCGCCCGCGTTGATCCATCGGCGGAGCATCGCGATGCGCTCGGGTTGTACTCGATTCGCGGTTGTCAGTTCTTCGATCGACATGACCACGTAGTCGAAGCACGAGTAGTCGAGCCAATCGGCGGGCAACGGGCCGCTGACGCGGTTCGCCTGAATTCCCGCCACGCCAATGCCCGTCGGGGGATAGGTTGATACGGAACTCGAACCGCCACTTCCCACCACGGGATCAAACAACGTCAGACCGCCTTGCTGCCAGCGGTTGACACTCATCGCTTGTTCGGGGCCGAGGGACAACTGCGGCTCCATGATGCCGTCGATCCAAACGTCCCAGCGGATGAAGTTCCATGAATCGAGTTGCGGCGCGCGCACGATCAAGCTCACCGATCGATTTCCCGCGCGTAACTCGCCGTCTTGTTCGACTAGCAGGCTGTACTCCGTGTCGGCATAGTCGTCGGCATAGAATCGCACGGTAATCTGAGAATCGCTGGTGGCTGGCCGAGCGCCTTTGAACGTGAACCTCATCGGCCGATAGCCATAGCTGTCCGACCAGCGGGTATCGACTTCAAGCTCCAGTCCGCTTCGCGACGCGGTCGACGGCGAGAGTTGGCCATTGGGAAGGAGCCATGGCGCCGGCAAACGGACGACATTGGCCGAGGGCTGTTGCGCCACACCCAAGGATGTAACACACCAAACTCCGACCAGCAACCAAGGTTGGATCCGTGATGCAGCGCGAGGCCGCATGCGGTAACGCCGGTTCATGCGAGCGACCTCGGCGATTCCTTTTGGATTGGCTCAGTATTCTTGCTAGCGGTCGTAACCTTCGCGTTGATCCGATTGGCTTTGCCGTCGACTGGCAATATCTGCACCAGAATAAAGGCGAGGGCGTAAATCAGAAAGAAGAACACCGCGCCGCCCACGGCCGCCAGCGTGGCCACGGCCCAATCCTGACCCGCGACCGCCTGCCCGGCGACCAATGCCACGACGGCGCAGAGGGTGACCCCCCACAGGACCGACCGCAGTGTGAATCGAGGCAGTAGCATATGATTGATTGTCACAAAACGGCCGTCCGCCGCAAGCACTATGGCCACGTGGGCGAGTTTCTCCGAAACTCTCACGATTCGTTTTCAGTGCTATCCTGGCCTGCAAGCCCCGTTCCGCATAGCATAACCGATTGACCTCCCTGACGCGGGTCGCGCGTCACCCCTTTGCCCACAAGGTGCCCCGCCATGCGCCCTTTCAGCCACACCCCACGGCTACTTCTTACCCTCGCTTGCGTCTTCGCGGCAAACGCCGCGCGTGCAGCGGTCCGCGTCGAAGCCTTTGCCGGCGATCCCTGGGGCGTTGCCAAGGTAACGGTCGATGTGCGGCCCGGCGCAAGTAGTTCACCAGCCGGCGACGACCGCTTTGCGATTACCGAACGCAGCGGCCGGGTGTTTTATCCCGTGCTCGAGACCGCGCCGGTGCGGGCGTTCTTGCGACAGATTGTGGGCATCGAATCGCCCCGACAAGTGACGTTCTACTTTCTGTTTCGCGGCGACGAGCCGCTTGACCTCGTTATCTTCGCGCCCGATGGCGTCGAATATTCCGCGCGCACCGAGCGCCGCGACCGACAGCATCGCGATCTTTTTGAAAAATGGTGGCGAGAATACGCCGCGATGTACGAGCGGATTCACAAAGAAGCCGAGTACCCCGCTGCCGCGCAGACGTATCTCACCGCATTGTGGGCCGAGCGGTTAGGCGTAACGATGCCCGAGCCGCGCGAGCTTTTGGTTCGCGACCAGCAGAAGGGCGGAACGCTACTGCCCAAATTGTTCGCCGACGAAGCCTATCGCGCCAACATTTCGCGCGACTTGATGCTCGGTCGGTTCGATGCCGGCCCGGCGGACATCGCCTTGCGACCGGCCGATTCCGCTCCGCCGTTGTCGGCGCCGCCCGTGCCCGAAGGTGTGGAGCTAGAAGCCATTGCCGCCCACGTGCCCGCCGAGTGCTTCTACGTCCGCTTCGGCAACTTCCCGAACTATCTGTGGTTCCGCGACTTCAACGCTCGCTGGCAGGGCGATCTGCAAAACATGGTCATGCTCCGCAGCATCCGCCGTGGCGGCGATGACAAAATGGAGCAAATGCTCGCGCTCCGCCAATCGGCCCTGGCCCGGGTGCTTGGCCCGCGGGTGATTTCCGACGTCGCCATCATCGGACTCGACCCCTACGTCCGCGACGGCGCGGCGGCCGGAATCTTGTTCGAGGCCCGTAGTAGTTTCCTGCTCGCGCGCGACATCAAATCACAGCGCGAGGAGGCGATGGAAAAACGCCCCGACGCCACGGAGACAACCGTCGAGATCGACGGTCGCGAAGTGTCGTACTTGTCTACGAAGGATGGCCGAGTTCGTTCTTATTACATCCAGGACGGCGACTACCATCTCGTCTGCACGTCGCGCAAGCTCATCGAGAAGTTTCTGGCAGCGGGGCAGGGCACCGGCTCTCTCGCGCAAGACCCAGGCTTCATTGCGGCCCGCGAGCGGCATCCGATCGACGGCGAGCTAACGGCCTTCGCGTTTTTGTCGGAACCGTTCTTCGCGAATCTCACCAGCCCCGAGTACCGCATCGAGTTGGACCGCCGGTTACGCGCGACCGAAGAAATCCGTTTGCTGCGCCTTGCACAGCTCACCGCCGAGCACGAAGGGGTCCAGTGGAAGTCGAGCGAGGATCTTGTGGATACGCAGTTCTTGCCGGAGTCCTTCGGCATTCACCCCGACGGCAGCAAGCTAACGCAAGACGAAGAAGGCCGGTTGATCGATAGCCTCCGCGGCGAACCGGGTTACTTCGTGCCGATCCCCGACATGGAAGTGGCAAGCGTATCGCCCGCCGAGGAAGGCCGCTATGCGCAATTCGCCGAGACGCTTGACCGCGAAGCGGGCCACATGCCGCCGATCGCGCTGGCGTTTCATCGACGGGAAGTTCCCGACACCGATCTCGATCACGTTACGATCGACGGCAGCTTGGGTGACTGTTCTTCGAGTCAGCTTGTCTCGTGGACCGAGAAACTCGGCCCGCCCACAAACGCCTACGTGCCGCCGGTTCCCGGCGACGTTGTCGCGGGGCAGGTCGTCCTCGACGGACTACTGGGCGATGACCAACCGATCCACGTGTTCGGCGCGGTGCGCGATAGTCAGGCTCCGTTTGAAGTTCAACAAGGCGGCCTGTCGCTCTTAGGCGGCTGGACCGAAGCGATCAGCGGCTACGTCGGCATTTGGCCGCGGCCGCACTTTTTGGAGCGATTTGTCGGCCCGGTTCGCGGACCCGTCGACCGCGACGGACTTCTCCGCACGGAGGGTTGGCTGCCGATTTGGGTCCGGCCCGGCAACGATTTCTTCGTCTTTTCGATGAAGCGCGACGTGCTGGCAGAGGTCGGCCCGCAACTGTCGATTATCGAAGACCCGAGCCCCGCGCAAGTGCGTTTATCGATCGGCGATTTTGCCAGTGGCGGTTTGGGCAACGTTGTGTCGCAGTTCGGTTACACCCGCGCCCGCCAGGCCTCCGCTGCCGGCAGCCGATTTATGAACTCGCTGGCCGTGCAGCTTGGCGTGCCGATCGACCAGTCCCGCGAGCTTGCCGAAGAACTGATCGACGGCCAGTTCGTCTGCCCGCTTGACGGCCGGTACGTTCTCATCGAGCCAGCCGAGGGATTGTCGCGTTGGGTTTCAACCGCTGTCGAAGGCCCGAACCAATTCACCCTCACCGAGCTACCGCAAGACTTCAACATGCCGCTGCTCGATTGGTTCCGCGGCGGCGCAGCCCACCTCGCCTGCATCGACGACACGATGACGCTCCACGTGGAACTCGACATGGTCCGCGAAGCGAAACTCCGCGAGGACGAGCCGGCAGGCGATGTCGAACCGCCCGCCGATCCAACCGTGGAAGAGTTGCCGCCGCCGCGGCCTGAGCCGCCGCGGTCGTAACGATAAGAGACGCCGGGAAGGAACTACGGTATTGGTTTCCCCGGGGTTCCGCCAATGATTCACACGACGGCAAATCCCGTGTGCTTGCCTTTTCTGTTCTCGAAATGATTGCATTTGGTTTGACAAAGACTTAGAATGCCGCTCGTGCGGCCGCGGGGGCGGGTTGGGGCTATCGGGACAGGATAACAGAGGAGGGCACTGTAGCGAGCATTTCTTTTCGTCTCTTTCTTGTGGGGGTGCCTAATGTCAGCGTATACCCGACTGTTTATTGGTCTACTTGTCGCGCTCTTGGCAAGTGACGCGCAGGCTACCACGGGGTTCCTGTCATCTGAGCGGGGCCGCTTTGTGATCGACTACGTCACCGAATCGGTGTCGGGCATAGCCTCGCCTTTGGCGCTGACCGGCGATCATGACGCCGGGCCGGGGAAGTTGACACCGGTGGCAGCTTCCCCTCCCGCCAGCGGCCGGGGAAGCGAGTTCGAAGAGTCCCGCGCCAGCTTTGTGGATGGTGGAACTGTGCTTCCCGGCGCCTGGACGGAGGTCTTTGTTGGAATTGAGGGTGCGGTTTCTCCCCAGGGTGAAATTTTCTGCTATGAACGCGGGTCCGCCGTACTCGAGTTAACCAATACCTGGACGACCGCCGTTCTGGTCGAGTGGAAATGGGAGGGTGCCTACTCTTACTTGGCGTACGGCGATGATCCGGTGTACGAAAGCTCGGAGACCTATGGTACCCAAGGTTTTGCGATAGGCGCGTTCAGCCATGAGACCGAAACACGAGTAGTGGAGTTTCCTCCAGGTGGTTTGATTACGGACACCAATACGGCTGATGGTTATTTTGAACTTGCCGTCGGTGAGAAAATTGAAGTCGTACTCTTTGCGGAATTGTATGGTTTCGCAGAGGCCAGCCTCCCGGAAGTTGCAGAACCCTCGTCTGCCGCGTTGTGTGGTATAGCGATCATGCCCATGTTGCTAATAGCAGTTGCCCGCGCGCTGCGTCGCTGACAACGGCCGTCTGGGATGACGTTTCTGAAATTCGCCTTGGGCTCTCTTCGTTCCAAAGCAGGAGACAGTCATGTTTAACCCACGGTTGTGGTTTGCGTTTTGGATTTCGGGTTGCCTGGCAGTGTTGTGTTCCACCTCGCCGAATGCATATGGCGACGCGCAATTTGGAGGCCGAGCGAAGGGAAGGTTGACCATTGTGGATTTCCTAGATCCGGGCACCAACTTGTCACTGGGCGGCGCGTATTTTGTGGGCGCCATGACCGACGCAGACGGTCCAAGTGCGGGCCCCGGAGAATTCCACGGAAATGCAGGCAGTTCCGGGTTCTACACCAGCATTGCCACTCCCGGCGAACGGGGCGTGGGGACGGTCGGAACGAATTTGTTCGTCGAAGCTGCCGCCTCTGGCTGGTCGGCACCGGTAGGTGACGCCCAGGCAGAGAGCCGAGTACTTAAAGTGCTTACTCTGACCAACGTCACGCCAGCCCCAGTCGTGCTCAATTGGAAATGGGAGTGGAGTTGGTACGCGCTGGCCACTGGAGACAGGGGCAACCCGCTTGATGAGGCGGAGGTCTATACGGGCACGAGGTTGCGAATCGATGGAGTGCTAACGGGCATCAGAGAAACGTATGAAACCTATGAACCCGGCGCCAATTACGGTAGGGGCGCCGTCCAACATGGCAGCACGTTGCTCCGCCCCAAAATTGGAGTTGTGTTCACGCTGTTCGCCCACGCAGAGGGGGAGTGCCACTCGCTAGCCGTACCGGAGCCTGGCGCGCCCGCGATCGGGATGGCGGCCGCCGCCGCGGTCTGGCTCGTACAACGCCGGCCGTCGATCAACCGCCGACGCCGGACAAATTGTGATTGAACAGGCGAGCGAGGCAATTCTGTAGGTTGCGTCTGCTCGATTGGTTCCGCGGCAGTTTTGAGCTTACGCTCGAGACTCGCGCATCAACGCCCGGAATCCCGCCGGTTCAAAGTGATGGTCCGCGGTGAGCGCATCCGGGATGCCGCGCTCTTCCATTAGCAGAAAAGAAATGCAATCCGTCAGGGACCATTCCTTGTCGGGACGTCGTTCGTAGCGGTCGAGTGCTTGGTGAAATTGCTCGAGAATGGGTGCAACCACCTCGACAAATGCCTCCGCCTCAAATCCTCGAATAAAACGCGCGGCGCGGGTGCGCGAGTTCACGGCCGACAGCGCGTCTGCAAATTCGACCAACACCCATGTCGTTGTTAGTAGTCGGCCGACGCGTCCCCGACTGCGCTCGACGGCCGCGACATGATCCTTGTCGCTGGAATTCACCAGCGCCAGGAGGTAGTACGTATCGACGAATTGAACGATCATTCCACGGGCTTCCCGTGAGCGTAATGGTCGTGTCGCTCGGCCAAATCCACAGGCCCTTGAATGGCGCATTGGTTCGCTAGATCGAGCAAGCGCGTCCACTCGACTGGCTGGGACGTATGCTCCGACACAGGTTCAATGCTCTGATCCGTAGTGGAGTATTCACGGGAATCTCCACTAGTTCGTCCGGAGTGATCACCCGCCCATCAAATTGGCCGCTGAAATGAACCATGATTGCGCTCCAATGCGTTCCGAGGTATCCCTTCGCAGTATACCACGTCCCGACGCAAAGTCTGTCACATTGGCACGCTAGCGGCGCAGCCCTACTCATCCCCACCGATCCACCCCGGAACCGTCGCCTCGGTCGGCGGCCGAGGCGTATTGTCGTGAACCAGCACGCCCTGCTGTCCGACGAAGTAGTTGCTCGTGTTGGCGACGACTAGGTTATACGCCGCTTCCTCGCCGTCGGGTTCGACTGAATCGACCGAGACCGGGCCGCTTACGGTGTGGAGCACGTTGCCTTCGTCGATCTCTTTGGCCATTTGCCAACCCGCGCCGGCGACCCATAAAGGGTGCCCCAGCGTGGTTCGCAGTGCCTCGCCGGCGTACACCAGCTTCAACATTTCGCTCGGCGGCCGTAGCGTCCGCCCGATGATTGGTTGAAAGCAAAGCTCGCCGCTTTCAACCTCCTGCGAAAGGACCAATTCGCCGATTTCTAACGACTCGATCGGCCGTTGGCCCGACTTGGTCCATACGAGCGTGCCCGCCGCGAAGCAAGAGTATTTACCGGGAGGCGGCGGCTCGTACTTCGGGGCATAATAATTAGACACGCTCGGCACTCGGTAAATGTAGTTGTCGCTATCGACGTAGCTGTATTCATAGGTCGTCCGCTCTTCCGGCGCATCGTATTCGTTATATTCTTGCCACCAGTCCCACCAGGCCCGCGGATCGGTGCCGTAGTCTTGGCCGGTGCTTCGTTCGAGCACGGTTGCCACGCGTGAATTAAGTGCTCCTTTCGATTGATTCTCCCGCGCCACTTGCTGTTCAGTACGGACCGCTGCATTCGCAAACCGCGCTCGGCCCTTTGCGGCAACTCTAGTCTTCTTCTTCGCTACGGAATTATCCGATTCTCTGCGAAGGTTAAACCGCTCCACTTCACCATCCTGATTAATCCCGACTTGAGCTTGGATTCCCTTATGGTCCACTTGCCGAATTGTCAATTGATTTTCGATCAGCGAATCGGCAAGCACCCCTTCGCGGAACAACTCGTGATAGTAATACACGCTGCCGTTGCGGTCGGTCGTGATATAGAACGACGACTCGATCGGCATCGACAGGGCGTCGAGCAGTTGCGGCACGTAAGCGTAGTGCGACCTGCCCTTCAAAGCGTCGATGGCTGCGTAGCGAACCTCCGGCGACGGTGCGTACACCGCGTGACGGGTCAGCGAGTCGGCGGCCGATTGACCTTCCATCGCGTCGAGCGCTTCCGTAAACGCCAGCCCGATCGAATGCGATCGCTCGATCGCCCGCTGATCATTCTCCTCGACCGCCAGCGTCGCTTCTTCGAGCGCAAGAATCGCGTGCGGATCGTCGATCGAGCGGATTGCGGAAAGTGCCTCCGGCCGCGCGACCAGATCGTTTCCCGAAATGTCTCGTTCCCAGCCGGCCAGCTTCGCCGACCACTGGCGACTCTCTTTGCGCGCTTCGCGCTGGGCGCGCTGCATCTCGACGCGCTCGTCGTAGGTGACTAGGCGGCCATTGACCCACTGCTTTCCAAGCTCACGAAGGGCCTCCTCGTGATTGCTCTGATAAGTGAGAACGGCCGCCCAATGAAAGCCGGCCTCTTGCGCAAGCCCCTGCCGCTTGCACCACCGGGCGAGTGCCAAGTGCCCATCCCCCGTCTGGCCGTACTGGCTACGCAACTGTGTGTACTCGGCATAGCGCGGGTCGGCTGCCGTTTGCCGCTGCACGTCGCTTACCTTTTGCCAACCGTCCTCGACTTGGATCTCCCCCAATTGCCAGCGGGCCAGCTTGCAATTTGGGTCGATCGCCAAAGCGTCGTTCAGGAGAGCCTCGCGCCGTCCGGAATCGCCGTCAAGCTCCGCGCGCTCGGCGTCGCTGAGCAGTCGGCGGACTTCAGACGGAAAGGCTCCGCCCTCAGGTCGCCCGTCGCGCGGAGCCGCGGCGGCCGGAAGTGGAAAAGTGGTCCCCGTGAGGACCGCGACAAGAATCAACGCCGATCGGCAACTCATGGCCAGACCTCCTGTTAAGAGTAACAGCAGCTAAGGGTCAGTATTCAAATTCGGTTGGAATAAGCAAATCTATTCCCGGTAAATGCCGGTTTCGACCGCGAATTTCTAGGTTCGAGTTGTCTGCCCGCCCCGCTGGCCGACGACGCACAACGTGACTTCGCCCGATGTTTTGCGCCAAATCCCCCTGGCAAGGGATTTCGACCTTTACTCGCCCTGTGGGATTACACAAAATGGCTAAGTAGCGTCGAACTCGGGCCGTAAACGAATGTCGCACCCTCAATCTCTTCTCAGGCCGGTGATTCTACAAGCGATCCGGTCCAATTGGCGGCGATATGTGGTCGCGATGATCATCGTCGCGGTAGCGGTCGCGCTGCGGACCTTGCTCGACCCCGTCATGGGAAAGCAGAGCTTCGCGATCTTCATCGGTGCCATTCTGGTCGCGGCTTGGGTCGGTGGAATCGGGCCCGCACTCCTTTCGCTCGTGCTGTTGCACTTGGTGCATGGTTATGTATTCAACACGCCGAGGGGCCTGTTGGAACCCAACCTGTCATCCATTATCGCGACCAGCACCTACTATCTAGTTGGCATTACGGTAGGTGTCATCAGCCACATGCGGACCGTGGCACAGCGGCGGGCGCATGAGCAACAACTCGAAGCCACGTCGCAGCGCGAGCGCCTCCACACAACCTTGTCATGCATGGCCGACGGCGTGCTCGTAACCGATGTCAGCGGCCGGCTAACACTCATGAATCCGGCAGCCGAAACGATGACCGGCTGGAAGCTGGCCGACTCGGAGGGAAAGCCGTGGTGGGAAGTGTTCGCGATCCACCGCGAGGACGGGCAAGCGAATACCGAACGCCCGATCGACCGCGTGCTGCACGAGGGCCGCGTCGTGCATGAACGGTCGCCGCTCGTGCTCACTTCATGCACCGGGCACGCGATGCCAATCGCCTACAGCGCGGCACCCGTGCGAGATTCAGAAGGGCACACGACGGGCGTGGTGCTGATTTTTCGAGACGAAACGGAGCGCCAGCGCACGGAGCTCGCGCTGCGAAACGCCGATCGACGCAAGGACGAGTTTCTGGCCACGCTCGCCCACGAGCTGCGCAACCCCTTGGCGCCGATTTCCATGGGCCTCGAATTGCTCGATGCCTCTGCCGATGATCCGCAAACCGGGGTCGAGGTCCGCTCCATGATGAAGCGGCAGACGCAACACATGGTTCGATTGATCGACGACCTGCTCGACGTATCGCGCATCACCCGCGGCAAACTCGAACTACGGAAGAGCCAAGTCGAGTTGGCCGATATCGTTCGCAATGCCGTCGAAGCAACGCAGCCTTTGATGGAAGAAGCCGAGCACCAGTTTACGGTCCGCTTGCCCGAGAAGCGGTTGCTGCTATACGCCGATGCGAACCGCCTGACCCAGGTGCTGACTAATCTGCTGAACAACGCTGCCAAATACACGCCGCGCGAAGGCCGCATCGAGCTAACCGCCCAGCACACGGGCAACGATGTCACGTTTACGGTGTCCGACTCTGGCATCGGCATCCCGGAGGATAAAGTCGACAGCGTGTTCGAGATGTTCGCCCAAATCAACGAAAGCAGTGAGTGCGGTCACACGGGTCTGGGCATCGGCCTCACGCTCGTCAAACGGCTGGTTGAGATGCACGGCGGCAGCGTCGAAGTGCAAAGTCGCGGCCGGAACTGCGGCACGACCTTCCACCTGCGGCTTCCAGCCCTGCCCGAGCCACCCGCCGCGGTCAACGGCGCGCCGCACAACTCCCATGATTCGCCCTTGATGGCGAAACGACGAATTCTAGTCGTCGACGATAACGCCGACGCCCTCGAAAGCCTCAGCCGCCTGGTCACGCTGATGGGCAACGACGTCCGCCGCGCGCACGACGGTCTGGAGGCGCTCGAGGTCGGTCGAACGTTCCAGCCCGACATCGTGCTGATGGACCTCGGCATGCCCAAGTTGAACGGCTACGAAACCGCACGACGCATGCGGCAAGAACCGTGGGGCCAAGAGCTGGCCCTGGTGGCCACCACCGGCTGGGGCCAAGACGAAGACCGCCGCCGCACCGCCGAAGCCGGCTTCGACCGCCATCTGGTGAAACCAATCGCGATGGCCTCGCTACGCGAAGCGCTCAATATGAAACGGGAACCAGCAACTGCGTAGCGCAAATGATTTAGTGGCGGGAACAGGGGTGCCACTGGCTCTGCCAGTGAATCCGCACTGGCAAAGCCAGTGGCACCCGATGCGTTCTTAGCCGCGGCAGCGGAGACACAACGATTCCCCTCCCCCCGTCCGCGGGGGAGGGGCATTCGTTTGTAGTCCCGCCTTTAGGCGGCGAATCCATGTGCCGCCTAAAGGCGGAACTACAAACAATCCCGCTTGCCACGCAGCGCAGCGGAGCCCCCGGCAAACGAAGCTCCCGCGCCCATTTTGCCCCCCGCCCCCACTTGCGATAGAATAACGCCACTCCTCCGGCCCGACTCTCTCGCATCTTATCGAGTTTTGTCCACTGCTTTGCAACTCGCTCAATACGCCAATGGCCGATACAAAACCAGCCCGACATCAGAAGGTAATGCGGCTCCGGATTATTAAGCCCGCAGGAGAAATGTCTTGGAAAGAGTTAGCTCAGGTACTTCGCGACGTGCGATATCGCGTCTTCCGATTGGCGAATCTCATTGTGAGCGAAAGCTACCTCAATTTTCACCTGTTCCGTAGCGGCCGCCATGATGAATTCAAGACGCGGAATCCGAACGAGATGAATCGCGAGTTACGCAAGCTTCTGATCGGAGAAGGTGAGGAACCAACTGGATTGGATACGTTTTCCAAAACGGGCGCGCTCTGCGACGCAGTTTGTGGCGCTCTCTCGCAATACAAACTTGGCGCTATCAAGAGCAAATCGAAGTGGCGCGACGTAATTCGGGGCAAGGCATCGCTACCCACTTTCCGCAACAACATGGCAATTCCCATTCGCTGCGATGACACACCCGAATTTCGAACTAAATCGAAAACACCTCGCCGAAGAATGGAGCGGCTAGATTCCGGCGACGTGGAACTCGATCTCGTCATCCGTCGCCAGCCGTATCCCCGGATCGTGTTGGCGACGGGGAAGCTTCACGACGGCGAACGGGCAATCCTGAACAGACTACTCGACAACAGCGACCAGTTAATGGCGGGCTATCGCCAACGTTGTTTTGAAATAAAGCACGATGAGCGTCAAAACATTTGGTGGCTATATGTCACCTACGACTTTCCCGCAGAACCCGTAAAGCAGTCGGACACCCCTATTGTCGTCGGAGTCGATCTTGGTTTCGCCTGTCCACTCTACGCTGCCATCAGCAATGGGCACGCCCGACTCGGATATCGTCAATTCGCTGCAATTGCGGCGCGTATTCGTTCGTTGCAGACACAAACAATGGCTCGCCGCCGACAGATGCTGACGGGTGGGCGGTCATCCCTCACGGCCGACACGGCCCGATCAGGGCATGGGCGTCGTCGCCACCTGCAGCCGATCGAGAAGCTTGAAGGACGAATTCACGACGCCTACACCACGCTCAATCACCAACTCTCCAAAGCGGTGGTTGATTTCGCCGCCAATCATGGAGCGAGCGTGGTACAAATTGAAGATCTAACAGGATTAAAGGAGCACCTTACTGGGAGTTTCTTGGGAGCGCGGTGGCGCTATCATCAGTTGCAACAATTTTTGGAATACAAATGCGAACAAGCCGGGATAACGCTCCGCAAAATGAATCCTAGAAACACGAGCAAGCGTTGCAGCAAATGCGGGCACATCAATCACGATTTCACTCGCGCGTTCCGTGACCGAAACCGCACCAGTTTCGGCACAACCAGATTCACTTGCGCGAAGTGCGAATTCACCTGTGACCCCGACTATAACGCGGCCCGAAACCTTGCTATACTCGACATCGACAAGATTATCGCCACTCAGGTCCAAGCACAGGGTAACCGTTCACGGGTCGGGCATAGATGGGGTTGGAGAAAAACGGAAGAGCAGTTCCCCCGCTGGTTTACGACCTCCACAAAAAATAATCTTGCGCATATGCCCAAAAATAGTACCGCTTGTCTGCCAATTCATTCGCGCGACAATCGAACCATAAAAAAACACCTTGTTTTGCAGGTTTTCCACCCCGTGAACGGTTACAAGCACAGGATACTGAGAATGGTTCTTTGACATCGTGATTCAGTGTTGAGGCCACCGTTTAAACGAGGCTAGCATTCGTGCAAGCGCCTCAGGTGGTCGAAGGCCAATCTGCGTGGCCTAAAGGTTGAGAAGTCTGGCTGTAAGTGACGAATTACCGCCCTGGCCCGACGCTCACTGAATGCTCCTTTTTTTATTGCGTTGATTTGCACTTAACCATTGCGGCGCCCCATCTTACGGTGGGAGGGGTGAATAGCATCCAAGTTTCTGGGGCGTACGCAGGGACTGTGTGATTCGCTTCCTCACTGCGTCGGGTGAATAGCATCCAAGTTTCTGGGGCGTACGCAGGGTAGACGGCATAGCTAGCGCCGTTCCACCAGGTGAATAGCATCCAAGTTTCTGGGGCGTACGCAGGGAGAATATCATCCGTGACGAAAGTTAGTTCGGTGAATAGCATCCAAGTTTCTGGGGCGTACGCAGGGCCGTGGCGGGCTGAAAGGAGCGACACAAAGGTGAATAGCATCTAAGTTTCTGGGGCGTACGCAGGAGGTGTGCGACTGCATCATCAGCGAAGATTGGTGAATAGCATCCAAGTTTCTGGGGCTTACGCAGTGGGCGGCTTGGTTTGGCACACCGATTACAAGGTGAATAGCCCCAAGTTTGTGGGGCATGCGATAAGGACTGCTACTAATGAACGAAGTGGGCATGACCATGCTGACCGTGATAATTTCCGCATTTGTCGGTTCGGTCACAACTCTTTTCGTCGAAAAAACCAAGCTCAAGTATCGTCTCCAAGTGGAAAACGAATACAAGATTCTCATGCGGATTTGGGAAAAGGCGTACTGGTTAAAGTCGAGAGCCAACAATCTTCGACCATTGCAGGACCGCTGCGACCTAACTGAACTACCAACTGATCGACATAAACGAAGATTAGGCCAATTAGAGAATGCGATGAATGAGTTCGAACAGGAAATGTATCTGAACAAGCCGTTCTACCCGCAAGAAATCCATGATCTATTAAAAGAACTCAAAACTCTCGCGGACATGGAGGGGTTTGGCTATGCCGAAACGTCACCAAACCGCGGCGATCATAATTACAGATCCGAATATTGGGAGGAGGCCAAGAAGAACGCGGCGAACATCGACGGCGTCGTCGACAGAATCTGCAATGCAATTCAGCACCGAATTCACGAAAATCCATCAGATGCAATGTAATCGCACTTTTCTTTCGCAGCCAAATCACGCGTTGCCGGACTGGTGCCAGGATGGTTGTCTGGCTAAGTAGGAACGGCCCGGGTATCACTGCTGGCTCGCAGCGGTGCCAAGTCCGCTTTCTTCCCCGAACTTCGTGCTTGAAAAAGTGCCACCCTTCTGGTATGGTGTACTTCTGAATACATCCACCCACTCAGGAGCGCCTACGCCATGCTATTTCACAACCGTCCACCGCCCGTGGAGGAGTGCGGGTTGAGGAGCGAGCAGCGAGAGTAGCTCGGCCATTCTCTGCTTCAGTCGCCCCTCCCCTAAATTCCGCACTCCGCCTTCCGAATTCCGCATCGGACGCCGCTCGCGGTGCGCGCCACGTCGGCGGCAAAGGGTCCGCCAGCAGCCTGCCGCTACCGTTGCGCGCAGAATGTGAGAGAAACCAATTGTGTCAGTGCCCATCGATGTTGGAGACAGATTGCGACGCCGCTTTGACGCTACAGGGGTGTGCCGAACACCCAGAAGCATGAATCACCGCCAAGTGCCAAAACTCGACTCCCCAGAGGTCAGAGGTCAAATGTCCCAAATTCCTACCCCCGCCCCCAGCCTCCAGCAACCTCACCCTCCGCCTCTCTTACGCCACAATTTCGCGCACCACCCGACCATGCACGTCCGTCAACCGAAAGTCGCGGCCCGCGTAGCGGTAGGTGAGCTGCTCGTGGTCGAAGCCCAACAGGTGCAAGATGGTGGCGTGCAGGTCGTGGACGCTGGTTCGGTTTTCGACCGCCTTGAAGCCGAAGTCGTCGGTCGCGCCGTAGACGGTGCCGCCGCGCACGCCGCCGCCGGCCATCCAGACGGTGAAGCCGTAATGGTTGTGGTCGCGGCCGGTGCCTCCTTCGGAAACCGGGGTTCGGCCAAACTCGCCGCCCCAGATGACCAGCGTGTCTTCGAGCATGCCGCGTTGCTTGAGATCGGTGAGCATTGCGGCGATCGGTTGATCGATCTCCGCGGATGTGGCGCGGATGCCTTTTTCGATATCGCCATGATGATCCCACGGCTGCCCCGCGCCATGCCACAACTGCACGTATCGCACACCCCGTTCGAGCAGCCGGCGGGCGATCAGCGTCTGCCGGCCATGCACGCTCGCGCCGTACATGTCTTGGATATGCTGCGGCTCGCCGGCAATGTCGAACGCCTCGGCCGCTTCGGTTTGCATGCGAAAGGCGAGCTCGAACGACTCGATCCGCGCTTCCAGCCGTGGGTCGTGGCGAGTGGCGCGGTGCTCCGCGTTCAGCGTGCGCAGCAGTTCAAGCTGGTGCCGCTGAATCCCTGTCGAAGCGTGCGGACTGCGGACATTTTCAATCAGTTTGTCGATCTCGCGATGTTGCGGATCGATGAAGGTGCCCTGAAACATCCCCGGCAAAAAACCCGATTGCCAGTTGGCTTTGTCCGAAACCGGATACCCGCCCGGGCACATCGCAATGAAGCCCGGCAGATTTTGATTCTCGCTGCCCAGTCCGTAAAGCACCCACGAACCGACACTCGGGCGCGGCTGCACCGCGTCGCCGCAGTTCATGAGCAGCAGCGACGGCTCGTGATTGGGAACCTGAGCGTACATCGAGCGGATGACGGCGATCTCGTCCGCATGCGCCGCGGTGCGAGCAAACAACTCGCTCACTTCGAGCCCGCTCTGGCCGTACTTTTGGAACTTGAACGGCGACGGCAGCGCGCCGCCGGTCTTGCGCTCGGTAGCGAACGACTGCGGCAACGGCTGGCCGGCGTATTTTTCCAGCATGGGCTTGGGATCGAACGTATCGACGTGCGACGGTCCGCCGTTGAGAAAGAAATGGACCACCCGCTTCGCCCGGCCGGGAAAATGGGGCGACTGCAAGCCCCGCGGAGCGGTAGCACCAGCGCACAGCGTCGCGTTATCGCTCAGCACGCCGGCCAAACCGAGCATGCCCAGCCCAACGCCGGACCGCTTGAGCATCTCGCGACGGCTGACCAGCGGCGAATAATTTTGTAGGTCGCTATTCATGGTCTTAATCGACAAACATAAGTTCGTTGGAAATGAGCAGCAGTTGGATGAATTGCTCGGTTGGCGAGAGCATTTCCATTGGAGGGCCGAAGAAATCTTCAGCGGCATTCCACGTGGGAGCGGTCTCCGGCGACGATGCAGTGCCGCTCACTGCCTGAGTCATGGTCGGAACCCACGCGAATTGGTCGCAATTCAGGTTGCCAGCAACGTCGACGACAAAATCAATCGTGTCGCCCGGATCGACGCTGAGCGCTTCAACATCGAGCCGCTCGCGACGATTGTGAACCGCCGCCGATTTGAGGACGCCATGCCGACTGGAAACAATCCACGCCCGCACGCCATCCCCTGGGGCGAACGGATGATCGATCTCGGAACTGATTGTAACCGTGCCGGGCGTCGTCGCCGTCCAGCGGCGCACGGCAGCATGTTGGTGATCGTTGCCCGTATGCCCGCCCTGCGCTGTCAGTTGGACCCAACCGAGCGTAGCGTCGGGCCACTTCGGCCCGCCTTGCCACGCGGCATTGGTGAAATGCGGAAGTGGTTGAAAGGACTTCACTTGGCCCGACAGCTCGTCGAGTTCCCCAAACCCGTAGCTCCAATCTTTCGTGTTGGTCGGGGGCGCGGCAGCGGTGAGGTTCTTTTCGGCATCGACCAGATACTGATCGGCCGCTTGCAGCTCCGCCGACGAAGGATCGCGCTGCAACACCAGCCGGTAGATGCGCGACGCGCCGTCAGCCGAAGAATCGCTCGTGTCGGCAGCGACTCGGGCGGCAATCTGCTGGGCGCGTCCCGCGACGTAGGGGTGATTCAGCGCGAAGAGCGCCTGCTGCGAAGTCGTCGTCTCGGTGCGCTGCGGAGAATGCAAATCGGGATTGGCGAAATCGAACACACTCAAGACCGTCGGCAGAAACTGACGGTCGATCGTCACATAAACCGAGCGCCGCAAGCCGAATAGATCGGTGCCTTTGCCGCCCATCGTCAGGTCTAACTCGCCGGAAAGTGAGAGGAGGGTATCGCGAAATTGCTCAAAGCTCAGCCGTCGCGGGTTCATCCGCCACAGCAAGCGATTCTCGGGATCGCGTTCTTGCGCCGTCTTGAGCGCCACAACGTCGGCCGGTCCATGCGACCCCTGGCGATAGGCAGCCGAGAGCATGATCGCGCGGTGCAATGCCTTCGTGCTCCAACCATGCTCGATCAATTCAGTCGCCAGCCAATCGAGCAATTCCGGATGGCTGGGCGGCGTCGCACGCGCCCCGAAATCGCTGGCCGTGGTCACCAGGCCCGCGCCAAAATGATGGAGCCACACGCGATTCGCCCACACGCGGGCCGTCAGCGGGTTCGCCGGATCGACGATCGCCTGCGCCATTTCCAGCCGGCCACTGCCATTCGTAAACGGCTGGCGATTAGAACCAGCAATCACCTGGAGGAATTGGCGCGGTACGATTTCCCCTTTGTTAGCTGGATCGCCGCGCTGAAACACATGCGGGTCAACCGCGTCGGGGTGATCGTTGAGCACGACAGCGCGCGGACTCGACGCGGGCGATTGCAACAGCCATTGATCGTATTCCTTTTGGGCTTTCCATAGTTCGAGCAGCGTGGCGTAATCCCAGTACCACTCGGTATCCACGAGTGGCTCGTCGGGAATCACGCAGGGCGATTTCGGTCCGTAAAACGCCTGCCGTAACTGTTCGTCGTTGGCGTCGGGCAGCGCTTCCGGCGTGGGCCGGTTTTCGCGCTTGGGCGATTCGCGCAAGGTCTGCCATTGTGTGTCGACGTTCGCCAGCAGCGCGACGTAGCGCTCGGCAACCTCCGCGATGGAATCTGGCGGACGGCTGAAGGCGTCGGCGACCCGGGGATTGAGCTTGTTACCTTCCGCGTGCAATTGCTGCGTGACTTCATGACTGCGACTTGCAAATTCATCGTCTCGCAACCGATTGAATGCAATCCACGCGGCAAAGACCGGGTCTGCATCCTTCTCGGCAATTGCCAGCAGCGATTGCCACCGTCGCACCAAACCGGAAATAAGCTCGTCTTTCGTGATAAGCTGGTTGAAAGTCAGTTCGGGATACTTTTCCAACTCTCGTTGCGCGAGCAGATAGTCCTTCAGCCGCACGCGGATGCGGTCGTTGGCTTCGACGCGGTAGGTGGCGGTCAAATCCTGCAGCTTTTGCCAACGTTCTTGCAAACCTTTTTCGAAATCGGCAGTGGGCGCTGCAGCGTCCGGCTGACGTGGAATGGCAACTTGGCGTTCGGTGCAATTCTGAAACACCCCGTACAGCGAGTAGTAATCGGCCGTTGGAATCGGATCGTACTTGTGGTCATGGCACCGAGCACAACCGACCGTCAAGCCGAGCAAGCCGCGGCTGACAACGTCGATGCGGTCGTCGATGATGTCGGGCGTGACGCCCAAGAACCGGCGGCCAAGCGTCAGGAATCCCATCGCCGCCAGCGCGCTCGGATCCTCGGGCGCTACCTGGTCCGCCGCCAATTGCAGCAGCACAAAGCGGTCGTAGGGCAGATCGTCGTTGAATGCCCGAATGACCCAGTCGCGATACAGCGACGAATGGACGAAGTGGCGTTCTTCGCGATCGTAGACATAACCCTTGGTGTCGGAGTAACGGGCGACGTCGAGCCAGTGCCGACCCCAGTGCTCGCCGTAGCGGGGCGAAGCGAGCAGGCGCTCAATCACACGTTCATAAGCGCCATGCTCCGTATCGTTCACGAACGCGGTGACTTCCTCAAAGGTGGGCGGCAGCCCGTGGAGGTCGTACGTCGCGCGGCGTATCAATGTACGGCGGTCGACTGGGGCCGAAGGTGCAAGTCCCGCCGCCTCCAGTTGCGACAACACGAACGAGTCGATCGGCGATGCCGGCCAGGCCACGTCAAGAACGTCCGGAATCGCGGGTCGTCGAATCGGCTGATAGGCCCAATGTGTTCGGGCCGCTTCGAAATCAATTCCCGCATCACGGGACGGCGCCTCGTCGCTTGCGGGACCATCGCGCGGATCGGCTGCGCCGCGCTCGATCCACTCTACAAAGTCCGCGACGACCGTCTCCGGCAGTTTGCCCTCGGGCGGCATTTCGAGGCCCTCGTAGCGGAGAGCGCCGATTAGCAGACTTCCGTCGACGTCGTGCGGCGTCACCGCCGGTCCCGTGTCGCCGCCGCGTCGCGTGGCCTTTCGGGTATCGAGTCGCAAGTTTCCTTGGAGCGTCTCGGCATTGGCAGAATGGCACTCGTAGCAATGCTTTACGAGCACCGGCCGAATACGCGATTCGAAGAAATCAAGATCGGCGGTGGATGGCTGGGCGTCCTGCGCGATCGCGTTCGCCGCGTACAAACCCATGGCCAGTGCCGCCAACTGAACGGCCAGACGCGCTCTCCTTGACCGGCGGGTGACGGTCCGATCGGCAGCGGAGGTGGCACTGACCCGCGGGTTCATAGCAGCATGCCCGACGATTTGGTAATAATGCTGAGTGGAGCCGCCGTGGCGGGAACATTCAGTCTAGCAAAAAAAAGGACAGAGTTGGAAGCGATTTTACTCTCGATTCGGGATCAGCTCGCGCGTGGGCGCCCTATTTCATAGGAACTTACATCATGTGGAAAAACTTCGTCCTCGGATTCGCTATCGGCATTGCGGCCCTCGCATGGGGCAATTTGCTTCGAGGCGATGAACCGGCCGCGAAGACGCAATCAGTCGAGGAGCTGATCCTGCCGGGAGAGTCGTTTTTGGTTGACGAGCGCCCTGCGTTCGTCCTGCTGCCGCCCGAAGAAAAACGTAGCGAGCCGCAGCCGTGGATCATGTATGCCCCCACACTACCTGGGTATCCCGACGAACACGAGAGTTGGATGCACGAGCAGTTCCTCGCCGCCGGCGTGGCGGTGGCGGGCATCGACGCCGGCGAAGCATATGGCAGTCCACAGTGGCAGAAGCTAGGCACGGCCCTCTACCGCGAGCTTACCGAGAACCGCGGCTTCGGCAAACAACCTTGTCTCCTTGGCCGCAGCCGCGGCGGCCTCTGGGTGAGTAGTTGGGCAATCGCCAACCCCGATAAAGTCGCCGGCATCGCGGGGATCTATCCCGTGTTCGACCTGCGCACTTATCCAGGAATTGAGCGATCCGCGCCGGCGTACGGACTAACGTCCGAAGAGCTACAAGCCAACCTGGCAGAGCACAATCCCATCGAGCGCGCCGAAGTGCTGGCCCGAGCCAAGGTGCCCGTCTTTATCATCCACGGCGACGTCGACGAAGTCGTACCTCTCAAAGAAAACTCCGCCGCGCTGGAAGAACACTACAAAACCGCCGGCGCCGAGGATGCGTTTCAATTGCTCATTGCGAAAGGCCAAGGGCACAACTACTGGGAAGGGTTTTTTCGGTGTCAGGAATTGATTGACTTTGCCATCGAGCGGGCGAAGGAGGGAGCCGGAGTGCAATAAAGCACGGTCTAGATTGCCTAAATGCGCGCAACGTACTGCCCGTCACCGACTTAGACCAGCAAATAACTTGTTGACAAAGGCAGTATTTGCGGTATAACGATGGGCGCGGCGGTAATGCCGCAGGCCTCGGTTGGCGGTCGTCCTTGATCGCCCCCCACCCTTTCCGAGGCCTCCTTCCTCGCAGGGGTGACGCGGCATGAAAGCGCAGGTCACACTCGCATGGCGGGCGATGCTGGTCGTTGCCTTCATCCAGTTCGTCACTGGGGCCGCTAACGCGGAGTCGCTGCATTCGCTGATTGACCGGCATCTCAAGCCGCTTTCCGGCCTGGAGCTACAGCGCTGCTCCGACGCCGAGTTTCTAAGGCGAGCATCGCTCGATTTGAACGGAATGCCTCCTACGGCCGACGAGGCTCGCGCCTTCCTTGCCGATACGGCACCTGACAAACGCGAGCGGCTCGTCGACAGACTGATGGCGTCGCCCCACTATGTACGTCACCTGGCGACGACGCTCGACCTGATGCTCATGGAACGCCGCGCTAATACGCACGTCACGGTTGATGAATGGCAAGCTTGGCTGCTGAAGGCGGTCCGCGAGAACAAGCCTTGGAACGTGCTCGCGCGAGAAATCCTAGTGGCCGACGGCGACGATCCGTCCCAGCGCCCGCCGGCGCGATTTGCGCTCGATCGAGCTTCCGAGCCGAACTTGTTGACGCGAGACATCGGCCGCATCTTTTTCGGGCGCGACATGCAGTGCGCCCAGTGTCACGATCATCCGATCGTCGAAGATTACCTGCAATCGGACTATCACGGCTTGCTGGCCTTCGTGGCGCCGACGTACCCCATCGTTCGCACCGAAGGCGACAAGCAGGTTACGCTTCAGGCCGAAAAGGCGGGCAATGACTTGACGTTCGAATCGGTGTTCCTGGGCGTGAAGCGGCGGACCGGCGCCAGGATTCCCGATGGTTTAATAATCGACGAGCCATTCTTTCTACCCGGCGAAGAGTACCAAGTCGCACCTGCGGACAACGTCAAAGCGGTTCCGAAATTCAGTCGCCGGGCGAAGCTGGCCGAGCTGGCAACCGACGGGTCGAACCAGGCATTTAACCATAACATCGTCAATCGCCTGTGGGCGCACATGCTTGGCCGCGGACTAGTGCATCCGCTCGACTTGCATCATCCCGACAACCCGGCGACCGACCCCGCGTTGCTACGGATTCTGAGCGAGCACTTCGTGGCCACGAACTTCGACATTCGCGGCTTCCTGCGCGAGATCGCGCTGAGCGACGTTTATCAACGCCCGTTTGATGCACCGGCCGACCTGCTCGCGATTGCATCGCAAGCGGCGGCCGAGGTCGCTCAATTAGACGAGCGGCGGCCGAGCCTGGAAGCAGCAGCTAAGGCATCGACCGAAGCATACGCGGCTGCGTCGGAAGCGTGGAACGCAGCGGAGGCGGCGATGTTGCCGGTCGCCGGTGAGCTTGATACCGTCCGGGCCCAGTACGCGGACGCCAAGACAAAGCTCGATGAAGCGACCAAAGCCGCGGCCGACGCGACCGCCCAACTTCAAGCGAAGCAGACGGTCGCGGAACCGGTGCAGCAGGCGGCAACGGCCGCCGAGCAGGCGGTCAAAGCGCTGGCGGACGACAAGGAACTCGCCGAAGCCGCCGCGAAATTCGTTGCACGCTCACAACAATTGGTCGCCGAAGTCCTTGCGCTGACCAAGGCGGTCGAAGAAAAATCCGCGGCAATGCCGCCGCTTACTGACGCATGGAACAATGCGAAACCACCAGTTGATGCGGCACTCACGAAGGTGACCCCGTTAACAACGTCCTTCAAACAGGCCGAGCAGGCCATGTTGGTGGTGCGAACTCAAGCGGCAGCCGATGAACGGGCGCTGGCCGCGCTCGATCGCCGCCTGGCTACCGCCCGCAGCGTCGCTGGACTTCCAGTACTCGATCAGGCCATCGTCCTGGCCAAACAGGCCGTGCCCGCTTGCGATGCAGCGCTTGTTGCGGCACAGAATGAACTGACCGATTTCGCTCCAATCGTCGCCAAGGTTGAAGCCGACGTACTCGCGGCAACGAACGCAATGACCGTAGCCACGCAAACACTCGAGGCTGCTCGGGCCGAGGGCACCAAGCGGTCCGAGCTGGTTGCGGCAATCCAGGCGGCGTTCGACGCTACGGAAGCGGCGCGGCTGAAACTGCCCGACGACGCCGTGCTTGCCGACGCCGCTACAAAGCTGCGTGAGCGGGCGCTGGCATCTCAGTCCGAAATGGGCGAGACGCAAACGCAGATCGACGCGGCCACCGCGGCTCAAGACGCGGCCGGCAAAGTGCTTGCAGCCGTGCAGGCGACCGTTGTTGCTACCGTTGCGCAGCGCGCTGAACGGGAGCAGGCCATGAATGTTGCGAATCAGGCGCTGGCTGCCGCGCAGGCCGATGTGGCAGCTAAGCAGTCGCAGTACGATCAAGTGGTCGCGGAGTTGACTGACCGGTGGACGCGCGATTTTACCGTGGCAGCGCTTAAACCCCTTACGCCCGAACAACTATGCTGGAGCGTGTTCCGCGTAACGGGCGTCTACGAAAGCTACTGGCAAGTTGAGGTGGCGGAGCTAGACAAAACCGCTGCGCTGACCGACGAGCAGAAGCAAGATCCCGCACAATTGGCCGCCCGCGCTGTCGACCTTGAGCAGCGAACTTTTGATAAGTTAAAGGCAAACGTAGCAACCTTTGTTGGCTTGTACGGCGCAGGCGCTGGACAGCCGCAGGGCGACTTTTTCTCGACGGCCGATCAAGCACTGTTCGCGGCCAACGGCGGTGTGCTGAACAGTTGGATCGCTCCGTCGAACAATAACGTCACTGATCGAGTCATCAAGCAGACCGATCCGCGCATCGCGGCCGAAGAACTTTATTTGGGCGTGCTCTCGCGATTGCCAACGGAAGCGGAAACGGAGGAAGTAGTCACCTATCTATCGAGCCGCACGGCAGACAGGAACGTGGCCGCCCAGGAGCTCGTGTGGAGCCTGCTGAACCTGGCTGAGTTTCGGTTCAATCACTAGCAACGTCAGGAGACGAACGATGAGCGTCAACTATGCCTGCATGTCATCCGAGCACGGAATTGCTCGGCGACGCTTTTTGGGCACGATGGCCGCTGCTGGGGCAGGGGCCATGACCGGCGGTCTTGGCGTGTTCACCAACCCAGTGATTGCGCAGCAGTTGCAATCTGACCAAAAGAGAATCGTTGTCTTTAACATGCATGGCGGCTTGAGCCAGCTCGAAAGCTGGGATCCGAAGCCCGGAACCGTGACGGGCGGACCGTTCCGCGCCATTCCGACCTCAGTGCCCGGGATTCACATTTCGGAACTGTTGCCGCAGACCGCCCAACAAATGCATCATTTGTGTCTCGCGCGCGGCGTCAACACTAGCGAAGATGATCATGGCAAGGGCACTTATATGATGCTGACGGGCCGCCGGCAGTCACCTGCCAACGATTATCCCCAAATCGGCGCCGTTGCCGCCAAGGCGCTCGCGCCGGCCGATAGTCCGCTGCCGGGACATATACTCATCACGCCCGGCGGAAGTGGCGGCCGTGGCAATGAGTCCGCCTACCTCGGCCCCAAATATTCCAGCATTTATCTGGGAAATGGAAACCCGCCGCAGAACACCGTGCGGCCCGAGACCATCAACGAAGCATCGGATGTCGCCCGCCAGAATTTCCGACGAACCGTCAACGAGCGGTTCCTCAATCGTCGCCGCACCGCCGTCACCGAAGCGTTCACCTACTCCTACGAGCAAGCCCACCAGCTCATGCAGCAGCGTGAGGTGTTTGACGTCACAAACGAACCTGAAGCCGATCTCGATCGCTACGGCAAGCACGACTTTGGCCGCCACTGCCTGCTCGCTCGTCGGTTGCTGGAGCGCGGCATCACCTTCGTGCAGCTTTCGCATTCCAACTACGATACCCACAACGAGAATTTTAATTTTCACATCGAACAACTGGGCGAGTTCGATCAATCGTTCGCCTGTTTCGTTGCCGACATCGCGGCGCGGGGCATGCTCGACAGCACGTTGATCGTGGTGTTGTCCGAGTTTGGCCGAACGCCGAACATCAATCTGTATTATGGGCGCGACCACTGGTCGAAGTCGTGGTCGGTGTGTCTAGCGGGCTGCCGAATCCCGCGAGGAGCGGTCTACGGCAAGACGAGTGCCGATGGTACCGCCGTGGAAGATGGACAGATCGATCACGGTGAGCTGTTCCACACCTATTTGCAGGCTGCCGGTGTCGATTCCGCCGGTTCCTTTAACATCGACGGCCGCGCGATGCCGATCGCCGATCCCGCCGTGACCGCCGTTTCGCAATTGTTGACCTAACGACGATTCCAGAATACCTTCGGCAGCTTACGCCCATCAATCAGAATATTGAACCACGGAGTCACGGCGGACACGGGGGAAATTGAGGAGACTCATTGGTGCTGGTTTTGGAAGAACTTACGGGGGCTATTTGTTCCGCGGCCATCGAAGTTCACAAACACCCCGGGCCGGGGTTATTGGAATCGACCTACGAGGAATGCTTGTGTCATGAATTGCGGAGCGGGGGATTGATTTGGAACGACAGGTGCCGTTAGTGCTTTAAGCGTTCCACGAATATCTCTCCGTGGTCTCCGTGCCCCCGTGGTGAATCCCCAGAACTCGGAATTATTATCGAATCATTTTAGCGAGTAAACGCATGGCGGTGCCCGAAGGTTTTGATCCGAAACAAGCGCATGTGACGTCCGAGTGGCCGCACGATCGACCCCTCAACGCGTGCCGGTTCGATCCGGCCGGCCGCTTCGTATTTTGCGGTTCTGAGGATGCGCTCGTCGAACGCTTCAAGCTAGCCGATGGCACCCGGACGGATCTAGCCGGCGGGCACGACACGTGGGTTCGGGCGCTAACGAACTCGAAAGATGGCAGCCATGCCTTAAGCGGCGGTTGCGACGGCAAAATCACTTGGTGGGAATCTGCCGCGGAAGCTCCGACTCCGCTCCGGTCGGTGGACGCGCACAAAGGATGGATTCGATCGCTCGATGTCAGCCCCGATGGCACATTGCTGGCCAGTGGCGGCAACGACAATATGGTTCGACTGTGGAACGCCACCGACGGTACGCCGGTTCGGGAACTGGCCGGTCACCAGCGTCACGTTTACAACGTGGCGTTTCACCCCAACGGCCAGTTCGTGCTCAGCGGCGATCTTACGGGCGTGCTCAAACAGTGGGAAGTTGCGACCGGCAAGGAAGTCCGCACCTTCGACGCCAAGCCGCTCCATTCGTTCAACGACGGCCAGCGCGTCGATTTTGGCGGGATTCGGGCGATCGCCGTAAGTCCCGACGGAAAATGGCTCGCCGCAGGTGGACTTCACAAGGCCTCGAATCCGCTCGGCGCGGTGCATGAGCCAATCGTCCTGCTATTCGATTGGGAATCGCAAAAGCTCGAAAAGCAATTGATCGCCGAGGGCCTCACCCAGGGAGTTATCTGGCGATTAAATTGGCTTGCCGACGGATCGCTGATGGGACTCAGCGGCGGCGCCAACGGTGGCTTTTTAATCTTTTGGAAGCCCGACGCCGAGAAAGATTTTCACCGCTTTCAGCTTCCGAACATTGCTCGCGACATGGACCTGCATGCCGATGGATTGCAAGTCGCCACGGCCCATCATGACCGCCATGTGCGGATCACGCGCCTCGCGGCAAAGACGGCGTGATCGATTTAGCTGCCGTCTGACAGCACTTTTCTCCTGGGGTCGCTATAATCGGTATCGTCCGACCCGTGCTGTCTGAATCCATAAAGTGACCACCACTGATGCCCGCAAATAAAGTCCATTTATCGCGCTTCGGCCGGCGGCACGGTCGTCGCAGACTTTGTGTCGAGGCGTTGGAACCGCGTCTGCTGCTGGCCGGCGATACTTACCTCATAAACTTTCAGTTTGATGAAGCAACCACTCCCACCCGCTACCAGCGCGACGTCGGCGCGGTGTTCGGCGATCGCGGGAACGGTCTGAGCTACGGCTGGTCGAGCGACCACACCGATCAGGCCCGCGAGCGAAATCTTGTCCCCGATCAACGTTATGACACGCTGATTCACTTTGAAGCGGGGGCGAGCTGGCAAATTGCACTTCCGAACGGTCTCTATGAGGTGACCGTTGCCATCGGCGATCCAAACAACAACGACGGCCTGCATACGATCAATGTGGAGGGCGTAAACTATTGGACTGCCCTTCCTGACACGGATGGATCCTTTATTCAGACTCAGCAGATCACCGTCAGCGACGGGATGCTGACCATCGACCAGGGCACCGCTGCGCATAAGGCCACGCGGATTGATTTCGTCCACATTGTGAATTTGCCCATCGGTCCCAACTCCGTTCCGGCGACTCCCACCATTACCGAACCAGTCGTCGCCGGGCAGGTCGTTAACCCAGCCGACGTGCATATGGAGGCTGTTGGGTTTTCCGATCCCGACAGCGACTCGCACAAATCGACCGATTGGGAAATCTGGACCGTTGGTCCAATCGCCGAACCAGTTTGGCAAACACTAGGCATTCAAGGAGTCGAACGGCTTCATACGCACTTGGGCGACGGCATTTTTATCAATGCCCAGGCCGGCGAGACAAGCCTCGCGCAGAACTCCGACTACGAGCTGCGCGTTCGCTTTCGCGACGACACTGGTTCAATAAGCGCTTACGCGATACGGGCGTTTCACACGGGGCCGGCGTCAGCAGTTTTTTCGCTGGAGTTAAAGGACGTCGCTTCGAGTCCCGCCGTGACGTGGGAGAATGTGCTGGCGACGCCGATCAGCTTGCCGAGCGGGACGCCCAGCTCTCCAGAGCTACGAATAGAATCGGGCAGCACGGGCAGCGTCTTGCTATCCATCGAAGGAACTATTTCTCCTGGTAATCTGATAAGTCACTTCCCAGCGCTTGCCGAGCACGCGGAAGTACGCGTGGTCATCGAGGCTGGTTCTACCAATGTGATGCTCAACGAGTCAGATCTGACGGTGCACGATGAGCACGGCGCTGCGCACACGATCTTCCTACCGGCAATCCATTTGCTCGCGGGACAACGGATCGATTTTTGGGTTTCGACAAACGGCTCGACTTATTTCGGCGCGGCGCCTCAAACTACGCCCGACTTCTCCAATCTCGCTCGCCTGGCGAACGACGTAGCGGTGCCTTTTGTGGCCATGCAGCCGGGATACGTGGTCGAGGAGGTGAGCACCGACTATCGGTTGCCGGTCAACATTGCTTTCGTGCCGAACCCCGGTCCCAACCCCGATGACCCGCTCTATTATGTCACGGAACTTTACGGTTCGATCCAAGTGGTCACGCGCGACGGTACCAAGCACACATTCGCTACGGGGCTTCTCGATTACAACCCACAAGGCCCCATTTCCGGATCGGGTGAACAAGGGCTGACGGGAATCGCAGTTCAGCGCGACGCCGTCAATCCGGAAATATATCACTTGTATGTGGGCATGCTATGGGACAACGGAGCGCCGGCCGGCGGCGCCAGCCATTACCCCAAGGTCGAGCGGATCGATAGCGTCGCCGGTGGCTTGAGCATCGCGACCCGCACGGTGCTCCTTAACATGCAACCCGAGACTCAGGGCCAGTCGCATCAGATTTCGAATATCTCGATCGGCCCCGACGGCAAGCTCTACGTCCACAACGGCGACGGGTTCGATGCCAGCACCGCGCAGAACTTCGATTCCTTTCGCGGAAAAATATTGCGGATGAATCTCGACGGCACCGCTCCCAGTGACAACCCCTTTTACAACGCAGCCAACGGGATCAACGCCCGCGATTACGTGTTCGCCTACGGTGTCCGCAACCCGTTCGGCGGCGCATGGCGAGCGGCCGACGATAAGCTTTACGAAGTCGAAAACGGTCCCAGCATAGACCGGCTCGCGCAGATTAACCGCGGCGTCAACTATGGTTGGAATGGCACGAACGCCTCGATGACGACTCATGCAATCTACAATTGGAATCCTTCCCATGCGCCAGTGAATCTTACGTTTATTCAACAATCGACGTTTGCCGGCAGCCAGTTTCCCGCGGACAAGATGGACCATCTCTACGTGAGCGAGTCGGGGCCAACTTATGCGCCCGGCGCCCAAGCGAACGGCAAGCGGATCGTCGAGTTCGTGCTGGATGCCAATGGCAATCACGTCAGTGGACCGACCACGCTGGTCGAGTACATGAGCACCGGCCGCAGCACGGTCGTCGGCCTTGCCGCTGGCCCCGATGGCCTTTACTTCACGGAGCTTTACGAGGAATCGGGTGTGACTGGCCCGACCGCAGTCGGCGCACGCGTGTTCCGAGTTCGCTACGTGAATCCGCTTCAGGGCGACTATGACATCGACGGCGTCGTTGACCAACACGACCACGCCGCGTGGGGTAGCGCACTGGGATCGAATCTACTACTCGCTGGAGACGGAAACCAAAATGGCGTGATCGACATCGCCGACTACACCGTGTGGCGAGACAAACTCGGATCCACGCTTGGTTCGGCTGCCGTCGCGTCGCCGAAGCTTAACGAAGATGAATCATCCGATCCGCACGCTGCCGCGTTTTCGGCGGCACTTGACGATGAGTTGGATGCATTGCGTATCCGGACTACCTTCGACGGCACCGAGCCGTTGAAGGTTCGCAGTGGTCCTGCGGCTGTCTCGCCTCTCGTCAAGGATCAGGCGCTGTTGCTGTTAGGAACGATGGCAGCCGACGACACCGAGAGAGCTTCGGTCTCACTGCCAAAACGCACGATTCCAACCGGTGGTAGCGCCGATAGGTCGGCCATTGACGAAGTATTTGCCGAAGTCGATCTCGATCTAAGAGACTGGCTGTGAGGTCTCACTTAAGCTGATCGCACGCCCCGAGCGCCATGACCGCCATGCTGGTGCCGGCGTGAGAGATGTAGTGAAGGCTGTCGCTGTGCAGCGACCGCGTGAACCAGCGGCCGCTCTCGCGCTGGTTGGCTTTGAGCCAAGCGACGCCACGCGTCAGGCGCGGATCGTCCGCGGACAGTCCGGCTCGGCGACTCAGATAAACCACCAGGCCGGTCGCATAGCCGTCGCTCGTTTCAAGGTCTTGAAGCGAGCCGTCCTCGCGGCTCCAATCGCCCCAGCGCGGCGATGCTCCAACCGCCGTTCTCATGTTGCAGCGCAAGCAGATCATCGAGCGTTTTCTGGCGATCCGCTGCCGTGATCCAGCCCGGTCGGTAGGTGTCGGCCCACAGCCACATAGCCCGATGGTGCAGCATGGGCGGCGGGGTCTTGGCCACGTATCCGCGCAACTTCTCAACTCCCGGTTGCGCGGCAGGCGTGTCGGCGTAGCCGCCGGGCGCGACCGACACGGCGAGCGCCGCCATTGCCGCGCCAAACTCGTCGTCCGATTCCATCGGCGGCCAGTCGCACTTGAGCCAGTCGAATCCGCCATCTTCTTGCTGAACCATCCAGATGCGATCCAAGGCTTGACGCGTAAGCGGATGAAGCTCGCCGGACGTTTGCGCGTCATTGGCAGCCAAGACCAGCGCCGTCATTACCACTTCCGCATCCGCCTTGACCGACGGCCAGGCCAGCGTTGACTCGCGTGCCGTCATCCGTTCAGACGGGGCGGGAAACGTCATCGCGTTAGTCGGCGGGCTGGCATCGCAAGATACCGGGCTGGATTACATCCCCGACGTGTGGCAGCACTGGGAACTCGAATACGCCGTCGGAGGATCAACTTTCAGCGTCCGGGTCAACGGCGTCTCGGCGGGCCCATTCGCCTCGCCGACCGCGGGCCAGGTCAACACCGGCGAGATATTCAACGGCGCCTGGGACCCCGCCGGTTCGGTTTTCGTCGATGCCGGCGACAGCGTGAACATCATCGGAAACACGACGGCGACCAGCATTGATCTCGGCTCGCTCATGTCTGTCGGCGGCAGCGTCAACATCAATGGAAACACGGCGGCGACCAGCATCAACATGAACTCGCTCAACACCGTCGGCGGCGAATTGACTATCACCGACAACACGTCCGCGACCGTCATCGGCATGAACTCGCTCAACACCGTCGGGGGCGACGTCGACATCAGCGGAAACACTTCCGCGATGGCCATCGACATGGGCGCCCTCACGACTGTTTCGGGTGACCTCGACATCAGTGGCAACACCGCCACAGAAGTCATCGACATGGGCGCCCTCACGTCCGCTTCGGGTGACGTCGACATCAGCGGCAACACCTCCGCAATAGCGATCGATATGAGCGCCCTCACGACTGTTTCGGGTGATCTCGACATTAACGGCAACACCTCTGCGACGGCGATCGACATGAGCGCCCTCACGATCGTTTCGGTCGACCTGGGCATCAACGGAAACACCTCCGCGGGTTTTATCAACATGGGCGCTCTCACGACCGCTTCGGGTGACGTCGACATAAGCGGCAACGGCCCGGGCACCGTTGTGAACATGGCCGCAAACGTCACCGTCGGTGGCGACTTGACGATCGAGACCACCGGCAGCGGTACGTTCGACGTCGCCGGCGCGGATGTCGAGGGCGACACCAGCCTGACCGCTGGCGGGTACACCCAGGTCGCCGCCGCGACGGCGGGCGGCGAGACGGCCGTTACCATGCTCAACAGCGAAGCCACGATGGAGTTGGTGCTCCGGACCGGCACGTTCCCGCTGGACGACCCGGTCACGTTCAGCATCGAGAGGCTGCCAGGCAGCGTCGAGACCATCGGCGGCGACACAATCACCCACCTGGAAACCTACAGCTTCGACTTTGCGATCCCGACGCTGAACTCGGCCGCGGAGCTGAACTTCGAGATCAATTTGTTGAAGATGGACGAGCCGGATCGCCTGTCGCTGCTCGGCCTGCTGCACGACGGTGCGCTATTGACACTTGGCGTGCTCGGCGATGCGCCGGGGTCCGAATTGCAGCTATTCGACGTCTGCGCCTCCGGCACAGGCCCGGTCGCGGACGCGTGTGTCGTCGTCGAGTGGCTGGACGAGAACCGGCTGCTGCTCGACCCACTCGGCGGCACCGACCCCTCGATCCTGCGGCTGGAGGGCCTGGTCGGCCACTTCTCAACCTACAGCTTCGTCGCGGTCGCCCGGATCCCCGAGCCAGCCACGATCAGCCTGCTCTTGTTTGGCGCGGTTTTCTGCAGGCTAAGCCTGACGAGAAGCGGTGGAAACGTTGGCAGCGGTGCGCGTCGGGCGAAGCCTGACCTACGGGCCGTGGACCGAATGACAGTATTATCGCGAGTGGGAGCCGATGGCGTGCTCAACGTCTCGGTGCCGTTGGGGCTTAACGACGCCAATCGGTCGGTGCAAGTAATCATCGAGCCGGCCGCCAAGGAAACGAATGGAGTGACAGACTACGAAACTTGGCTCGACGGCCTCGCCGGGCGGTGGCAAGGTGATTTCATGCGTGGAGATGAGGGAAGCTTTGAAACGCGCGGAGCCAAGGGGTAACGCTGGTGACGCACAATACCGCTGAATTCAGCCGCGTGCCAGGTTTATCGATTGACGATTGGCAAACTTCCTGAGCGTCTGAGTAGAGCATTCGATCGCGCCGCTGACTTCGGCGAGTTCAGTCGAGGCGCGGCTGGCCGTACGGTCCGGATCCCTCAATTCCGCTGTCCATCCACCGGCACCAGTCGCCACTGGCCGTAGGGATTAAACATTGGAGCATCGGCGGGCACGCGGTCGTGTGGCTCGGCACAGGCGCGGAACGTGGGAAGCACTGGGTCGCCGATTATTTCTCCGTGTTCAACTCTCTTGCCGCTGAATGCAGTGTATCCGAGGAAACTGTGGAGCGTGCGGAAATCGTAATCCTTATGGCCAGTCAGTGGTATGATCGCGTCGCGGAATCCCAAAATTTGCATGCCGACCGAGTAGAGTTCGTCGTCGGAATGTACGGCGCTGACAAAGGCCCAATAAACGCCGCCGGTCTCGGCGCTGTCGAGCAGCGTGAGCCAGTCGGTGGCGCCGTGGGCGATACCACTGTTATCGACGAACACGCCGGCCCCACCCGCCGCCAACACGGCCGCGGCGGCCGACATCAACTGCCGGGCCGCTTCGATGCTCCCACCTCGGCCCGTCAGGCAGACGTTCACTTTGTAGTCTTCGATCTGTTCACGCTCGGACTCCGTAGGCAGCTTCGGACATGAACCGGCGAAAATTCTCGGAAACTCCTCGTCCGCTGGCAAGACATTAAGCTCAAACTCCGACCCGTCGGTTAGAACCAGCGCCTCCGGCGTGCAGCGGCAGCCGCGCGGCAATTGCTGCACAAACTCCCGCGGCTCGGCCCACCCGCCCGGAATCCGCAGGGAGACTTCGATCTGCCGGTGAGTGTCGCTGGTTCGCATAAGCTTAACACTACAGCGCTAAGTTTCACCACGGAGTCACGGAGCACACGGAGAATGATCCGTATTTCTGTGCCGTTCTGGGATGACCGTCTGAAGATTTAACGGAATAGGAATCATCGTTGTTGTAGTGCCCCACGATCGATGGCAACTTGCTGATAAACGTCCCGTGATTTGCGAATCTCCGTGTCCTCCGTGACTCTGTGGTGAAAAACAACCTAGCGCAGTAGTATTAATTCCTATTGATTCGCCGCCTTTTTCTTCGGAAACTTTCCAAGCATCGTATACAGATTCATCAGCGCGCGGTTCATCATGCGCTCTCCCGCGCCGATCTCGACCGGGGCCACTCCAGGGTCGGCCCCGTAGCCGCCTTCGCTGACGGCTTCGATCGTGGGAAAGTACAGGTTGTGGCCGTTGCAGTAGCCCAAGAAGAAGGTGTGATCGACGTAGGATCGTTGCTTGAGCAGGTTCGCGTGGTTGCAGAAGAACTCGCCCGAGCCGCCGACAAGTGCGATGTGCTTATTCAGCAACACCGTGTTTAGCTCCGTGTTGATGCCATTTCGCGATTCTTCCGCGTAGTTCTGCACGAGTTCCGGAAAAAATGCCTTGGAATAGGCGGCCATCACCAGCGGGTTGTTGAACTCAACTCGCGACTCGAACTTCATGGGATCGACCTTGGCCTGGATGCTCGGTTCGTCGGGAACGGCCGTCACGCACGACTCGGCCAGTTCAATCACTTGGTCGGCGAGCACCTCGCCAAATGCCTGCGGTCCGCTGACTCCCTCCGGAGCATTGACGCTCATGTCGCCCGATGCACCTTGCAGGAAGACGCAAAACGTGGAAAGCGACTCTTCGACTTTCTTCTTCATAAACCCGGGATAGTCGGCCGAGAATTTGAGCACCAAGGGAGAAGTCATCACCGGGTGCGCGGCAAAGTTCACGAGCACCGCGATTGGCTTGCCCTCGAGGTCATCGAAGCGAATTACGCCGAGCATCGGATCGACGGCCTTTGGCTCGCGCTTGCTTTGGCGATTGCGATTGTAGGAAACCTCCTTGGAAACCGCGCCCACCCGCGCCGGCTGCACGGCGGCATCGGCTTCACAAATCACTTCGACGAGCATGTCGGGGAGCGATTGAGAATAGGCCACCGCGTCGTCGAAAGTTCCCTTGCCAAGGCCCTCGCGATCGATCAATTCAATCACGGGAGTATGATGCGAGTGACTGCCGGTGATCAGACAGTGTTCGATGCCCGCCTTCTCGCGCAGCTCGGCCCGAATCTCCTCCATCATCGCAGCCGTCGGCCCACGTCCCAAATCGGTCCCTACGATGGCCAGCTTGTCCTGGCCGGCGTGGATGACCACGGCCTTGGCGTAGAGCGGATCGAGCGTCCCTTGCGACAACATCGCGTGCCGGTCGCCATAGCCCCACATTGGCGTCGGCTTCTGAGGCGTAATGTCGCGACTCGCGACGCCGACCGCGAAAGTGGTTGCATCGACCGGATCGGCGGCTTTGGTCCATGATGCGCAGATCAACAATTGCCCAAGGAGAATCGAAAATGACAAGCAAATTCGCACAGTAAATACTCCAATATGTCAGTCACGGAACTTCACGACCACGGTTCGCCTAGGTTAAACTAATCACTATCGTAGCCGGTGGGGACGCTGCAATCTAGCACGATGGGAACCCCACGCGGCAGTTTGCGCTGGGCTGTCCAATTTCTGATATGTGGAATCATTGCCATAAAACCGCTGTCATTGCGCTGATCTTTTTCGGGTCTCGAACCCTCGTCTGCCGCGGAGGTGAGAAATCACCTGAGCTACGAGGGGCACGGCCCAATGTAGTGCTGATCATTACCGATGACCAAGGCTACGGCGAGCTGGCTTGCCACGGCAATCCTGTCATCAAGACGCCGCACCTCGATCGGCTCCATTCGGAAAGCGTTCGATTCACGGCCTTTCACGTCAGCCCGACTTGCGCGCCGACTCGGGCCGCGCTGATGACCGGACGGCACGAATTCAGGTCAGGCGTCACCCACACCATCCTGCAGCGCGAACGGTTGTCCTTGGACGCCGTCACTCTGGCCGAGGTGTTATCGAAGGCCGGTTACCAAACCGGTATCTTCGGCAAGTGGCACCTGGGCGATGAGACTCCCTACCGACCCGCGCAGCGCGGCTTCCGCGAGTCGTTCATTCACGGTGCGGGCGGCATCGGTCAGTCTTATTCCGGAAGTTGCGGCGATTTCCCGGGTAACAAGTACTTCGATCCGCTGGTCTTGCACAACGAACGCGTCGAAACGACGAAAGGTTACTGCACCGATGTCTTTTTCGCTGAGGCGATCGAGTGGATCGGCGCCAACCGCTCGCGGCCATTCTTCGCACAGATCGCCACCAATGCGCCTCACGCTCCGCTGGTTTGCCCCGCCGAATACCAAGAACCGTATCAACGCGCCGGCCTCGACGAGAAAACGGCTGCCTACTACGGCATGATCACGAACATTGACGACAATATCGGCCGGTTGCTCGAAGCGCTCCAGCAACAGCAGCTCGAACAGAATACGCTTATCATCTTCATGACCGACAACGGTCACGCCCTCGGTGGCGGTTACAACGCGGGCATGCGCGGCCAGAAAGGCACCCCTTACGAGGGCGGTACCCGCGTGCCGGCGTTCTTCCGCTGGCCGGAGCGACTCGACACCGGAGTTGATGTGCCTGCACTGGCTGCGCATATCGATCTTTTTCCGACACTCATTGAACTCTGTGGCGCGACCCTCCCCGACGGGCTTGTGCTGGACGGTCACAGTCTTTTGCCGTTGCTGGAAAACCCGCATGCACCGTGGCCCGATCGATTTTTATTCACTCACGTCGGCCGCTGGGAACCGGGCAAGGCAGCCGAGGCGAAGTACGTCAATTGCGCGGTCCGCACGCAGCGATTCCGGCTGGTCAACAATAAGGAGTTGTACGACATTGCGTACGACCCGGGTGAGCAGGAGAACCTCATCGACGCTCATCCCTTGGAAGTTGCGCGCATGCGCGCGGCGTACGACCAGTGGTGGGGCGAGGTGCAATCGTGCCTGACGAACGAAAATGCGACGCTCGCGGCAGAAAATGCATTTGCGGAGATTTATCGCCAGCAAGTATCGAACGAGTGAGCTGCAACCTGTCGCCGATTAGCAGCCAGTCAGATAAAGAAGTCGGGAATCAGTTCTTCGCCCGGCGTGACTGCGTACTTGTCGAGATCGGTAATTCCGGCTTGGCTCAGCACTTCTTCGTCGATGAAAAAATTTCCCGTGCAATCGCGGCTGGATCGCGTCAGTATTATATTAGCCGCGTCGGCCATGATAGCCGGTTGTCGCGATCGCTTGACTACGTCCTGCCCGCCCAGCAAGTTCTGAACGGCCGCGGTGGCGATCACCGTTTTGGGCCACAGAGCGTTCACCGCAACGCCCTGCACTTTGAACTCGCTTGCCATCCCCAGCACGCACAGGCTCATTCCGAACTTGGCCATGGTGTACGCCAAATGGGGGGCGAACCACCGCGCTTCCAAATTGAGCGGTGGCGAGATATTTAGAATGTGCGGGTTGGACGCCTTGAGCAAATGCGGCAGGCAGGCTTTAGAGCATAAGAACGTGCCCCGCGTGTTAATATGATGCATCAGGTCGTAGCGCTTCATCGGCGTGTCAAGCGTGCCGCTAAGGTGGATCGCGCTGGCGTTGTTGACCAGCACGTCGATGCCGCCAAAGGTTGCAACGGCTTTCTCGACCGCCGCTTGTACCTGTTCCTCGTGCCGAATGTCGCACTTGCAGGCCAGCCCGGTCCCCCCAGCGTTGTTGATCTCCTCAACAGCGGTATGAATGGTGCCCGGCAACCGCTGATCGGGTTGATCGGTCTTCGCCACCACGACGATGTTTGCCCCGTCCCGCGCGGCCCGTAGCGCAATTGCCAACCCGATGCCGCGACTGGCGCCAGTGATGAACAGAGTTTTTCCTTGGAGCGTGGACATTATACGTTTGTGCGAAGGAAGACGTGAAACCACGTCTGTAGAATCGTGTTTGCAAACAAGAAATGCGAACAGGAGGAAACAGAGAAAGCAGAGAGAAGCATGGCTATATATTCTCTCTGTTTCCTCTGTTTCCTCCTGTAGAATCTTTTGGCTGCGGCCAAGGCCGCGCTCGATTCTATGCGACCAGCCACTCACGATCATAGCCGCGCCAGGGTGCTTTCCTAGGCTGGAAATGATAGACTTGTTACTTCAAAGAGAAGCTTGCGGGCAGGGAATTCTATTATGCTATTTGACTACCCGCCAAAGGTTCAGCAACTTCGGCGACGCTTGCTGGAGTTCATGGACGAGCACATCTATCCGCATGAGTCCGCGTACCAAGACCAGTTGCGTAATTCGCCCAGTCGCTGGCAGCCGCCGCCCATCATTGAGGAATTGAAGCAGAAGGCTCGCGAGCAGGGGTTATGGAACTTGTTCCTGCCCGAGAGTGAGTATGGTGCGGGCCTGACGAATCTCGAATACGCCCCGCTGTGCGAGATCATGGGGCGATCCCCGATCGCGCCCGAAGTATTTAATTGCTCGGCGCCCGACTCCGGCAACATGGAGGTTCTCGTCCGCTACGGAACGGCCGAACAGAAGGCCCAATGGCTGACGCCGCTCCTCGAAGGAAAAATTCGTTCCTGCTTCGCCATGACCGAGCCGGAAGTTGCTTCCTCCGATGCGACGAACATTCAAACCCGGATCGAACGCCAGGGTGATTCGTACCTCATTAACGGCCACAAGTGGTGGACTTCCGGCGCGGCCGATCCCCGTTGCAAGATCGCCATTCTGATGGGGAAGACCGATTCCAAAGCAGCGCTTCATCAACAGCAGTCGATGATCTTGGTTCCGATGGATACCCCAGGCGTGAATATCAAGCGCACGCTCTCGGTTTTTGGTTACGATCACGCGCCGCACGGGCATGCCGAGGTCTGGTTCGAAAATGTGAAAGTTCCCGCCGCAAACATCTTGTTAGGCGAGGGTCGCGGATTTGAGATCGCGCAGGGCCGACTTGGGCCGGGGCGGATTCACCACTCAATGCGGCTCGTCGGCCAAGCGGAGCGTGCGTTGGAGGCCATGTGCCGGCGCGTTAAGTCGCGCGTCGCTTTCGGCAAACCGATTGCTGAGCAAGGAACAATCCGGGCGGACATCGCCAACTCGCGAATTGAAATCGAGCAGGCAAGGTTACTGGTTTTGAACGCCGCCCATCTTATGGATACCGTGGGCAACAAGGCCGCCCGAACGGAAATCGCGATGATCAAGGTGGTCGCGCCCAGCATGGCGCTACGGGTCATCGACCGCGCGATTCAAGCACATGGGGGGGCGGGTGTTTGCGATGATTTCGGTCTGGCGGCCGCGTGGGCCGAAGCCCGGACATTACGGCTCGCGGACGGCCCGGACGAGGTCCACCGCGAGTCCATCGCCAAGTGGGAGCTGCGCAAAGGCGAACTGGCTAGCCACGGATGAAACACGGATTGAACACGGATGAAGAAGCTATTAGCTGTCAGCTATTAGCTATCAGCCAGAATACATTCTGTTCTGGCTGACAGCTAACAGCTTTCCTATCCGTGTTTCATCCGTGTCGATCCGTGGCTAAAAATATCTAAGCGAGGTGGTTGTGCAACTACAGGATCGAGTAACCGTTGTGACTGGCGCCGGGCGCGGGATCGGGGCGGCGTTGGCCTGCCGGTTCGCGCGAGAAGGAGCCCGCGCCGTGTATGTGGTCGATCGTGACGAGGAACAGGCTCGCCAGGTCGCCGCGAAGTGTGGTGGTATCGCCGCCGTGGTCGACGTCGCTCGCGAATCGGATATTCAGCAGTTGGTTTCCACTGCTTACGACAAGTTCGGGCGGATTGATCTGTTTTGTTCCAACGCCGGAATCATGCAAGAGGGCGGCCTGGAAGTAACCGACGCTCAGTGGCAGCGGGCTTGGGAAGTCAACTTTCTGTCGCACCTGTACGCCGCCCGCGCCGTGATTCCGCGGATGCTCGAGCAGGGCGGCGGCTATCTACTGCAAACCGCCTCGGCCGCGGGCTTGTTGACGCAGATCGGCGCGGCGCCCTACTCGGTAACGAAGCACGCCGCCGTTGCCTTTGCGGAATGGCTTTCAATCACCTATCACGGACAAGGCCTGCGCGTTTCCTGTCTCTGCCCGCAAGGGGTTCACACGCGGATGCTGGACGATGCGGTGAGCGCAACGGCGGACTTGCTGCGCCCCTCGGCGCTAACGGCCGAGCAGGTGGCCGACGAGGTGGTGCGCGGGCTTGTGGAAGAGCGGTTCTTAATTCTGCCTCACCCCCAGGTTGCGACTTACGTTCAGCATAAAGCCGGCGACAACGAGCGCTGGTTGCGCGGAATGCGGCGATTGTGGGACCAAGCCCAAACTCAAGGGAACGTTTCATGAGCCGCCTGATTCTAGTCCGGCACGCGCAAGCCTCTTTCTTCTCCAAGAACTACGACCAACTCTCTTCGTTGGGTGAAGCTCAGGCCCGCGCGCTGGGGGAGTATTGGCTCCGGCTTGGAATTGGCTTCGATGAGGTCATCGTTGGCCCCAGGCAAAGACACTCGCAGACCGAAGGGATTGTTCGTGCGGTCTACAGTGGCAATGGAAAACGCTGGCCTGAACCCCAACTGTGCCCCGAACTCGACGAGCACGCCGTGGATCAACTTCTGGGGGAACCCCTCGAGCAGTTGTTGCAACGCCAACCTTCGCTTGGGCCGCTGGTGGCCGACTACCGCAATTCAACGATTCCCGAACAGACCCAACGGGCGTTCCAGCGATTGTTTGAAGCGATGTGCCACCTGTGGTGCGCCTGCGAACCGGGGACGGAGTCGATCGAGTCGTGGGACTCGTTTCGCTCGCGCGTCGAAACGGGCCTGCGTCGTATCCTCGAGCGTCCGGGTAAAAATCGCACAATTGCCGTGTTTACTTCCGTGGGAAATATTACGGCCGTACTCGGCGCCGTGCTAAAATGCACGCCGACCCAAGCGTTCGAATTGGGCTGGCGGCTCAAGAATTGTTCGGTCACTGAATTGATTTTTTCCGGAAACCGGATCACGCTGGACCAATTCAACACCGTCGCCCATCTGCCCGATCCAGGCACTTGGACATTTCGCTAACAGAATAGGACTTGAAACCACGGAGTCACGGGGGACACGGAGAATCTGCAGGAGGTAAGCTTGATGCTTGTTCTATTGAACTTCAACTTCGAACCAATGGAGGAAGGTATTACCCGGCTCGTGCAATAGTCGCGAGCGCGTACTTATTCTCCGTGGCCCCTGTGGCTCCGTGGTAAATTTGGAATTTCGACGTTTCAGAGAATAGCTATGTCAACTTTCGCTGAAGAAGCCTGTGTCGTTCGTTCGGGCGAGGAGCTTGATATTCCCCGGCTTGCGGCCTTCCTTCAGGACCACATCGCCAATTTCTCTGGCGAACTGACCGTTCTCCAATTCCCGCACGGTCATTCGAATCTCACTTACTTGCTACGCTCCGGCAGCGAGGAGTGGGTGCTCCGTCGTCCGCCGTTCGGCAATCAGGTGAAGTCGGCGCACGACATGGGGCGAGAATACCGCGTATTATCGGGCCTGAGTCCCGTCTTTGCCGCCGCCCCGCGACCGCTGGCCTTCTGTGAAGACGAATCGGTCCTCGGGGCGCCGTTCTATATCATGGAGCGCCGAAGTGGATTGATTCTGCGCCGCGATTGGCCGAAGGAGTTGCCGCGTAGCCCAGAACTTCTCCGCGAGATGTGCCAGTCGCTCATCGACACGCTGGCGGACCTGCACGAGGTAAATCTAAACGAGGCCGGATTGGATAGCGCCGGCAAACCGGAAGGCTACGTCGAGCGGCAGATTACCGGGTGGACCAAGCGATATCGCGACGCACAGACGGACCAAATTTCCGAGATGGACGCTGCTGCCCAATGGCTGACAACGCAGTTGCCCATAGAAAGCGGAATTTCGCTCATTCACAACGACTTCAAGTTCGACAACCTCGCTTTTGATCCGCAAGACCCGCGGCGAGTTTCCACGGTATTTGATTGGGAAATGGCCACCATCGGCGATCCGCTCATGGACTTGGGAACCACCCTGGGCTATTGGGTCGAGGCCACTGAAATCGAGCAATTGTCGGCGTCGTTTGTCGGTCCGACTTGGCTGCCAGGTGCGTTGACCCGCCGCGAGTTAGTCGAACGCTATTCCGAACGGCGAGGTCTAAACGCCTGCGACATGCGTTATTATTACATTTACGGCCTGTTCAAGATCGCCGTCATCGTCCAGCAGATTTATGTCCGGTTTGTGAGAGGATTTACGAGCGACTCGCGGTTCGAGAAACTGGACCAGTGCGTCCGGCAACTGGCGCGGCAAGCCGCGCAGGCGATTGAGTGAAAGGCCATCGGCTGTCGGCTATCGGCTGTCGGCCAAAAAAGACCTTCGCCGGCGTCTGGCCGATAGCCGATAGCCGACAGCCGATAGCCAAATGATCGAAACCTCCAACGAAACCACAGGTGTTCCATCAGTACCAACATTTCACTCGATGGCAAAGTCGCTTTGGTAACCGGGGGCGGGCGCGGGATCGGCAAGGCCATCGCCCGCCGGTTCGTGGAAGCTGGCGCGCGGGTGGTTATCGCCAGTCGTAAACTGGAAGTCCTTCAGGCCACGGCCCAGGAGATGTCGGGCCTGCCGGGTCAGGTGTTGCCGATCGAGTGCCACGTTGGACGGCCAGAACAACTAGAGCAGGTCGTCCGCGAGACCGAAGCCCAGTTCGGTCCCATCGACATCCTAGTGAACAACAGCGCCACGAACATCGGCCAAGGGCCGGCATTAAAGGTGACCGGTGAGATGCTCGACAAAATGGTGGACGTGAACATCAAGTCGTGCTTGCGACTGGTGAATCTTGTGGTGCCGAAGATGATCGAGCGCCAGTCCGGGGGTTCGATCATCAACATCGCGTCGATCGCCGGCCTGGAGCCTCAGCCGGGCGGGTTGCTCTACAGTTTCACGAAGGCCGGAATGTTGATGATGACCCGCAGTTGGGCGCGCGAATTCGGGCGGCATAAGATCCGTGTAAACGCGATTGCCCCAGGCCTGATCCAGACTGACTTCAGCAGTTTTTTCTGGAGCAATGAACAATTTATGGAGCAACTCAAAGAGACGCAGCCAATTGGGCGGATCGGTTTACCCGAGGAAATCAGCTTTGCCGCGTTGTATTTGGCATCGGACGAAGCGTCGTACGTCACCGGCCAGACATTCGTTATTGATGGAGGTAGCACTTGCTGACTCTCCGCATTGTAATATCGAAGGTTACACAACCCATTGCGCGGATTATGTCTGGCGTTTTGACGGCGCTCGGTCTAGTCATCCTGTCGCACGCCGCCCTGCAGTCGGGCACTAATGCGGCGGAAATCGCTGATCTTACGCCGCTCGAACGAACGTATCCGATCGAGGTCCAGCCTCTGCTGAAGCGGTATTGTCACGAGTGTCACTCGGGAGATCTTGTGGAGGCGGAGATTGATTTTTCCGCGTTTGCAACCCTGTCGGACGTTCGCAAGCAGCCGGATGTCTGGCAGCAAGTCGAGGAAATGCTCGATAGCGTCCAAATGCCGCCCGAGGATGCCGCACAGCCAACCGACGCGGAACGGGCGGCTTTGCTGAAATGGGTGCAGGCCTATCTCGCAGCGGAAGCGCGGGCGCATGCCGCCGATCCGGGTCGAGTCGTGCTGCGGCGACTTAACAATGCGGAATACACCTACACGCTGCGTGACCTTACCAGCGTGCCGTCGCTTGACCCGGCCCGCGAGTTTCCGACCGATAGCGCGGCGGGCGAGGGCTTTACCAACACAGGCAACGCGCTCGTCATGTCGCCGGCGCTGGTCACGAAATACCTCGACGCGGCCAAGGACGTTGCCAGCCACGCAGTGCTTCTGCCCGATGGTTTTCGCTTCTCGCCTCAGACGACCCGCCGCGATTGGACGGAGGAAATGCTCACGGCGATACGCGCGTTCTACGCGCAGTTCACGGTGAACGGCGGAGGCACGGCCGTCAACTTGCAGGGCATCCAGTTCGACACGAAGGATGGCGGCGTCCTGCCGCTTGAGAAGTATTTCGCCGCCACGCTCCTGGAACGTGACGCCATCCGCTCGCGAACGATTTCTATCGTCGATGCGGCGCAAAAATATAATCTCAACGCCAAGTACCTCGGCACGCTGTGGTCGGCTCTCAACGATTCAGAACCATCCCTCGTGCTCGATGTGGTACGGCGGCAATGGAAGTCGGCAGGCCCCGCTGATGCGCCGGCGCTCGTGGCGACGATTGAGCGCTGGCAGAAGGCTCTTTGGCGGTTCTCGCCGGTCGGACATATCGGCAAGCAAGGCGGCCCGCCGGCCTGGCAGGCGCCGATCGTTCCGCTTGTTTCGCAGCAGGAAGTGCGGATGAAGCTGGCGAAGCCGGTGAGTGGTAACGACATCACTCTCTACCTTGCAAGCTCGGATGCGGGGGATGGAAACGACGGAGATTTTCTCCTTTGGGAGAATCCACGGTTTATTAAGGACGGCCAGCCCGACCTGCCGCTGAGCGACGTTCGCGCCGCAATCGCTGACCTTGCAGCGAGTCGAGAACTGATCTGCGCGACCGCCGCGCAGCACTTAGCAGCCGCGGATGAGGCCCGCACGTTGCCGGATAGGCCGGCGCTGGCCAAGAAGTTCGGAGTCGATCTCGCGCTGCTCGCCGCTTGGCTTGACTATCTCGGCATCGGTTCTGGCGAGGCGGTCATCGATTCGCACCTGACAAACAAAATGGAGCGAACGCCGGAATACGACTTCATCAAAGGTTGGACCGGCGCGGATGCGCTCAGCGCGTTAGCGAATTCCAGCGAAGAGCACGTGCGTATCCCCGGCAACATGAAGCCGCATAGCGTGGCGGTCCATCCGTCGCCAAGCTTGCGCATCATTGTCGGTTGGCGGAGTCCGGTCGCGGCTCAAATGCACATCGAAGGGTTTGTACAGCCCGCGCATCCGGAATGCACAAACGGCGTTACCTGGGCACTGGAGCTGCGACGCGGCAACACGCGGCAACGGCTCGGGACCGGTGCGACCCACGCCGCCGACGAAGTACGGATCGGTCCGTTCGAGAACTTGATGGTTCATCCTGGAGATGTCGTCTCCTTGTCGATCGGACCGCGCGATGCGAATCATTCGTGCGATCTGACCACGGTGGACTTGAAGTTTCGCGACGGAACCCGCGAGTGGAGCCTCTCGAAGGACGTTGCCCCGGAAATCCTTGCCGGGAATCCGCACGCCGACAGTTTCGGCAATCCAGAAGTGTGGCACTTTTACAGCGAACCCGACAACGACGGCGGAACGGCGAACATCGTGCCGACCGGTTCGCTTCTCGCGAAGTGGCAAGCCAGTGCCGACCCGCAAGAAAGGAATCAGATCGCCGAGGAACTTCAACGTTTATTGATCGGCGGCGCCGCGGGACTTGTCGCCGATGCGCCCGATGCTGTGCTTTACGCTCAGCTCACGTCACTGAGCGGCCCGTTGATTTCGGTCGCCCGCAAGGCGTTACGCGAAAACCAGGATGAACCAGCAGCCATCGATGCGACCTATGGTCTCGATCCAGAAGTGTTCGGCAAGCATCCGAACGGCGGATCGATCGATTCGACCAGCATCTGCGTCCGCGCGCCGTCGCTGATTGAAATAACATTACCTGCTGATCTTGTCGAAGGCTACGAGTTTGTCGCCTCCTGCCGGCTTCATACCGAGTCGGGCGTCGAAGGGAGCGTCCAAGCGCAGGCATTGACTGATAAGCCGGCCGCTGCGTTCAACTCTGATGCACCCATTCTCGTCAATGACCAAAGCTCGGCGAGTAAACGGATTGAGACGGCGTTCGATGAATTTCGCCAGGTGTTCCCTGCCGCACTATGTTACACGAAGATCGTGCCCGTCGATGAGCCGGTTACCCTGACACTTCATTACCGCGAAGATGAGCAACTACAGCGGCTCATGCTCGACGAGTCGCAGATCGATCACTTGGATCGCTTGTGGGATGAACTGCACTACATCAGCCACGATGCGGTGTCGCTTGTGGACGTGCTGGAGCAACTCATTCAGTATGCGACTCAGGACGCCGACCCCACCGTTTTTGAACCGCTGCGCGAACCGTTTGAGCGACGGGCTGCGCTTTTTCGCCAGCGGCTGATCGATACCGAATCGGCGCATCTCGATGCGCTCGTGCGGTTCGCTGCGCAGGCGTACCGCCGTTCTTTGACGGATGCTGAGTCCGCGCAAATTCGCGAGTTGTACGCCCAATTGCGACAGCAGCCTCTGCCGCACGACGAGGCGTTTCGCTTGACGCTGGCGCGCGTAATGGTTGCCCCGGCGTTTCTCTACCGTGCGGAGAAGCCGGCTCCGGGAATCGAACAGCGCGCCGTTACCGATTGGGAATTGGCAAGCCGGCTTAGCTATTTCCTCTGGTCGTCGATGCCCGACGCGGAACTTCTCGATCTAGCGGCCGCCAACCGGCTGAGCGATCCTGACTTGCTGATAGAGCAAACCCGTCGCCTGCTCCGCGACGACAAATCGCGCAGGCTGGCCACGGAGTTTGCCGGGCAATGGCTCCACATCTACGAATTTGACCAGCTCGATGAGAAAAGCGAACGCCATTTTCCCACGTTTGCCGACTTGCGGGATGCCATGCAGGAGGAGTCGATCCTGTTCTTTGCCGACTTGTTCCAGAATAACGGCTCGGTACTCGACCTCCTGAACGCCGACCACACCTTTTTGAATGAGGAATTAGCGAACCATTACGGTATCCCCGGTGTTCAAGGCGCAGAATGGCGACGCGTCGACGGCGTCCAGCAATACTCGCGGGGTGGCATTCTCACCTTGGCAGCGACGCTCGCGAAGCAATCGGGAGCGTCCCGCACCAGCCCGATCCTGCGCGGCAACTGGCTGTGCGAAGTGGTGCTCGGCGACAAGCTGCCCCGCCCCCCGAAGAACGTTCCGCCGCTCGCAGAAATCGTTCCCGACGGGCTTACCGAGCGACAGCTTACCGAACAGCACACCAGCGATCCGGCCTGCGCCAAGTGCCACGCCCGCATCGATCCCTTCGGGTTTGCCCTGGAAAACTTCGACGCGATCGGCCGCTTCCGCGCCGAGGATACCGCAGCGAACGCGATCAATTCGCAAACCCAATTGCCCGACGGCACGCAGCTAACCGGCCACGAAGACTTGCGGAACTACTTGCTAACGGTCCGTCGCGACGATTTCATTCGCCAGTTCAACCGCAAACTCCTGGGCTATGCCCTTGGTCGCGCGGTGAAACTCTCCGACGAACCCCTGCTCGATGAAATGCTTGCCGTGCTCCAGCAGAATGACTATCGAATCGCTTCGGCGGTCGAAACAATAGTACTCAGCCGCCAGTTTCGCGAAATCCGCGGGCGGGACGTGCCGGAAGACGAGTGACCGTGAATGGCCGTCGGCTATCGGCTACCGGCTGTCAGCCAGAACGAGAGCAGTTTTTGTCTGGCCGACAGCCGATAGCCAACAGCCGATAGCCCAATTAGCATAGGCAAACAGCGCCGCGCCAAACTCTGGAGCTAAACATGACAATCCATCGCTTTTCCCGCCGAACGATGCTGCGTGGTATCGGTGTCACCATGGCGCTTCCGTGGATGGAGTCGCGCGCCGTCTGGGGCGATGTGCTTGGACCCAGGCAAACCGCGAGCGAAGCTCCCGTGCGTTTGGCAGTGTTGTTCGCGGGCAATGGATTCCATTCGAAAGAGTGGTGGGCCGAGGGCACCGGCCCGCAAATGAAGCTCGGGCAGGTGCTCGAGCCGCTGGCCGATTTCCGCGAGAAGCTGCTCTTCATCCGCGGCCTGTACAACGCCGAGGCCCTCAAGGGAAACATTCACAGTTCGCAAACCGGCAACTTGCTATCGGGCGCCCCGCTCGCCTCGGGCGGCGATATCCGCTCGGGCACCAGCATCGATCAACTCCTGGCGCAGACTTATGGACGTTCGACCAAGGTTCCGAGTTTGGTGCTCGGCTGCGAAAAGTCCAATCCGTCCGTCCACAAGAATTATTCGATGCTTTACAGCTCGCATATTTCGTGGACCTCACCGACTGCCCCCACGCCACTGGAGCTTTACCCCGCCTTGGCGTTCGACCGCTTATTCAAGGACGAAGTGACGCAAAGCGACAAGAGCGTGCTCGATTCCGTTCTCGAAGACGCCAGCGACTTGCGGCGGCAGATTAGCACCTCGGACCAACGCAAGCTGGATGAATACCTCGACTCCGTGCGCAGCGTGGAAGCGCGAATCGATGAGGCTTCGAAGCAAGGGGAGCTGCAGGGCTGGCGGCCAACTCTCGACAAGCCCAATGTTCCGCGACCCCCCGAGGGTCTGCCGCAGAATATCGCCGACCACATGCGTCTGATGTGCGATATTCTCGTGCTCGGATTTCAGACCGACACCACGCGGATCACCACGCTCAAGCTCAACAACGACCACTCGTCGCTCCGGTTCCCGCATCTGGGCGTCGATTACATGATTCACCATTTGCTGTCCCACTCCGACACAGCCGACTGGCTTAAGGTGAATCAGTTCTTCGTCGAGCAACTTGCGTACATCGCTGCGAAGCTTGACTCGATTCAAGAAGGAGAGCGTACCGCGCTCGACAATTCGATGCTGCTATTCTGTTCGAGCATGATGACCGGCAACCACAATAACGACGAACTTCCCGTGGTGATGCTCGGCCGCGGCGGCGGTAAGGTTCAAACCGGCAGAGTGCTCAACGTCCGCGATCAAACCAATCGCCAGATGTGTCGGCTCTACCTGTCGATGATGGACAAGATGGGCATCCAGCAAAAAACCTTCGGCGATGCGACCGAGCCGTTGGCGGAGGTTTAATCGGACGAAGCATCGTACGTTACAGGCCAAACATTGGTGATTGATGGAGGCAGCACTTGTTGACACCTTGCCCAACGTGCGATGGCCGGTTCAGAGACACCGAGAGTTAGCTGGCGGATTATTCTGCTCATCGAGCGCGAAAGTCGAAACCCATCGGCGTAGGAAATAAGGCGATGCCCAGCTTGACTCTTCTGACCGGCATCTTGTTGGCGGTGTTGCCGCCGCCGGCGAAGGATTCGCCGCAGCGGGTATTTGACAATGCCGGGCTGTTGTCGGAGGCTCAGCGAACTTCACTGGAGAGCCTGTCGCGGGATGTGGAGCTTACGACGACCGTCCAGTTTGCGGTGGTGACGGTTCGGACGCTCGATGGGATGACGGTCGAGAATTACGCCAACGAGCTATTCAACAGTTGGGGCATCGGGAGGAAGGACGTAAACAACGGCGTCTTGCTGTTGGTCGCTCCTGAGGAGCGGCGGATGCGGATTGAAGTGGGGCGGGGAATCGAGCCGCTACTAACCGATTCGCTGTGCGGTGAGATTCGCGACGAGCAGATCATTCCGCGCTTCAAGCAACAGGATTATGCCGGGGGAATCATGGCGGGGGCGCAGCGCCTGGCGGCGATATTGAAGTCGGACGTGAAAGCGGCGCGGGGAGATCCCGATTCCGAGCCGGCGCTGGCACGATCGGCGCGGCGGCAGGCACTCGTGGCAACCAGCGGCGTCGGTATTGGGGCCTTGGCACTGGCGGGGTTAGGTGTGCTGGCGGCAGGGCGGCGGCTGTACTCCACGACGGCGTTCGCGGTGGTCACCGCGATCGGGCTGACGGCGCTGGGAGTGGCGGCCTATCTCACGTGGAAGACGCCGAAGGGCGAGCAGCCGCTGGTTTGGTTTGGCGGTGCGGCGACGGCGTCGCTGGCGGCATGGGGTTACAATTTTGGCAAGTATCGCCGGTTTGGTCCGCGCGGGTGCTCGAAGTGCGGCACGCATTTGGCGCTGCTCAGCGAACACGATGACGACCCCAAGTTGTCGAGTGTCCAGCGGCTGGAAGAGAAGTTCGGCTCGGTGGACTACGACGTGTGGATTTGCCCGGCGTGCCTGAACAACGATACGGAACGTTACATCAAGGCGTTTTCAGAATTCCAAGCTTGTGAGAAGTGCGCGGGGCGCACGTTCAAGGAAGACCCGCAGAAGGTGATCAAGCGAGCAACCTATTCGCGTGCCGGCAAAGCGCGGATCGAGGGCCGATGCGTGTCGTGCAATCACAAGACGGTGCAAAGTATCATTCTGCCGCAGTTGGTGGAAAGCTCCGGTTCGTCGAACGGCGGAGGATCGTTCGGCGGTGGAGGGGGTGGTGGGGGCGGCGGCGGTTTTGGTGGTGGATCGAGCGGTGGCGGTGGTGCTTCGGGGGGTTGGTAAAATGTACTTCACCTACGCGGCGGCAATTCTGTGTGCCGGTGTCGTGCTTTGGTACGTGTTGACGTTCAATGCACTGGTGAAGGCGCGAAACGCGGTGGATCAGGCCTGGTCCCACATCGAGGTGGAACTCAAGCGGCGGTTCGATCTCGTTCAAAATCTGGTGGAAGTGGCCAAGGGGTACGCCAAGTACGAAAGCGACACGTTCAAGCAAGTGACGGCGCTGCGGACACAGGCGAGGCCGTTTGGCGACGCGGCGGCGGCGAACCAGGCACAGCCACAGTTGACTCAGACGATCGCGCAGATCGTGGCGCTGGCGGAAAACTATCCGCAATTGCGGGCGGACCGAAGCTTTTTGAGTTTGCAGAGCGAATTGTCGGAGACGGAGAACCGAATCGCGGAGCGGCGGCATGCGTATAACCAGACGGTAAACGTTTACCAGAATCTGTTGCACTCGATACCGTCGAATTTAGTGGCCGATGCGCAGGGATTGCCGGAGAGAGAGTTTTTCGATGCGCCGGACGAGGAAGTCGCCCAAGCGCCCGCGGTGAAGTTAACGTGACGATGTACCCATGAAAAAAGGCGTCCTATTAATCGCCGTGTTGATCATGGTCGCGCTGTTGGCCGGCGCGGTTGTGTGGGACTGCGTGGGGCTGGCGGAAGACGCACAACATCGCGTGTCGCTGGCCGACGAGGAGATCGCAAAGCACGAGCGGCGGCTGATGAAGCTGCTGGAGTCGTCGCCGCAGGTTTCGCCCGAAGTGGAGGCGACGGTCGCGGCGTACCGCGGGGCGAACAGCCTGGAGGCAAAACGCGCGGCGTATGATGACGTGGTCGCGAATTTTCGCAGGACGATGGCCGGAAGCGTTGACGCCACGAATCCGCTGGATCGGAAGTTTATGGACGACGTGGCCGGGGCCATCAATCGGCGGGAGGTTGCCGAGAAACCGTATGAGGAGGAGCTGGCCGCCTATGAGGCTTTCATGAACACTTGGCGCGGCGGAGTGGCGCGGTGGTTCCTGCCGGCGGATGGAGCGGCGGTGAAGGCGGAAGAGTAAAGGGCGGCAGCGTGCGCGGCATCACATTAGTGCCTGCGATTCGCGTGGGACCGACATCTGAACGCTTGAACTCAACGAAGTGTTATGGCTCAATACCGGATACCCAACTTGCGATAAACGTCCTTGAGGAGCCACAGCGGACCGACGAGCAAGAACAAAATGTCCTTGAGAAACGAGGGCTTCTTGCCTTCGATCTTGTGTCCGATGAATTGCCCGATCCAGGCGACGACGAATATCGCAAGCGCCGCGTGCCACACGGGACCGATGCCTAGCCGCTCGTACCAGACGATCAACCCGATCACGATGGTCGTATAAATAAGCATTCCAATCGCCAAGGGAATCGAGATGCTGAAGTAGAACACCATGCATAGCGCCACAAACGCCGTGGCCCAATTGAGCAGCGGAACGCGAACCATCCAGGCGGGGGTCGGCACATCCCACAGCAGCCCGAGGAGGCTGACCACGATCAACGGCACGCAGACCCAGTGAATCCGTTTGTTGGTCGAATCGCGATGACTCTCCCCATATTCGGCGAGCCACTGCTCTGCTTGCTTGCGAGCCATGCCTAACCTCTTCACGACCAGTCTTAAAGGCTATCCGAAACCTCGCTCAACCAGGGGATAGGGGGCCGACGATTCCTGGAAAACTCTTCGCTTGCGGTTTCCTGCAACTCTCCGGGCCAGCTTTGCCACCAGCCTTGCCACCCCCCCTGGAAGTGGCATTGTGGCAATCCTCTACAAAAACAGGGGTTCTGCGCCGACACGTGGCAAAGCTGATGCTCTCCGGCGAACCTGATCGACATGGCACCGCGGAATCTCATCCGACGAACCGCGCGGTCAGAGCGTTTCCGAAGAGCCTCTTCGTCCTAATCTAAATCTTAATCCTAATCTCAATCCGCTCCGCTTCCGCATCAATTCATCTCCGCGATCCACTGCCGGATCAACTCCGCCGCCTCGGTGGGAACCAGCCGCCGCGCCACGTTGGGCATCATCACGCCCGGATCCTCCGACTGGAGGCGAAACATGAGAATCGACTCCTCCGGTTTGCCGGGTACGATGTCGTAGTCGAATCCTCCCGAGCCGTGGCCGGCCGCGATGGGAGTCTTCCACACGCCGAACTTCGCGGGATCAGTCTGGACCCGCCGCAAGTCAAGACCCGACGTGCCGCCCGATCCAGAGGGGCTGTGGCAATGGGCGCAGTTGACGTCCAGCCAGGCTCGCGCCCGCGCGGCGACATCCCCGGTATGTGGATCGTCGAACACTGCCAGCCGGTCGATCTTCTCAACCTCCGGCGCGCCCGCCAGCATCTTGCGACTCACGAGGTACGCGAGCTGATTCGCGTGGCCATCCGCGTAGCGATGATCGCGGTTCATATTGATCGCCGTCGGTCCGAGCGGCTCGTACTTCTTGTCCTGGGCGTGGCAACTTAAACACTGGTTGGCGCTCGGCACCTGGTAGTCGAGCGTCCGACGCTTGCCGTCCGCATGCACCCAATTGGCTTCGACTTCGCTGCCTCCTAACACGAGATGAGCCTCGGTTTGTTCTCGGTTCCACTGGTACGAAAAGCCGTACCAACCATCTTCATCGCGCATCTCAATGCGGGTCTCGAGCAGTTGCTCGCCCTGCGATGGAGCTCTCATGTCGTGTGGATAAGCAAACGTCTTGGCGATCACGGCCCCGACGGGAAGCTCCAGAACCCCCTCGTCGCGATACTCGATCTTCGTCCCTTTCGATATGCGAAAGAAACGGTGCTTGCTGGTGTAATCGGAGAAAAGCTGTGTATTAAGGTCGTACGGCACTACGCCAGCGACCGGTTGCTGCGTGCTGCCGTTTCCCTCGAAAAGGCCCCACTCCGAGAGCTTTCGCGGCGCAGACCGGTAGACCAACGCCGCTTGATTGCTCTCGGCCGAAGGCGGATCGTGCGGACGGAGCTTTACTGCCGGCAGCGGTCGCAAGTTGGCTGCGTGGATCGAAGCATCCTTGTTCATCTTCCAGCGGCCGGTCACTAGGTTTTCCGGCGTCAGCGCTGCGAAGTTGAAGTCGACGAACGTGGCCTCGCCGTTGTCCGCGATTCGCAAGCCGCGGTCCTCGGGCAGCTTGCCGTCCACCAACAACCGCTCGTTGATTACCCCGTCCCACATGATGTCGGGAAACGGCTTTCCGAGCACTGGCAGCAACAACTTGCCGAAATCGCCGCCCGGATTCTTGCCGCCGCCCGAGATTCGATTATTGTGAACCGAGACCGCTTCGGGAAACGGATCGAACTGCGCATCTTCGACCCGCTTGCCCGTGATCAAATAGCTGACGATCGTCACGCTGAAGGAATCGTTGTTTTCGATATCGTTGTCGAAGATTTCCACGTCGTCGCTGGCGAGCACCATCACACCCGTCCCCGACGGGACCGACGCTACGATGTTGCCCGGCGCGGCGAAGTTCTCGTGATTGTTCGCCAGCACGCGATTCTTAAAAACTCGAACGTTGCTGCCTTTCTTGACCGGCAATCCCGGCAGATCGAACACCAAGATTCCACCCGCGTTATTCGTGGCGACGTTGTCGTACACGTCGGCATTGACGGTGTTCTCAATCTCGATCCCGGCCACGTTCCGTTCCGCGCGCGAATTTCGCACAATCACGTTGCGACACTGACCGACGTACAGTCCGGCATCGGAGGCACCGATCGCCGTGCAATCCTCGATCAGCACATTCTCACACTGGACCGGATAGATGCCGTAGGCGCCGTTCGACGCCTCGGCCGCGCCGGTCCACTCGACCCGCACGTCGCGAAAGGTGACGTTCCGTGCGCCGCGCACCTTGACGGCATTGCCGGCCGTATCCTCCACGGCCAGCCCCTCGATCACGAAGTTGTTGCCGGTGGCTTCAATCCCATGCCCGCCGGTTACCTGGCCGCGAAAAGAAAGAACCGTTTTGCCCGATCCCTGTCCGCGAATCGTGACGTTCCCCGCGACCACGTCGAGCGAGTGCCGCAGCTCGTACCGCCCTTCCGCCAATTCAATCACGTCGCCGGCCACCGCTTCGATCAGCCGAGCTTGCAGTTGGAACACCGCCTGCGGTCCCGGCGCGATGGAGTAAACCCCCGGCTGCAGATCGCTCGCCGCGCGCGCGGCAGCGCTGCTGAAACAGGCCAAAGCCACCGAGAGGCCGAGTAACCAGTTGCAAAAGTGCGTTTGAATCGCCATGTTCCAACTCATTCCAGTGCCGCTCCTCAAAGCAAGTCTACCGCTCCGGAGCATCGAATGCCAACTGAAACGGCGTGGTTGGGGTTGTAGGCAGCAGCCGCAGCCACATGGGCAGCGGTTTCACGACACAGTTTCCGACGATTCCCGGTACTTTTAGAGCCTGCCTCACTAACCACGTCGCCGTGTCCGATGAGGTCTTCGCTTCGCGTCTCCAGCCACCCGCCGAACATTCAGCGGATTGTCCAATCGGCGGAAGTATTGTTAAAATTACGACGCACATCGCTAATGGCACCGGTGATGTCAAACTTCAAATGCGACAACTTTGAGGCTGAGTCGCGGGCTGATTTTCGAAGCTGCTAGCAGTTCGGCTCTAGAATTTTCGGGGAATCGTGAACAAACGTCGAAAACCCCTTCAAATCCAGGGCGTTTGGCTTGTTGCATTTGAAGTTTGAACTCACCCACCTGAAGAAACTCCGATTATCGAGATATTGTCAAATATTGTGGATGGAAATGGGGATTAGGCGGCGACTTGTTTGGTTTTGATTCCGTCGGTGAATTGAACTCCGCTTATAACTTCGGGCAAGGTTTCTGTACCGTTGAAGGTTCGCCATCTTTTCTGAGCGGACTGCATGAGCTTGAAGACCATCGTGAGGCAGGCGATGCGGCTGCCGCATCCCTTGGTCCGCTTGGTGCGTAAGCGGACGGTGGCGAAGGTGCTCTCGATGGGATTAGTGGTTCGCAAGTGGACCCAATGCTCGGCGGGGAAGTCGTAGAACGCCAGCAGGGCGTCGCGGTCTTTGCGAAGGCACTCGCAGGCCTTGGGATACTTGGCCTCGTAGGTTTCCAGAAAGAGGTCGAAGGCCTGGCCGGCATGGGCGCGGGTGTCGGCCATCCAGATCTGGTGAATCTTCTCCTTGGCCGTGGCCTGCAATCGCTTCGGTAGCTTGTCGAGTACGTTGGCCGTCTTGTGAACCCAGCAGCGTTGTTCGCGAGTCTTGGAATAGACGTGCGGCAAAGCCTTCCAGAAGCCCAAGGCCCCGTCGCCCGTCGCTAGTTGGGGATCGATCCACAGGCCGCGCGACTTCACGTCCAATAGCAATTCCTTCCACGATTGCTCGCTCTCGCGAAATCCATCGTGGACGGCAATCAGCTCTTTTTTCCCTTCCGGGGTGACTCCCATCAGGACCAGGATGCATTGCCGGTCTTCTTCCAGGCGGATGTTGAAATGGACGCCGTCGGCCCAGGCGTAGACGTATTGCCGCCCTTCCAGGGAGCGTGTATTCCAGGTTCGGAACTCCTCTTTCCAGGTCTCTTTGAGCCGCGTAATGGTCGTCGCCGAGAGGCCCGGGCATTCGGTTCCCAAGAGCGACTGGAGCGCTTCGCCAAAGCCCCCCGTGCTGATCCCCTTGAGGTACAGCCACGGTATGGTCTTGCGCAGGTAGGGCGGCAGAATCCGGGAATTGAACTTTTCCCGCTCCTCCGGACTCCGTCGATCGTGCACCCGGGGTTGCTCGACCTCGATCCGGCCCAAGCCCGTCGTGATCTTCCGCTGGGGCAAGTAGCCGTTGCGGACCACTTGCCGGCGACCCGCTTCGTCCGTGAGATGGGCGTGGCCCGCAATCCACGCTTGCACTTCCGCTTCAATCGCCGTGGCTAACATCTGCTGCGCGCCTTCGCGAAGGATTGCGGTCAACATGTCTCGGCCGAGGGATGCTGGAAACTCAACCGTCGTCGTGATACTCTCGGACATGGGGGCGTACTCCTGGGATTGAAAGGCTTTGAACAACCAAATCAAAACCAAGTACGCCGCCTTTTTCAACTGCCTACCATCCACAACTTTCGGTTATATCTCTTAAGAAATTATTCGCCCGAGCCAAGAATCATCATTACAATTCAAGAGATGAACTATGAGTCGTAAGCAATACAAAGCTGTAGTTTACATCCAAGTAGATGAATCGGATAATAGGATTCAGGAGGCGGATATCAGGGACTTCTGTGCGGACGCCGTGAGACTTGATGTCGATACGGAGGAATACGAAAATCCTTGTGGACTCTCGAATATTGAAATCGACTGGACGACTCTAGCTCTTACTTCCAATCAGCACGATTAGCACTATGGAGCACAGTTTGAAAGCTGTTCGGCTTGAAACGGAAGCACTTGTCATCGGGTACGCTATGAGTCGGCTCGATGAGGAGTACATGCGATATCGCAAATTAGGAAGCTGGCAAGCTGCATACGAAGAAGCCGCACTGGCGCTATCTGTTCGGTCCTTAAGCTTCAGAAATCTGCGCGACGAATTCGACCCCTTTCATAGCAATAAGCGACTTGGATGGCACAAGCGTCCAATAATGCCTAGTCGACAAAAAGTATTAGAAGACTTCAAGGACGTTAGTGATGATGCGCTCAAGGCGCTGGTGGACAGAATAATTCTCCGGGATTTGGAAGCTACGGCCGAAGCAATTGATTCATTGGCAGTTGTACCAAGCACAGCGCATAATGTTGCTGAAAGATTACTGACGGGACGGAAGGCGGAAGAGTACTTCTTAGACCATTGCGAACCTTTAATTGGCATTAAGGGCTCGGAATTATTAGATCACCGACAATTGGCATGCGGATTCGACTTCTCTGTCCGCCATCTACCTCAGTTGGCAATCGAAGTCAAAGGGATGAAACGCGTCAAAGGGGAAAGTCTATTTACCGACCGTGAATGGACAGAGGCTAACTTTCGCGGCAAGGATTACTGGCTCGTTGTTATTGGAAACCTAGAGTCCGCTCCGCAGGGAAAAGTGGTACATAACCCGTATGACGTTCTCGAAACGAAATGCTCGTATCAAGTCACCGTTGCTGCAAGCTGGCGATCGAGGTTTTCTGTAGCTTGCTAGAGACTCGCAGCTTCGCGGTATGACTTGAGAGAATTCGCAAAGTGTCTGTTTAGACTCATGCTTGCAGACTATCGTCTACAAGGTTTCGATTCGACGGACTATAGTCCGCAGGGATTTAACCGCCCACAATACTCGATATGGACGTTCTATCCCCTGAGCAACGATTGCGCGCGATGCGTGCAAATCGAGGGCGAACAAATCCTGAGCGCAAACTCGCCTCTGCTCTTTGGCGACTAGGATACCGATATGTAACCAGCGACGGCTTCCGGCGGCGGTATCACCGGCGGTTAATTGGCAACCCCGACATCATATTTGTTGGTATGAAAGTCGCCATTTTCGTTGATGGCTGTTTCTGGCATGGCTGTAATCGCTGCCATGATTTCGAAAAGAATTGCAACCAATGGTGGCTTGAAAAAATTTCCACAACTCGTGAAAGGGACTCTGCCACGCGTCGCTCGTTGCGCAGGCTTGGTTGGCGAGTATGGCGAATTTGGGAACACGACGTGCGACGACCAGAGCGTTTTGCGAACTGTGTTCAGCGCTTCCACAATAGACTAAGTCGACTCCGTACCGATAAGTGACACTTCTCAAATCCTTTCAAGGCTTGAAACTCAATAGCGGCACTTTGCAACCGCAATGAGATGCGGTCTTTGCTTGGCTAACACGTCGCATGGCCCGATGTCAACGAGGATTGCGGTCCCTTTTTGTCCAGAGGGTGTTCCAATCTCGCCTCTCAGCTGTACAGCCGCCACTTAGAAAGTCCTCAGCTATCGCAGGTTCGGTAGGGCCGGACGTAAATGGCATTTAGCTGGCACCTCGCGTCGACGGAAAATCCCCCGCACCGCCTCCATTTGCGCAGTCGCGATGGTCAATCACGTCATGCAAGCCGCTTGTCATTCCCATTCATGCCGGCGTTGAGGGGAGTTTTGTCACGTCCACCGGCCAAATACCTAGCGCGCAGAGCGTGGCCAAATGGAAAAAACCTCGAGAATCACGCCACTTGATCGCGGCGCGACCAACGTGAGATCTTGGTCAAAACTCGGCCCGTCCGCACCACCGATCAAACGCCTCGGCAGAACGGCCCCCGTCGATACGGTCGCTCACAGAATCAGCAGTGCGGCTCGCCGCGTAAGTCGTTTTTCAGAAACAGCTTACGCTTAAGTGGACAGGGGCGGGATCGAACCGCCGACACCAGGATTTTCAGTCCTGTGCTCTACCAACTGAGCTACCTGTCCATAAAAGACCATCATAACTGTCGGCGACTGACTGTAAACTCCTACCCGCCCAATGGTTGCGAACCGCACCGATCAGTTGCTCGGTCGCTCGATCAAGTTCAACGCCATTGGGTGTGGCTGCGCAAAGGTCGGTTGTTTCTGCGCAAAAGCGATACTTCAAACGCGACTTTTTTCTGCGCTTCGGTTAAGCTGAAAGAGTCGGCGAAGGCTGCGCAGGAAGCATCGGAACACGCGCTGCTTGGGACGCTATCTAAATCGTTTGCGAGAGAGGCCCGTTTTGTTCACTTTCATTTCGCGCCGATGGTCCAGCATGCGGAGCCAATCCGTACCCGCTCGATCGAAGGGGGGCGCGCCACGTCACGGCGATCGCGGACGCCGACTCCATGCCGAGGCGCTCGAGCCGCGATTGTTTTTGTCGACCAGCGGTTTAGTTGAAGTCGGGCAGCAGCCCGACGGCGCGCTATCCGGCAAGATCGTCTACACGCATGGCGGCCACGGTTATACGGCTGCCAACACCGGCAGCGGTGCGTGGTCGTTTCAGCGCCCCTTGCTGCTGAACATGATTGAAGATCTCGGCAATCAAGATCAGATGTCGATGTTTGTCGATACCTTGTGGCGCGCCGGCGCTACTGTTGTGCCTCTGCGACCGGTTGGTCATCAGACCAACGAAATCGTGCTCGATAACGTTGATGCGGGCGTCACCTTTTCGGGCGAATGGTCCGACAGTAGTTCCACGGTTTATTTCGGCAGCGCGGGCGAACTGCCTTATCGGTTTGCCACCACGTCGCTTACCGAGACGGCGTTCGCGCGCTATCGGCCTCAAGTAAATGCCGAGGGATTCTACCCCGTTTATGCTTGGACTCGCAGCGGTTCCGATCGTGCGACCGACCAGCTTTACCGCGTGCAGCATTCGGGTGGCATCACGGAAGTAACGGTCAATCACCGCAGCGTGGGGAACGGGTTGGTTTACCTGGGAACTTATCATTTTGAGGCCGGAAACAGCGGTTACGTCGACATCAGCAATCGCTCCAGTGCCGCCGGCAACGTCGTAATCGCCGACATGATTCGCTTCGGCAACGGGATGGGCGATATCAGTCGCGGCGGCGGTATTTCCGGGAGGCCCCGCGAAGATGAGGCCGGGCTTTATTGGGTGCAGTGGCACGTCGAGCGTTCGCAAGGCATTCCCACCAGCGAATACCGCACCGCCGCGCTCGACAGCGATGCCACCGTTTCACTCTCGCCGCGATATGCCGAGTTCATGAACCGCGAACAGGATGGCGTGCTGTCCGATCGGGTATTTGTAAGCTTTCACTCCAACGCCGGCGGCGGCCGGGGCGTCACCGCGCTCCATAATACCTTGAATGGAGGCGACACCCCCAACCAGGTTCTGCTCGCGCGCAGCATGGCGCAGGAGGTGAACGACGATCTCGTCGCGCAGAACGGGCAGTGGGAGCACAGTTGGCACAACCGGGGAACCAATGTCCTTTACCAAGCCCCAGACTTCAACTACGGCGAACTGAATAACTCGGTCATCAACAATGAGTTCGACGCTACGATCGTCGAGACTGCGTTCCACGATAGTCAGCTCGATGCCGAGCTGATGCGCGATCCAGACGTTCGCGCCGCGATTGCCCGCGCTACGACCCAGGGCTTGATCCGGTATTTCCGTGCTTTGGACGGCGTAACGCCGCTGGTGATGGCGCCCAGCAACCCCACCACCGTTCGGGCGATTTCAACGGAAGCGGCGGGCAGAGTCGCCGTTTCGTGGCAGGCGCCGGTGGCAAACTCTTACAACGGTGACGCCGCCACGGAGTACCGAATCTACGTCTCCCGCAATGGCTATGGCTACGACGGGGGCACGGTCGTCGACGGCGACACGTTCTCGCATACTTTTGACGATCTACAGACGACGGGCGGCCCCTACTACTTCCGCATCGCGGCGGTCAACGAGGGTGGCGAATCGCCACTTTCCGAGGCCGTCGCTGCCATGCCCACCGACGCACAGGCGAATGTCCTGATCGTTGCCGGTTTCGATCGGTTGGATCGCCAGCAGAATCCCACTTACGCATTCGGAGGTGGAACGCTTGAGCGAGTTCGCCCGCGTTTAAGCAATTCCTATGACTACGTCGTGCAAATGGCCAGTGCGATTAACGACGCCTCCGTGCCCACGCAAATCAGCAGCACTTCCAACGAAGCAGTAATCAACGGCAGCGTGAATCTCGCGGACTTCGACGCGGTGTTCTGGATTCTTGGCGAAGAATCCGATGGGACCGATACGTTTAGCGCCACCGAGCAGGGGAAGGTCGCCACGTACCTTACCGGCGGCGGGAAGTTGTTTGTCTCCGGCTCGGAGATCGGCCAAGACCTCGACAACCTGAATAACGGACGCAGCTTCTACAACAACACGCTACGGGCCGATTTCGTGAACAACGATGCGAACACCTATGCGACGACGGGTGTCGCGGGTTCTATCTTTGCCGGCATCAACCCGCAGTTCGACAACGGCGCTCAGCTTTACAACGTCGATATGCCCGATGTCATTGCCGTACAAAACGGCTCGACGGCGGCACTGAATTACAGCGGCGGCACCGGCGGCACGGCTGCCATTCAATACGACGGCGGCGCGCAGAAGGTCGTCATGCTCGGCTTTCCGCTGGAGACGGTTACGAGTGAAGCAACGCGGGCGCTCATGATTGACCGCGTGCTTCAGTTCTTTGCGCTGCCGACCGTGCCGATGGCCACGATCGAATACCTGCTCGACAACGACAACCTTGCCCCGACTTACACCGATTCGGGACCGTGGACATTGAGCGCGAACCCGGGTTTCAACGGCGGCACCTACAAGTTCGCCAGCGCCGGGAATCCCTCGCAGGCCACTTGGCAAACCTACATGCCGATTGCCGGCGAAGCCGAAGTCTTTGTGATCTACGCCGCGGGCGTGAACCGGCCCACCAACGTTACCTATGCGATCGACACTGGTAGCGGGACGGCGGGTGCGTCTGTCAATCAAACCATTAACAATCTGCAATGGGTGTCGCTGGGAACATTCGAATTCACTCCCGGCACGCGCAGCGTGACGCTCAACGCCCAAACTAGCTCGGGCGGCTCGTTTGCCATTGCCGATGCCGTGCGGATCGTTTTCACCGGTCCGCGTACCGATGTGGGCGATTTCAATTTGGACGGCGTCGTCAACGGCCGCGATTACTTTGCGTGGCTGGAAAATGCCGGTGCGACTAGCGCCACGCTGCAACAGGGCGACGGGAATTTCGACGGCACGGTTGATCGCGCCGACCTCGCGATCTGGCAGCAGCAGTTCGGACTGGTCGGACCCCCGCCCGCTGGGGAGGGCACTGTCGTCGCCGATGCGGCCAGCCAGTCAAGTTTAGAGCAGCCAATTGCCTGGTTGTCTACGACGGCTGAGACGCCGATTCCCCGTTGGCGCAGCGTCTTTCGAACCTCCTCGCGCGAGTACGAACGTCCATCGGACCACCAAGAAGGTCGCCGCACGGCCTTGTTGATCGCTCTCGATTCCGCGACGCCAGCGGCCCAACCGCAGGGCGTCGAAGGCCGCTTTCGGCATGCATCCTCCCGCGAGTTCACGGCCAAAGAGCGGGTGTTCGCCGAGCTGTCGGAGACGCCCGCGTTCGCTCCGCTCGGTAGGGAATTGCTGCCATAGCGGCGTGCCGTAGCGTCTCGGCGGTTGTGCGCGTTTACGCATATGCGCGAAAAAAATACGCACAATTGGTTTTATTTTTTGGTTTTTTCTGATTATATTGACAGGGTGACATGGTCGGGGCGGAACGAACTCCATGTGCCTCATGCTCCTTATCGTTAGCGGGCGGCGAGCAAGTCCTTTGGCAGGGCCAACAGCGCGGGACAGCCGTCGCGTCGGACCTCAAGAAATGAATTTGAATTAGCAGGCGCCGTTGGGCCTGCGATCGCACAACACACTTTCGCTTTTCAGGTGGAGAATCAAATGAAACTTAGTGCTTCGTTCGTTGCGGCGTTATTGACGTTCGCCGTTGGCCTATCGACGGCCCAGGCGCAATCAACGGTCTATTGGGACATCAACGGCACCGACCCCGGCGCGGGAAACGTTGGCGGATTTACCGATGGAGTCTGGGGTACGGATTCCTTTTGGAGCCTTGATCCCGACGGTCTCGCCGCGACCGGCGCGTGGGTCGCCGGCGATCACGCCGTGTTTTCCGCCGGCAATGACGCCGTAGATTCCTTTATTGACATCACGGGAACTCAAGTCGCCGGCTCGATGACGGTTGAAGAGGGCATTGTCTTCCTAGCCAGTGGTATTCTGAACACCGGGGCCGGCAACGTCACGGTTGAATCGGGGGCAACTCTTCGAATTGAGTCCATTCTGCGTTTTGATGCAACTGTTACCGGTAGAGTGGTACTCAATGGTGGGACTCTTTGGCAATCTAATCCCGGTTTTGCCGGGTCATTCTTGCGAAACACTCAGAGCCTAGAGATTAACGGCACGGGAACGATCGACCGCACTGCCCAGAATACCGACAATAGCGAACCCGCCGAGCCGCCGGCTCGCCGGATCAATATTTACACACCTATCAATGGGAATGCGATCATCGGCACCGGCGGTACGCCCGAGACCGGTGGCGCCGGTACGTTGATCAAAACCGGCCCGGATGAATTCCGCTATCAAGGAACCGGCTTGCCTCTTACATCCTTCGCCAAACTTGTGGTCGAAGAGGGACTCTATCGCCTAGGATTCAATTCCAGTACTCAGGACGAGCGCGGTTTCGGCGCCGCGCCGCTTGCGGTGCTGCCCGATGCAATCACGCTTAACGGCGGAAGCATCGCGCATAGCTTCGTTGGCACCACGATGCACGCAAACCGTGGCATTACGATCGGGGCAAATGGGGGAGCGTGGGCCGGCGGAACAATTACCGTTCCCGGTCCCATTTCGGGTGCCGGCACGTTTGCGGTAACTGGTGGCGCGGTGATTCTCACCAACGCCGGAAACTCCGGTACCTTCAGCGGGAAGCTCAACGCGAGTGGCGGCCTCCTCGCGGTTGGGATTGAGTCAGCTCTGGGGGCGGCGCCGGGCGCTGCGGTCGCCGATCAAATCACTCTCGGTGCAACTTTGCCCGCGGCCACCACGGGCACGCTTCGCATTGATTCCACGATGACGCTCGATGCCAATCGCGGGATCACATTGGCCGGGATTGGTCGCATCAACATCCCGACCGGTGGCAACACGCTCACCTACGACGGTGTCATCACCGGTCCCGGGAAGTTCATCAAGATGGGCGACGGCACGCTCACGACCACCAGTGCCCACAGCTACGGCGGCGGCACCGATGTGTACGGCCGACTTGTAGTCAACAATGCCTCCGGTTCCGGGACTGGAACTGGCGCGGTCGCGGTGAAGACCACTGCCGCTGGCCTCGGGACCAATGGCACGCTCGCTGGCACTGGGTCCGTGGCCGGCTTAGTGACCGTCGAGAGCGCTGGCACCATCGCTCCAGGCAGCGGCGGTATCGGTACGCTCACCGCTGCGGGTGGCCTTACACTCGGAGCCGGTTCAATCCTGAGTATGGAACTGGGTGCTCCCGGCGTCAGCGACCTGATTAACGTCACGTCCGCCGGCGGCTTAACCCTCGACGGCGGCTCTGTGAATTTGATCGACGCCGGCGGTTTGGCTAACGGTAACTATACCCTGATCGATTATGCCGGAGCGCTGGGTGGCAGTTTTTCAAACCTCGTTTTGGGAACCACGCCAGCCGGGTTTGACTACGCCCTAATCGACACCGGCAGCTCGATCGACCTCACGGTGTCGTCCGTTTCGGCCGCCTTGATCGGCGATTACAACAACGACGGCACGGTAAATGCTGCCGACTACGCGGTTTGGCGCGACAACAATGGCGGCACCGCGGTGCTGCCTAATGACGAGACACCCGGCACCGTCGACGTGTCCGACTACAACGCGTGGCGCGCCAACTTTGGCGACACCGCCGGAAGTGGCGCCGGCTCGGGAGCAGTACCCGAACCGAGCACAATTGCACTGGCGCTCCTTTCCGTGGTCGCCATGCTGGGCGCAGCGAGAAAGCGCGGCTGAATTGAGAAACGGACGGAGCAGTTTAGAGTCTGGCGGAATGAAGGCGATTTTGTAGACGCGGGTTTTAGCGGTTGAATTTCATTCAGCCAAAAGGAGTTTGAAATGAGGACTTGTTTTTCACGGTCTCGCGGCGCGCTCGCGATGGCGCTTTTCCTGGGTGTAGCAACAGCGGCGATGGCCGTGCCGTATGCTTCGGGCGTGCGGAATACGGCGGGAACGACTTGGGAGTTCGTACTGAACGATGTCGCCGACGCAGTCACCGTGCTTCGTGATGGCGGAAATGCGCTGACCCTCGGAACGACTGCCGGACGGTACACTTTCGATATGGCAGGCTTCAGCGACTTTGAGATTCAAGTCTCAAAAAGTGCGGCCACCGGCTACTCGGAAATCGGCGCGGGCGAGAATTTCTACGCGGATTTCGAGCGGCCTACGGGCATGGCGGTCAACAACATCCCGTCGAGTCCCTTCTTCGGAACGATCTACGTGAATAATGCGCTCAATCTTACCACCGCAACCGGCCGAGTGATGGGGGACGGCGTCTATGCACTTACCGCTGATCGAAAGGGAGTCGACTTCTCGACACCCGCTTGGACGGTACCGGCTGCCGATGATACGGCCCAGGCCAAGCATCCGGGATTTACGGTCGATGCAACGGGATCCTCGGCATGGCGATTGAGCTTGGATGACGGCGGGAACGTCATCGTCAGCGATTGGTCCGACTCGGTTGGCGGTATTAAATACGCTGCGCCCAATCTGTTAACGGGTGGGCTAGTACTTGCCGGCGAAAGTGGCCCGACAGGCGGCGTGTTAAGTTCCGTCTCGGACGAGTTCGGTCTCATCCCACTTCACGGCTCCATTGTCTCCAAGCCCATCGTCACCGGCACTGTGGGCGTCGATCTTACCGTGTGGGCGCTCGATGAAGACCTCGACAAGGATCTTGCTCACCCAGGTAATGACGGCAACAGCCTCTGGCGGTGGGACGTTGGTAATGTCACTACCGGCTACGATATCAATCCAACGCTGGTCATCAACGCAGGTGCGATTCCTCGAACTGATGAGGCTGTTTCACGCCTCAATTTTTTCGCTCAGAATAATGGTGTTATTGCGGAGGCCCATTACGAGCCGCAATTTGAAAAGTTCTATCTCATGCAGCCTCGTGACAATGGCAACGAGTCGAGCCTCATCGTGCTGAGCGCCGGTGCAGGCGGAAGTTCCGTAGTCGAGTGGTCGTCTCTGCAGTTTTCCATTGACAACAATTTGGATGGTTTCACGGACACACCGGTGTTTGGAACCAGCGTCGGGCTGCAGGACATTTTTCGCGAGGCGTGGGCGGTCGAGTTGTCGGACGACAAATCAAATCTGTTCGTTCTGATGTCGAATTTGTACAGCGGTGCAGACAACAATAACCCTTACATCGGCCCGAACAGCCCCAACTTGAACGGGCATGTGCTGATCATCCCGCTCGACGAACAGGGCATACCAGATGTTCAGGTAAGTGATAACGGGACGCCAGGCGATACGACGGACGATTTTCTGTCGAATGTGGAAGCCATCAATATCGGCGCCGTCGGCAATCTCGACCGCGTGAATATCGATATCGACGCGGCTGGTAATGTCTACGTGGTAAGCAACATCACCGAACGGCTGCAAGTCTTCAGCCCCGGCGGTAGCTTCACGGCCATCACCGGCTCCGACGGCACGTTCAGTTTGGAGGCCCTCACGCCGCCCGATGAACTGGTGGGCGACTACAACAACGACGGCAGCGTGAACGCCGCCGACTATGCAGTCTGGCGCGACAACAACGGCGGTACCGCGGTGCTCCCCAACGATGCCACGCCCGGCACCGTCGATTTGTCGGACTACAACACCTGGCGCGCCAACTTCGGCAATACCGCCGGCAGTGGCAGTGCGGCCGTCCCCGAGCCATCGACCTTCGGCTTGGCTCTGCTCGTTGCGGCGGCGATTCTGGGTCGGTTTATCAAGCGCAATTGAATTTCAACCCAACGGAGTCGCGGGTGGGGCGGTTTCAAACGCCCCGCCCGGGACTCACTCGGGTTTTTACATAACTCTTCACCACACCTCTTGGAGATTCGCTAATGACTCGGTCCCACCTGCTCGCGGTTCTTACCGCACTTGTCTCGATTACATCTTGTCAACTCTATGCCGCGCCTTATTCAACCAACGTGCTGGTCAGCGGCACCAGCGTTTCGTTCATCTTAAACGAACCGGCCGATACCCTGCTGTATCGCGTAAACAGCGGTGTGTGGCAGCCGCTCGACGGCTCGTCCAAAGGCACAAAATCGTTCTCGCTCGGTGCCGCGACCGACACGTTCTCGATCGTTGCCGGCAAGAACGATCCCTTGGGATACACGATTCCCACGGGCGGCGCACCGGTCGTGGCTTCCGCTAATGGCCTGTCGCAAACCACGAATCCCGGCGGCGTGAACATTATCAGCGACGACGCGAATCTGCTGACGAGATTCAATAGCCCCCGCGGCGTAAGCGTTAGCACCAACCCGAACGCTCCCAAGTTTGGCACGACCTATGTCTCCAATTCGGCGGCCGGCGCCACTGCCGGTCGAAACCTGGGCGATGGTCTCTACGCCGTCCACGCTGATCAAAGCGACGCTTTCGGGTATGGCGATACAGCGCAAGACCCCGGAAACCTGTTTGACGGCGTTGCGGCCAGTGCGAGCAGTCCCTTCCGCGTCACCGTGGCGCCGAACGGCGAAGTGTATGTCGCCGATTTCTCCGATGCCAACGGAAACGTCTATCGTCTCAATTCCAACATGACCAGTGGCGCGGTTGTGCTGCAGGGCATTGGCGGCCCCGGGACACTTCCCGCCGGCCAGAACCACGGCAGCACCACTTCGGTGCATGTCGAAGGTTCTTCCGCAACCGGCGATTTGATCCTCTACACGGTCGACGAAGACTTGCGCAGCTCGCAGTTCGGCGGCCCGGTCGGCGACGATCGCAACAGCCTCTGGCGGTACAACATTAACGCTGGGGCGCTCCCCTCCAATGTCACCCCAACGAAAGTCAACACGACCAACGTATTGCTTCCTGCGGCCACGAGCGACATGCAACGCGGCACCGATGGAAAGTTTTACTTGGCGCAGAATCGATCGGCCGGGAACGAAGCGGGCGTCGTCGTGCTCGATGCAAACGGAGTGAAGCTTTACGATTCGTTGACCGATTCGCGGGCGCTGCTCGGCAATCCAGCCGCAGTTGACATTCTGCGCAACGTGCAGGGAATGGCCGTATCGACAGACCAGACCTGGTTGGCGGTAATGCTCAATAACAGTGACGTTGCGGTTGTGCCGCTCGTGAACGGATTGCCCGACCTAGCCAATCGCTTGATCGTCGACTCGGCGAACCCCGATGTCAATTCGGGTCGCGACATTGCCTTTGATGCGGCCGGCAACATTCATTTGGTCAGTAGCGGCACGGCGCGATATCGCGTGCTTTCGCCCGGCGGCGTGACCTATGCCCGGACCGATTTCGACGGCACGAATTACAGCTTCGCGATTGGTTCGACGGCGATTCCCGAGCCGAGTGCGATGGTGCTTGCCGGTTTGGCCCTCTTAGGATTGGCCGGATTGGCACGCCGCAGGTAGGCCATGTACTTAATTAGAAAATGAAATCTGCGCGGGGCGGGATTCGCCAGTCGGACCCCGCTCTGTTTTTGCGCGCCACTTGCGCTGCGGCGCGAAATCATTGCGCTTCGCTTTGGTTGAGCGATGGCCGGAAAGCGCTACAATGAAGTAAGATAGCTGCGCCCGGCAGCGTTCTTATGCATCCCAGGATCAAAGCATGGCCTTTCCCCGCAGCAGTCGTCATTCGATACGGGCGTTTACCCTCGTTGAACTATTGGTGGTGATTGCCATCATCGGCATCTTGATGGCCCTGCTGTTGCCGGCCGTGCAGGCCGCCCGCGAAGCGGCGCGGCGCAATCAGTGCAAGAACAACGTAAAACAGATCGCGCTGGGCTGCGCGCTTCATGTCGATACGCACGGATACTTCCCCTCGGGAGGCTGGGGCTACAAGTGGACTGGCGATCCCACTCGCGGGTACGGCGAGGGTCAGCCCGGCTCGTGGATGTACAACATCCTGGCGTATGTCGAGGAAGGCGCACGACGCGACCTGGGAAAAGACACCATGCCTGGCACAGCGGCTTACCAGGAGGCGCTGCGGGAAGTGAATCAGTCTCCGGTCGGCTTGTTTCATTGCCCCACGCGACGCGGTCCGCAGGCCTCAAAAGGCTATTGGCCCACCCTTAGCACGGAGCACAGCAGCATGAGGGCTCTGGCGCAGACCGGCCTGGCAAAGAGCGATTACGCGGCCAACTCCGGCGACAGCCGTGAGTGGGACTCCGAGCACATGTACGAGCCGACGAGTTATGCCCAGGCCGATAGCAATCCGCAATGGACCAACACCAGTGTATGCAATGTAGCTCCAGGTTTCCGGAACTCAAACGCTCAATTTTGCCAAACCGGCGTCATGTACTATCACAGCGAGCTCAAACCGGTGAGGATCGCCGACGGCACATCGAAAACTTATTTAGTGGGCGAGAAGTACTTGTTCCCAGACGGCTATGAAGGCGCCAGTGCCAGCAACGCGCCCGGATTTACCTGGGGCGATAACGAATCGATGTACATGGGCTACGACTGGGACAATCATCGCGTTGCTTATCGGCCAGGGGTGTCGCTGATTTCCAACCCCGAGTTTTACCAACCGCGGCAAGATACGCCGGGGTTTGATAGTTATGGCGCATTCGGCAGCGCCCACAGCGGCGGCCTGAGCATGGCGATGTGCGATGGCTCGGTGCAGTTCGTCTCCTACGACATCGAGCCGACGACCCACGCCGCGCTCGCTAACCGCTTGGACGGCAGCGTGATGTCGATACAAGACGGGCAGTAGCGCGGCCGCGTCACTTGGTCGTCAGTTCATAATTGACGCGTCTGTTGGCGATCTCGGGCACGTCGTTCGCCACCTCTTGCCCTAGAATCGTCTGGGCGTTGTATTTGGTCGGGATGGTTTCTTTTCCGCCCACCATCTTCGAAATCCGCACCTTGTAAAGCCCTAGATGCATTCCGGGAGGAGACGTCGGGTCTGGCCGGTTTTGCTTGGCGATGGTGGCGCCGCCCCCCCCGTAAGGATCCGTAACGCAACTTGCCGGCTTGATTTCATCGCCCAGGTACTCGACGGGATCAAACGTCACCGTCGCGCCAAACAGCGGACTGCCATCGAGCGTCACTGTGAAGGGGAAGGACATCAATCCGGTACGCATCTGCTGCCAAACTTTCACGCGCTCGCTCATCTCTTCCGCGGTGACGCCACCGTCTCCATTGCTGTCGAGCCGCGGCAGGGCTGCCACTAGCGCGGGCGCTTTCTGAAGCTCTTCCCCCGCAATTTGGCCGTCTCGGTTGCTGTCGTATTTCGCGATTGCATCCGATCCGGCGTCGCTCGCGTTCATGTGGGGCTGGTTCACTCGCGCTGGCCCTCGACTGCAGCCCGGCACGAATACGGCGATATACAACAGTCGCAGAAACCAGCTATGGTGAAAAATTCTCACGCTTTGGTACATCCAAACTTCCTCATTTATAAATCAAGTACTTCGCGCGCCGTTCGCGAAATGGCCCCAGCCCCGCCGCATACTCCGCGACGATCGCTGGGGTCGACTCGCCCGCGTGGATCGCTTCGACGACGCGTTCGTTGCCGATGAGCCGAAAGTTCTGGGTATCCCATTGATCTCCGTACAGTTGCCGCAACGCTGCGGCGATCGTGAATCCCATGGCGACGGGTTCCAGTTGCTCGCGGTCCGTAACGATCAAATTCACCCCTTGGCACAGCTTGCCTTCGTGTTTGCTCGAGCTTGGCGTAAACCGCACCGGCACGAACTTCACGCCAGCCAGCCCTGCATCGTTGAGCGCTCGAGCGAACTCGCGCGCGTCAATCCACGGCGCGCCGACCAGCTCGAACGGCGTATCGGTCCCTCGGCCAACGGAGATGTTCGTCGTTTCCAGCATCCCGACGCCGGGGTACAGCACCGCTTGCGTCTGGCTCCGCATGTTGGGCGACGGATTCACCCAAACCAAGCCGGTTGCATCCCAATAGGTGTTGCGCCGCCAATTTTCGATCTTCACAACGTGGAGCTTCGCGCCGAGTTGTTGTTCGTCGTTAATCATCGTGGCCAGCTCGCCGATGGTCATCCCGTGCCGGACCGGCATGGAATGAATGCCCACGAACGACTCCGCGCCGGGATCGAGCATCGGCCCGGCAACGCTGACGCCGTTGATCGGGTTCGGGCGATCGAGCACGACGTATTCGAGGCCGCGTTCGGCCGCCGCACTCATCGCCTGGGCCATGGTCGAGGTGTACGTGTAGAATCGCGCGCCGACGTCCTGAATGTCGAACACCAGCACGTCGATCCCTTCGAGCTGCTCGGCGGTCGGCGTCCGATTCTCGCCGTACAGGCTGTAAATCGGCAGGCCGGTCGCTTCGTCGCGGCTATCGGTGATGCCGTCCTCGTCGAGCATGCCAGCGAAACCGTGCTCGGGGCTGAACAAGGCGACCAGCGTTACATCGGGAGCTTTGTGCAGCAAATCAACCGTCCGTTCGCCGGCGGCATTCAGACCGGTGTGGTTGGTGATCAGGCCCACGCGCTTGCCGTGCAGCGGCCGGAATTCGTCGGCCGCCAACGCGTCGATGCCGAGCACTACTGGTTCGGACCGCTCCTGTTGCGGCTCCGTCGCGACCGAGGAAACCAGCGGCGTTCGCAACGACCCCGCTGCGATGTTGGCGATTCGACCGGCCAGGGGATTAACCGAACCCTCTCCATCGGGGTGAAGCCGATTGGAAAGAAAGATTACGAACAGCTTTAGCTCCGGGTCGATCCAGATAGCGGTGCCAGTAAAACCGCCGTGGCCAAACGCGCGGGGGCTAAGCAGATCGCCTCGGTTCGTGGAGTAGCTCGTCTTCACATCCCAGCCCAAGGCGCGCTTGCGGCCATCGATCGACCGCGGGCGGGTCATCTCCGCAACCGTCTGCGGGCTAAGAATCGACGCGCCGCAGTAATAGCCATTGCCGAGCATCATTTGGGCATACACGGCAAGGTCTTCGGCCGTCGAGAACAGGCCCGCATGGCCCGCGACTCCGCCCAGCAGCGCCGACCGCGGGTCGTGAACGACGCCCTTCAGCCACTGGTCATCTCGCTTCTCCGATGGCGCCGAACGCTCGCGCAATTCTTCCGGCGGAAGGAAGCCCGTTTGTGTCATTCCCAGCGGAGCATAGATTTCCTTGTGCGCAAATTCATTCAACGGCTTCCCAGAGATTTCCTCCACAAGCTTACCGAGCACGAGGAAATTCACGTCCGAATAAACAAACCGTTTTCCCGGCTCCGATTGCGGTTCGAGCGCCCAGATTCGCCGCCAAGCTTCTTCCTCGCCAAGCTCGTAATCCTCCAGTGGATTATCGGGAATCAAACCCGACCGGTGGGTCAGCAAGTCCTCGATCGTAAGCTCTTCCTTGCCGTTTTGGCCAAACTCCGGCAGGTACTGCGCAACGGGCGCGCCGAGCGCCACTTCGCCGCGTTCGACCAACAGCATCACGCTCGTGGCCGTCGCGATCGGTTTTGTGAGCGACGCCAGGTCGAACACGGTGTCAACCGTCATCTCTTCGGGCGTCGGTTCGATTTGCCGTTGGCCATAGGCTTTAAGATATACAATCCCGCCCTGATGGCCGACGAGCACGACGCAGCCGGGCATATGCCCTTTGGCAATGGCCTTTGCCACGGCGTCGTCGATGTTCTGTAATTGCGCGGCATCGACACCCACGGCCGCCGGTTCAACGTTCGGAAGGTGTGGCGGCGTGGCCTGCGCGTTCTGCGCGCACCATGAGCAGAGAAACAGAATTACTACGCACAGTTGTCGGTCATGCATATTCAGTTGCCATCCTTCGTCGGGGAAGCCATCAGGTGCTTGAAAAGGGGCGCGACGATCCAAGCGGCGAAGACGGTCGTTGAGGAACCAATCAAAGTATACCAAGGCCAGCTAATCTCCGTAAAAAACTTCACATAGGTTATCACCGTAAGGCCGACGGCAAAACCAACCAGGGCGGAAGTCTGTCGCGCTCGATGCGAAAGCGGGCCGAACGGTTGGAATAAACTCAGTGCCAACAAACCAAGGATTAAGCTCGTCGTATAACCGGCGATCGCCAACACCTGGTCCACGATGGTTTGATCGAGCGCGATATAGTACGCCGCGATTGCCACCAACATCTGCAGCACGCCAAACAGCAGGGTCGACACCCGGCCGACCCACAACAGCTCACGATCCCTTGCGGTGGTCCGAATGAGTGTATAGAAATCGCCGACTAGCGCCGTAGCGGATGAATTCAGCGATCCGGAGAGGGTCGAGATTGCAGCGGAAAACACGGCCGCCAGAACGATCCCCACGATGCCCATCGGAAGCTCAGTCACGATGAACCGGGCGAAGACCTCGTCGGACCGCGTGAAGGGCTGGTCCGGCGGGTACAGATTGTAAAAGCAGGCTAGTCCCAAGCCGATTAAAAGGAACAACGCGAATTGGGCAAAAACCACCACACCGCTGGCAAGGACCGCCACGCGGGCCTCTCCGAGGCTTCGCGCCGCCAGATACCGCTGCACCATCATTTGGTCGGCCCCGTGGGTGGCGATGGTTAGAAACGCTCCGCCGATGAGGCCCGACCAGAAAGTGATCGTCGGTTTGAAAATCGACGGATCGAAGTCGAAGAATCGTAAATGGTTTCCTTGCTCGGCAAAGGCATTCAATTCGGCTAGTCCGCCTGGGATTCGGTAAATCAAGATGACTGCCGCAATGATTGCCCCGAGAATGTAAACCACGAACTGAATGCAGTCGTTCCACACGACCGATCGCACGCCGCCGGCTACCGTGTAAATAATAGTGACCACGCCCATCACCGCGATGCACACCGGCACGTTGAGTCCGACGGCCGCATGGAGCACCAGTGCCGTCAGCAATAGACGCAGGCCGTCGGCCACCGTCCGCGTCACGATGAACACACCGGACGAGGCTTGCCGAGTCAGTCGGCCTACGCCTTTTTCCAGCAGCTCGTAGGCGGTGAACTTGGTTCCAAGATAAAACGCCGGCAACAGGAGGCTGGCAACCAGCACCCGCCCGACCATGTACCCAATCGCGATTTGGAGAAAGGTAAGGTTGCCATCCGTATTGAGGCCCCCGCCGGAATAGGCCTTCCCCGGAATACTAAGGAATGTCACGGTACTGGTTTCCGTGGCGACGATGGAAATCAGCACCGCCCACCAGGGAAGATCCCGGTCGGCGAGGAAATAATCGTTCAGGTTCCGCTGCCCGCGTCCGACCCACAGGCCAAATCCGAGCACTGCCAGCAGGTAGACGGCAACAATCGCGGCATCGACGTCCGAAAGAGACATGGCCAACCGACCCATGCGGAGAGGAAACGGCTCAATTTGTCCAGATTAGGCGTCCGGACGACGCGCCGGTAGCCCCGCAAGCGCGGTTTTCTATCGCTTTTGCGCAACCGATCTGTCTCTCGAATACACCCCTAGCTAGAATGAATCGTATGCTCGACGATCTCACGACCGAAGGATGCAACCCGGCGTCCGAAGCCCTTGATGGCCTCGGACCCTTAGAACTTGTTCGACTCATAAATTCAGAAGACGCCCGGGTCGCCGAGGCGGTGGGAAAAGAAGCCGAACGGATCGCCCAAGCAATAGAAGTGATCGCCGACCGTCTAAAACGCGGCGGGCGCTTGATCTACATCGGTGCCGGAACGTCCGGTCGCTTGGGAGTTCTCGACGCCGCGGAATGCCCCCCGACTTTTAGCGCCGATCCCAATCAAGTGGTCGGCCTCATTGCCGGCGGATATGGCGCGCTGACTCGCTCCGTGGAAGGCGCCGAAGACTACCCCGAAATGGCGGTTCAGAATCTCCAATCCGTCACACTCTGCGATAGCGACGTGCTGGTGGGAATCGCCACGAGTGGCCGGACGCCGTACGTGCTAGGCGCGCTCGAATATGCCCGCAGCATCGGTGCGTTCTCAATTGCGCTGGTGTGCAACCGCGATGCCAAGATGAAATCGGTAGCCGACCTGACGATTGCTCCGATCGTTGGGCCGGAGGTTCTCAGCGGCTCAACTCGCATGAAGGCCGGTACAGCCACGAAGATGGTGTTGAACATGCTCAGCACCGGCGCCATGGTGCTCCTCGGCAAGACCTACGGCAACTTGATGGTCGACATGCGGGCCACGAACACCAAGCTTGCCGAGCGGGCGCAGCGCATCGTCCGCATTACCACGGAATTGTCGCGCGACGAGGCCAAGACGCTGCTGGAACGTTGCGATGGCGAAGTGAAAACGGCGATTGTTGTCCATCGTCACCACAGCACCCCGGAGGCGGCCCGCGACTTGCTTTACCGTGCCGGGGGGCATTTGCGCCGCGCCTTAGAAAGTAGCCATCGCAACGGTGATGGCGCGGCCGAGAACTCCCATGTCTGATCACGCGTCGAACAAGACCCTACTGTGGGGCATCGACGGTGGCGGAACGAAGACGACGCTGCTGCTGGCAGAGGGTCGGCCGAACTCGCCGCCAAGAATCTTGGCCTCTATCCGAGCTGGTTCGTCGAACGTCAATTCGCGTCCCTGGGATGAAATCACCGCCGAATTATCTGCCGCAATGCAATCGGCGTTCGAGTCCGCTTCGCTGCCGCCGCAGCCGGTGGCAGTGCTCGTGGCTGCGTTTGCTGGGGTCGGAAGTCCCACGGTGCGCGACCAATGGCAAAATTGGATTAGCGATCAGCACATCGCCGAGAAGGTGCGAATCGTCGACGACGGCGAGCCGCTCATTGCGGCTGGATTGCCGGAAGGTTGGGGCATCGTCCTTATCGTCGGCACCGGCTCCGCGGCATTTGGTCGGTCCCCGGCAGGCCAGTCCGCCAGGGCAGGGGGGTGGGGCTACCTGTTCGGCGACGAAGGCAGTGGGTTCGCCATCGGCCAGGCGGCCCTGCGGGCGATGACCCACGTTTATGATCGACACGAGGAACCTACGCCCCTAATGTTGGCGCTCGCGGAGAAATGGGCGATTAACATGCCGCGCGACATTGTCGAACGTGTGTACCGCGCCGCCGAACCTAGGCAGCAGATTGCCGAAGTTGCCCAGGTCGTCTGCGCCGCGGCAGAAACGGGCGACCCGCAATCGCAGCAAATCCTGACAGGTGCGTCTGAGCAATTAGCCACGCTCGTGCAAACTGTCGCCAAGCAACTTGGTATCGCCGCCGAGTTTCCACTTGCTCTAAGCGGCGGCGTGGCAGTCAACAGTCTTTACTTGCAGCATCAAATCGCCGCCGAGCTCGACCGCCGCGGACTGCGTACCGGGCCAATCGCCATCGTCGACGAACCGGCCCGCGGTTGCATCGAACTTGCATGGCGAATCGCGATGGCCTGACCCCTTTACCTTGCAACGAGTCAAAAGGTCATCAACCCGCCGCACACTGGTTGTTTGCAGCCGGTGGTTTCCGGAACCGAGAATGGCAGCCCCAATAGCCGGCGTACCGCTAGCCATGCGAAGCATTCCGCTTCGAGCGTATCGGCATTGAGCCCGCGCTCGGTCACCGTGTGAACTTCCTTAAACTTCTTGGCGAGCAGTTCCATAATCATCGGGTGATGTACGCCGCCGCCAGTGACCCACAGCGTTTCGGGAATTGCCGGCAACTTTTTGACGGCGCGATAGATCGCCTCGGTGGTCACCGCGCAAAGCGTGGCCGCGCCATCTTCGACGCTCAACTGCGAAACGTCGACGTGATCGAAGTCGTATCGATCCGCCGCTTTGGGCAGCGGCTTGGAAAAGAAGGGCGTCGAGAGGGCGGACTGAACGGTCCCCTCGTGAACCCGGCCGGCCTTGGCGAGTTTGCCGTCGCGGTCGTGCGGCAGGCCCGCCATTTCCTGCGCCCATTCGTCGAGCAGCCCGCAGCCCGGGCCGGTGTCGCCGGCGATGATCTCATCGTTATCGCCGAGCCACGTCACATTCGCGACGCCGCCGAGGTTGAGCACGACCGTGGGCCGTGGCTCGCCCGCGAAAATTGCGCGATGGAACATCGCAGCCAGCGGTGCGCCTTGGCCTCCCATCGCCATATCGTGCCGGCGGAAATCGCTCACCACGGGTATGTCGAGCGCCGCCCGCAGCAGCCACGGATTACCAATTTGAAACGTCAGTCCCTCGCCCGATACATGGCGGATCGTGTGCCCGTGAAAACCAATGACTTCCACCTTGTCGGCGCCCGACTGCGTTGCCAATAGTTTTCGTACCGCTTCCACGTGGCAGTCGGTGATCTCACGCTCCAGCCGTAAAAGTTCGGTAATCGGCACATCGTGCTGCGAGGCTTCGAGCAGCCACGTCTGCAGATCGCCCCCGTACGGGACGGTCAGCCCGCCCAAAAACTCGATGCGGTTCTCGCCATCGGTGTCCAACAATGCGGCATCAACCCCGTCGCCGGAGGTGCCGCTCATCAGGCCGATGGCCCGTTTTTGATTCTGACGTCGTACAGCCACGGTCCCCTCACACGCTACGGGCCGGCGAGAAAAGTCCACCGGAGGCCCGGCAGTGCAAGTAGCTTAGCGTCGCGGCCAGCGAAAAGAACGGTGCGAGGCGCATTTTTCTCTCGATTTTGCGCAGCCAAGCCGACTTACCCATGATATACTGGAAATGGAGACAATTGCGAGCGGTTTTCCCGGATTGCCGCCCGTAGTTTTTCTGGTGTGCCTAGTCTCTCTCTTGCGGCCTTGCTTCACAACCCCATGCGCGAGTCGGAAACGAATAACGGAGCCGCTCGCCCTGCCCCTAGGGTGCGGCGGGTAGCTGTTTTGGTCGAAACCGAAGGCAGTTGGGGTTGCAGCGTGATTCGCGGAATTGCCGATTACGCCCAAAAGCACGGCCACTGGAATTTGCTCCTCGATCCCCGCGACCACGAGCAGCGGTCCTCGCTCCCGGATCGCTGGGTCGGCGACGGCATCATTGCCCGCATCAGCAGCCGCATGCAGGTTCAGCAGATTCGCGACAAGCGGCTGCCGACGGTGAACGTCGACGACCAGTTTGAAAGCGTGCTTGGGGTGGCGTCGGTCGTCACCGACGAAGCGGTCCGCGCCAAGCTCGCGCTCGATCACTTAATTGATCGTGGGTTTCGCCAGTTCGCGTACTTCGCACCCCCCAGCCGAATGTACTCGCCCCGCCGGAGCGAGCAGTTCATCTCGGCGGTCAATGAAGCTGGCTACGAGTGCCGTGAATACAAGCCAGGCTACCGAATCGGCCGCAAAATCGGCTGGGAAGAACAGCAGCGCCGCGTGAACCGCTGGCTCTCCTCGCTCCCCAAGCCCGTCGCCGTCTTCACCGTCGATGCCCACCACGGTCGGCAGCTCGCGGAGATTTGCTATGTGAGCAACGTCCGCGTGCCCGATGAAGTCGCCATTCTGGCCGGTGACACCGACGACCTGCTATGCGACGTGTGCAGCCCGCCGCTGTCGAGCATCGCCGTCGCGAGTCAACGGATCGGCCACGACGCGGCGGCGCTTCTCGACAACATGATAGAAGGCGCGCCGCTGCCCAAGGAACCGCTTCGCATACCGCCATTGGGCGTCGTAAGCCGGCAGTCGACCGATATTCTTGCAATCGACGACGAAATGGTCGTGCGGGCCTTGCGCTACATCCAGTCTCACGCTTACCAGGGAATCGTCGTCGAAGACATCTTGCGCGTGGTGCCCATCTCGCGCCGGAGCCTGGAGATTCAGTTCCGCAGTTTCTTGGGCCGGTCGCCGGCCGAAGAAATCCGCCGCGTGCGGCTCGAGAAGGGCCGCGAGCTACTCGCCCGGCCCGAGCTTTCGGTGGCCGAAATCGCCGTCGCTTGTGGCTTCGCCAACGCCACCCGGTTCGGCGTCGCCTTCCGCAAACGCTTCAGCAGAACCCCGCTAGCCTACCGCAAGCAACTCACCGCCGGCGTGTAGTAATCGCGCAAGAATAAAACCACGGAGCCACGGAGAGATGCGCGTACAAAACTTATAGTACGCGGCGAGTAATCCCTTCCTTCATTAGTTCGACATTGAAGTTTAATAGCAATCCGACCTTTTTCTTGCTAAGTTTCAGATAAGTAAGTAGCTGCGCTTCATGGACTGGAAGAACGTGCTCGATACTCTTCAACTCCACAACGACCTGCTCTTCAACGACGATATCCAATAGGTATCCACAATTAAGCCGTACTGATTTGTAGGCAACCGGCAAAGGTACCTGTCTTTCGAATAGTATCCCGCGATGTTGCAGTTCATAGCACAAGCACTCTTCGTAAGCCGATTCTAGAAGGCCGGGCTCAAGATGCTTGTGAACTTCGATAGCTGCCGCACAAATTGCCCCCGTTAGTTCCTCCAAAATCAACATCGCGCGTGTCTCCTCAAGTGATTCCTCCGTGTCCTCCGTGGCTCCGTGGTGATTAAATCCGATGCGCACTTTGTCCGCGCCGGCGATACGCCAGCCACCCCGCCGCAATTAGCATCACTTGCCCCCACATCGCCGGCTCCGGCACGGCAACCGCCGCGCCGCTGCCGCTCATCAGGCCGAAGTTCGCCTGCCAATCGTCGTAGTCCGTCGCATCGACGGTGCCCGGCGAGGCGTCGTTTGGCAGCGTCGCGGTGCCACCCAGGTTATCGCGCCACACGGCGTAGTCCGCCGCATCGACTGCGCCGTTGTCAGTGAAGTCGCCCACGATCCCCTCGGGTGGCGGCTCGACCCCGACCACCGAGAAAAAGTCGAATCCCAATCGCGGCTCGTCGAAGAAGAACGACCGATCCTCATATCGATTCACGGCCACATGTATGCGCGTCATGCGACTGTTGAGGTCCATCGAAAATGTCTCGATCGAGCCAGTCGCCTGAGCACTGGCAGTCGCCATCGCTTCGCTGGAAATGTTCGTGGGATTCACCCAGTACGTCACTAAATCCATCTCCTCGTCGTCGTTTACCTCCAGCTTGAGCAGAACGTGATGCGTCAGGTTTTCGACGGTCGAAACCCACTGGTTCGCGGGAGCCTCGGGGTTGGCGACTTCGCCCGCCAGCAAAATCGAGTTGGTGAATTGGAACGCGCCCCCTTCGACTTCCTTACGCGACCGGAACACCAAGTCGCTGATCCGCTCGTCGGTGGCGCGGCCATCGAAGCCGACCATCAAGCCGAAAATGTTGCCGGCCCCCACCTGATTGTTGAATGCCGTCTCCGTGACGGCGTTGTTCGTGAACCCCACCATCGCCTGCCCGCGCTGCCCGAGTTGCGCGGTGGGAACGCTGCCCGTGTTCACCAGGAAGCTCATGTAGTAAGTGTCGGCCGGCTCGTAGGCGTCCATCACCCGCCGGATCGATCGGAAGTTGGTCGCGCCGGGGTTGTCGTAGGCCAGAAACTGCACCTTGCCGGTCGAGGCGTCGTCGTAACCCACGGCAGAGCTTTGCAACGATACCAAGTCGTACAAGAAATTGTTCGTGCCGTTGGTGGTCCACTTTTGCGATTGAGAAGGCTCTGCCAGTTCGTCCAACTCGCCCGTCCAGCCCGGGGAGACCACGGGGTTGCCGAAGTCTTCGAGCGGTCCCGTAAGTTGCAGCGGCGTGCCGTCGAGCGTCGGTCCGCCGTCGCTGTAGATGGCGTCCTCGAATCCGTCATACGCGATAAGCTGGCCCACCGCGGGCGTCATTCCCGACCACACACCAAGGTTTAATAGAGAGACCGCGATCGACACCCTCCGAACCGAATTGCGCACCATCACCAAAGCACTCCCCTTCGCAGCAAAACTGAACCCCTGCCCCCTGGCCCGTTGCCCCCATTTGTAGGCTACGTGCATGATAAGTGGCCGGGCGCGAATTCACAACAAAGAATGTCAGATGTGAGATGTAGAAAGGCAGAAGTTCGGAGGGCGGACTATTTAGCGGATTGGAATGAGATCGAGGTCGCTCGAGGGCCGCCGTTTTTCAGATCGCTGGCGGTCCTTTCCACCGAAAGTGGAATTAGGCCCGTCGTTACCCGATCAAAACGGATGAGTGACGAACAGCCCTGTTCACAGGGCTTCCCGCTGAGGTGGGCTTCAGCCGTCGCACCACGTCCTACACGGCTCAAGCCCCTGGCAGCGAGAAGCTGAAAGGCAGATGTCAGATGTGAAAAGGCAGAAGTTCGGAGGACGGAAAGCAGATTTCTTGTCTTCACTTCTGCCTTCTTACATCCCACATCTCACATCCCCAATGTCAGATGTGCGATGTGGAAAGGCAGAAGTTCGGAAGAAAGGCAGATGTGCGATGTGGAAAGGCAGAAGTTCGGAGTAGGGAAGGCAGATTTCTTGTCTTCACTTCTGCCTTCTTACATCTCACATCTTACATTCTTTTTTCCAGCTCGTAGACCAAATCGCTCATGTCATCGTTCACATCGACGACATAGGGCGTCGTTGTAGCCGATTCGTAGTCGGGCGCGATCAACGACTTGCCGTTTGTTGCGCCGCTGAGCACCGTGAAGCTCACCGCATACCGGCCGCGGAACACGCCATCGCCCGGTTTGCGGGTGTAAAGGTCGAACGTGCCGTCGGGCGCAATTTCAGCAGACGCCGCTTTACGGATCTTCGCCGTGCTTTCGTCGGTGGGCTCGAAACGAATAAAGCGAACGGCTCCGTTGAGAGGCGCGCCGCCCGTATACTGCACTCGACCGGAGACTTGTACCACGTCTCGTGAATCACCACAGCCAGCCAATAAGCAAACCGCTAACGAAGGCAAGGTCAGTGCGCAGACCATCCAGCGAGATCGATTCATCACTGTTTAGCAGGCACACTCCGTGTGCCGTCGCCGTCCCAAAGGTTTGTTTAGTCTTGTTGCAATCGCCCTACGGCCGCCCAACCGGTGCGCTTGTGTCAGCATTTTGACTGGTCAACATGTGGTCCCATGCCCGGCAGCATGGTCCCCAGGCGCCGCTGGTCTCAATGTCATCGCTGACGAATTGAATGCTGGCGTCGCACATGGCGACGTAAACACCGCCCTGATGCGCGCTCCGGCTAGCGGCCTGATTGAAACCTCCCGGACTAATTCCCATGCACTCCGACTGCAGCAGGAGGGCGAAATCAGATGGAGGATTGTGCAGTGCAACGTCGTCCGCAGTGGGATGACAGAAGTTCGGTCCATTCGCGTCACCTCCAAAACCGTGCCAAGTCACAAGATTCCCCCCGCCTTGGCCAAAAGCCCACGTCCCGCGCGGATCGCCCGCAAAGACTCCTGCGCGGATTTCAGTGAGCATGACCGTGTTGGTGGCGCCATCCGTGATTTGCCCGATAGTCGAAGCCACATTCGGTCCCATCACGCCACGGGCGAAAGCGTTCTTCCACCCCATGCTGGTGGGTCCCGTAAGTGGGATCGCCGGGGGACGAGTGGGCGTACTATGCATCACGCCGGGGCCGACGTTTCCAGCGTAGTTTCCTCGTGCCCAATTGTCGCCATGCCCCACATACTTCACTCCGTTATTTTGATCCGACGGGCACAGCAGAACGGGAATCACACTGCCACGCGGTTCGAAGTTGTTCGCGTGCTTCATCGAAACCGTGAAGTCGAAGGCATCATAGACACTTGGCTCCTCAAGATACGCCAGTACCGCAACGAGCCAACTTTCGCGAAAATCGGTGTTGCCCTGAATCTCCCACTCTTGGAAGCCCCCACTAGGAGGTCTCTTCGCGATTGGTTCATGAAACACCGTCCCCATCGGAAAGCTCTTGTTCGTCGCTTCGTAATTCAGGACGGCCAGTGCCGCATTCTTTAGATTACTTTGGCACTGAGCCCGCCTGGCCGCCTCTCGTGCCGCCTGCACGGCCGGCAATAGCAGAGCGACCAAAATGCCGATAATGGCAATCACCACCAACAGTTCGACCAGGGTAAAGGCCCTTGGGGCACGGCAGCGGTTGCGGGCGAACATGAAAACGACCTCCTGACGGAGCGGAACCGCTGCGAAAAAGAAGCCTTCCGCAGTCTGCACCGCTAGCGGTGATTGAACCCTGCTCTAAGTATACCGCTGCTGAACCCAAACTCAATGCAAATTGAGCGCAATGGTTTCACGGTAAAGCGCAGCCGTAGCGGCAGGCGGCCCGCCTGCCGGCGCGCGCGCGGGCAGGC
>JBBDYG010000040.1:294137-310367 GCA_040901765.1 Pirellulales bacterium
CCCCCCCCCCCCCCCCCCCCCGCCGCTACGCTGCGCATTCGCGACAAACAATTGCGCACTATGCGCATTGCTCGCACCGCTCTGGATTTTACAATAGAAAGAGTGGCACGAGTCTCCGACTCGGGAGTTTACGGCCCGGAAATCGCACCAGACTTGCCCGTACGCGATCCTTCACTTCCTTGCCAGCGTAGTGAAATCATGAACTATTCCCGCTGCAAAACACGCTCGTCCGCCCCCAAAGTAGCAGGCACACTCCGTGTGCCGTCGCAGTCGCGCCAGTCGGCTGAGCGTTCACCGATTCAGTTGCGGCACACGGAGTGTGCCGCCTACTATAGGCGCGGGTTTACCCTTGTCGAACTCTTGGTGGTGATTGCGATCATCGGCATCTTGGTCGCTCTGCTGCTCCCCGCCGTTCAAGCCGCCCGCGAGGCGGCCCGACGCATGGCCTGCCAAAACAACGTCAAAAACATCGCCCTGGCCTGCCTCAATTTCGAATCGACCCACAAGGAGTTGCCTCCGGGATCGGTGAATGCAAAGGGTAATCAGCAAAGCGGAATCGGCTGGCCAGTTCAGATTCTACCATACATTGAAGAAAGCACTGTCAGTGAGGAAGCCATAGCAAGATATAAAACGACAGGTGACGCGTACGCTGATGACAACACGGGCATGATGAATGAATTGAACTCACTTCTACTGCCAACCTACCTATGTCCCAGCAATGCGGAGATGCTGACGCAGCGCGAAAAATTCGGCGGTTCAGATGCGGCCAAGAATCGCAAACCTATGAGCTACGCCGGAGTGACCGGGTCCTATTTCAGTCGGACCGGAATTTGTCCCTCAAAACTGACGACGGGGGTGTACTGTGTTACGCAAAGTGCCTCGAATCCGAATAACTTTGATGGCCTCCTCATTCAGGATTGGCCCGTCAAAATCAAGCAAGCCACCGATGGCATGAGCAAGACACTGCTCGTTGGCGAGCGCTGGTATCAATTGCGAGCGTGGATGCTCGGCGCCTTTTGGAATACGCCAAGTTCTGGCGGCCGCCCCAGTCCCGGGTCCACTGTTTCACTTGATGGTCCTCAGCCTCTCACCGCCTTTTTCGCGTGCAAGAATCTGAGCGATAAAGTTGCTATCAATCACGATCCCTATTCGGGCTGCTATGTGGGTCACAATAATTCGTTGGGTGACTATCCGCCGGTCCCCGACGCGCCAAAAACGCCGAGAACAATGGATGTGAACGACTTGCCCTTCGGCAGCCATCACCCCGGCGGTTGCAACTTCGCCCACGGCGACGGCAGCGTGCGGTTTGTGAACGACGGCATCGACGTCGCGCTGCTGCTGGCCCTTGGCTCGCGCAATGGCGGCGAAACGATTAGTGACTGATTGCGGATTGCGGATTTCGGAGTGCGGAATGAAGAGAGTCGGCCCCCCGCGTGGCGCGCTTTGGTTCTGTCTCGCATTGGCCGCACTGATCTCTAGCGGCTGCGGCCCGCCCAGCGAGGGCGTCGAAATAAACGGCGCCGTCACTTACAACAGCCAACCGCTAACCAATGCCGCGGTCACGTTCTTTCCCGTGCAAGGCCGACCGGCGACCGCGCCGCTCGATTCCGCCGGTCAGTACACGCTCGAGCTCGCGCCGGGCGACTACCAGGTGACAATCACGGTCGGAGCGAACGTTCCGCCCGGTTTTAAAGAAGGCGACGTCTTGCCGCCACCCGAAATCGTCCTGCCCGATCACTACACGAGCCGCGTTCACACCGAGCTGTCGGCCACGGTCGCCGACGACCAATCCGAGCCGATCAACTTCGACCTGAAATGATGAAAGCACCACGGCGGCACGGAGAACACGGAGAAAACTGGAGAAATGCCGGTCCGTAGGTGAATCCATCAATCAAATTAGCCGCGATTAAACTTATTAATCCTCCGTTTTGTTCTCCGTGTTCTCCGTGCCCCCGTGGTGAAATCCGAACTGATCCAGGTCAAGCAACTTTGCAAGAAAGCGCGAAATAACTGCGCAATAAAATGTTGCAACGGGGTGGCCGACCGGATATTCTAACGCTTGGAAGTGACCTTTTCAGCGGCTCGTTCCAGAGCCGTACCCGGCCAGTTGTCATGGCCCTTCCGCGATTGTCGAAAACTTTTCAACCACCCACCTCGTCCCCTCGCCTATTCAACTGCCGCCCGCCGCGGCTCGAATTGCTCATCCCCGTCCGTTTCCCCCCACCAATTTCCCCAAAAGCTTTTCTCGGCCCGCTTCGCCCGCGGAGCAGCGTCACCCAATTCTGCAAAAAAACGAGAAAAAACTGCGCGGTTTTTAGTTGTGCAGTTTGTAATGCCTGTTTAGTCTGAAGTTAACGGGCGAATCGTGTCGCCCGCCACTGTCCCACTTGTCTTCGAATTCCCACCCAGAATCTCGTCCAACCCCCACAGGAGGAACGCCTAATGAAAGTATCGAAGTTATCACTCGCGACCTTGTTGGTCGCAGCTGGCTGCGCCGCGACAGCGCATGCCGCATTCATCGTACAGCCCGTTGCGCCGGGCAAAGCCAGCGGCAACTTTTCGTCGACAGGACATGGTACGTCAGTTTTTGGAACTGCAGTTGGGTTAACGCCGTCCAGCAGTGTTTTTGGTAACCCGAATGCGCCGCCGGATATCTATACCTTCCGTTATACGCCCGGCCCTGATGTCGACAACACGGTTTTCCTTCCAGCCGCTGCCTTGGGCACTCACCGACTCGATCCCGCAGCCACACTTGTGGCCGATCCCCAAACGTCCACAAACTTGGTTGGGGGGCTATCGGGTACCTATAAAGTGTTCATCACCTGGCCAAGTTCTGGGAATGTCAACACCGCAGGCAGCACCGTCACGGTCAATAGTGATGGAAGCCCGATTGTGCTCAACCCCGTGAGCCAAAACGGTGATCCCGCTTTTCCGCTTACATTTACGGCCGTCGGCGACGCTGGCAAGAACAAGTGGTTGTTGATCGGCACCGTGGATTTAACGGCGGGAACTGCGTATACCGTAACCATGCAGGCCAATGCGGCGACCTTTACGTCGCAACGAGCGGCCGGCGTAATGTGGGAATTGCAACTTCCGGATGTCGTCATCCCCGAGCCATCCAGCTTCGCCCTGGCCGGCTTGGCCCTAGTGGGCATGGTCGCCGCGGCCCGGCGGAAGATGGTGGCCTAACAGCATTCGAAACTCACTTTCACTTAAGCAGCCGCGTGGGGCAGCCCTGACGCGGCTGTTTTTTTGCGCCGTGAGTTGCGAATGACCACGGCTTGCACAGCGCGGCCTGACCGCAAACAAGAAATATCTCACGCAGAGGCGCGGAGGGCGCAGAGAAAGGCGATGTTCTGCTCCGCGCTCTCCGCGCCTCTGCGTGAGGTTAATTGCGTAAATTGATCCGTGCCCATCCGCGCGATCCGTGGTTCAGCGGCTGAGTGTGCGCCTTACGCAGAACCGCCTGCGCAGTCTTGGTGTTTCAGCGTTTGAATTCGTGGGTAAACTGGGTGTAGGTCAGGCTTTCTTGCCTGACACGACTCTCTCAGGATCAACCATGCTCCTCACACGAATCTGCTTCTGCCTCGCGTTGCTGGCCAATTCTCGCTCGGCCCTATGCGTACCATCGGTACCAGAACTAGAACCCCCGCCGGTTGCCCGCGAGTTCCGCGGGGCCTGGGTCGCGACCGTCTCGAACATCGACTGGCCCACCGAGCCAGGGCTTTCCACCGACGAGCAGAAGCAAGAGTTGATCGCCATTCTCGACCGTGCGCAGGAACTGGGGCTGAACGCGATTGTCCTACAGATTCGGCCGGCGTGCGATGCGCTGTACCAATCGAGCCTCGAACCGTGGTCCGCGTATCTCACCGGCACGATGGGCCAAGCGCCCGACCCGGTGTACGACCCGCTCGAATTTGCCGTCGCGGAAGCCCATGCCCGCGGAATCGAGCTGCACGTCTGGCTAAACCCCTATCGAGCCCGTCACTCGGCAGCCAAAGGCAAGATTTCCGACGATCACGTAAGCAAGAAGTACCCCGAATGGGTTCGCGAGTATGGCAACTACCTGTGGCTCGACCCCGGTGTGCCCGAGGCGCTCGATCACACTATCGCCGTGATTCTCGACGTGGTAAATCGCTACGACATCGACGGCGTTCACATGGACGATTATTTCTACCCGTACCCAATTAGCGAAGATGGCAAAGAAGTTCCCTTCCCCGATGACGAAAGCTACGTCCGCGCAGCCGCGGCTGACCTGAATACACCCCAAGATCGCGGCGACTGGCGGCGCGAGAATGTCAACCGGCTTGTTGAGCGGCTCCATCGCGAAATCCACGAGGCCAAGCCGTGGGTCAAGTTCGGCATTAGCCCGTTCGGCATCTGGCGGCCGGGGCACCCGGAGACGATCCAGGGCTTCGACCAATACGGCAAGCTGTACGCCGACGCCCGGAAGTGGCTCAACGAAGGCTGGGTCGATTATTTCACGCCGCAGCTTTATTGGCCTATCGACCAAAAGCCCCAGAGCTACCCCGTGCTACTCGAGTGGTGGCGCGGCGAGAACAAACAGAATCGTCACCTGTGGCCCGGCAATTACACTTCTCGCGTCGCAGGCGCCGACGGCAAGAAGTGGACCGCCGACGAAATCGTGAACCAGATTGAAATCACCCGCAAGCAAGTCAAGGAGCCGGGCAACATCCACTTCAGCATGAAAGCCCTGATGCGCGACGCCGACGGCCTTTCGACCCTGCTGCGCGATGGAGTTTATGCGGAGCCGGCGCTCGTGCCGGCCGTGCCGTGGCTGGCGGGCGACGAGCCTTCACCTGAAATTCCCGAAGCGACGCTACGCAGCCGGGGCGGCAAGTCATCGCTGGAGTATGAAGGAATCAGCAATCCAAACTTGTGGGTACTACAACAGTTTGACGGCGACAACTGGAGCACACAAATCGCACCTGGCGCGCAACGCGAGTTCGCACTCCTGCCCGCCAGCAAATCCGCGGCGCTATCGGCGGTCGATCGCTACGGCAGACAGTCGGAACCGCTGTTGGTCGAGATAGAGAGACTGTAGGTCAGGCTACGCCTGACAAATTAGCGGTGGAGACATTGCAACCGGTGCTGTCAGGCTCAGCCTGACCTACGAAATGCATGACTGACGACAATCAATCCAAAGATGTCCGCGCCAAACCTTGGCGATGGGTGCCGAGTTTGTATTTTGCGCAAGGATTGCCGAACGTCGTTGTGATGTCCGTTTCGGTCATCATGTTCCAGCGCCTGGGCGTATCGAACGCGGAGACGGCGTTTTACACGAGCCTGCTGAACCTTCCGTGGGTCATCAAGCCACTGTGGAGTCCACTGGTCGATGTGATCGGAACGAAGCGAGCGTGGATTGTTCTGATTCAGTTCCTCATGGCAATCGCTCTTGCCGGAGTGGCAGCGGTCTTGCCACTCCAGAGTTTTCTTACGTACTCGCTCGTACTGCTGGGAATACTCGCGTTTAGCTCGGCGACTCACGACATCGCGGCAGATGGGTTCTATATGTTGGCCCTGTCGTCTCACAGTCAGGCATGGTTCGTGGGGATTCGCAGCACCAGCTTTCGGCTCGCGTTGGTGACCGGGTTAGGATTGCTCGTCATGCTTGCCGGAACGCTGGAGAGCAACACCGGATTGCCGGTTCGCGAGATCGAAGTCGAGGCGGTGGAGTCGATCAGCGATACGCCGACGTTTGAGATCCCAAATTTCCCGACAGCGTCCGCGAATGAATCGCAGCAAGTTTTAGCCAGTCCAACCGCGCTGCAGATTAGTTTTCGAGGCCAAACTGCTAATTCCGTGAACAGCATTGTTGACGCGGCCCGCAATTGGAACACCCAACACAACTTCTACGCGACCGAAGTAAGCCAGGCGACGAGCGCCGGTCAAAAACCAGGGTGGCTGGCCGCATTGGAATCCGGAATTCGGCGTTGGTTCGGTCCCGCCGACAAATCTTCCACCGGTGACCAACCCGTGGGTGGCGTCGGTCTGGTCTATCTCCAATTAAACCGCCCCGTTCCAATCGGCGAACAGATTGTTGTCCACCTCGATCGCTCCTCGGGCGACTCAAACATCCGCGTGATCGAAGGGCGAAGGTTCGTCGTGAACGACGCAAATGCGGGCGTTCCCATGGCGGCTGTAATTCAATTGGACGCCAAACTCGACCAACCCGCACGGGCAACCCTGTCGGCGACATCGGGCAACTCGGTCCTGGCCTGGTCCGTGACTTTCGGTGTCTTATCGGCGATCTTTGCCGCATTTTTTCTGTATCACACCTGGGCGTTGCCACACCCTGCCGCGGATGTGCCGCACGGCAATTACGGCAATTTTATTGACGAGTTTTTTCAGGTATTCGTTTCGTTCTTTAAAAAGCCTGGAATTGCGAGCGGTCTTGCCTTCTTGGTTCTCTACCGTTTTGCGGAAGCTCAATTGCTGAAGATCGCGCAACTCTTCATGCTCGATACTTACACCAGGGGTGGACTGGGGTTAACGACGAGCGAAGTCGGGTTTGTATACGGCACCGTTGGCGTGGTCGCGCTGATCCTCGGTGGTATCCTGGCTGGATTCGCCGCGGCTCGAAACGGCCTGCGGACTTGGCTGCCGTGGATGGTCCTGGCCATCAACGTACCCAATGTTGCTTACGTCTTTCTGGCATACTTCCAGCCAGAGAACTATCTAGTGATCAATCTGGCGGTCGCAATCGAACAGTTCGGTTACGGTTTTGGCTTCGCAGCCTACATGCTTTACATGCTCTATTTAGCCCGCGGCGAACATCAAACGGCGCATTACGCAATTTGCACAGGGTTTATGGCGCTCGGCATGATGCTTCCCGGTATGTGGAGCGGTTGGCTTCAAGAACTAATCGGATACAAGCACTTCTTCACGTGGGTCATACTCGCCACGATCCCTAGCTTCCTGGTGACGGCTATTGTCTACTGGAATCTCGATCCCACCTTCGGCCGCCGGGAGGAGACGCCGTGAAGACCAAGGTTTCCACGCAAATCGGTCCGCCCCCCACGGAGCTTCGCGACAAGATTGCGCAGCTCCTGTTCGTGCGCATCGGCTCTAATTTGCCGCCGGTGCGAACTGTTGAAGAAGATGCCGCGCGGATTGAAGAGTTGCTGACCGATTGCCCCATCGGCGGTTTGTGCCTGTTCAACGGGCGCTGGCCGCTGACGCGCGACACGCTGGCGCGCCTGCAACAGGCCAGCCGGTTTCCGCTGTTGGTCGGATCCGACTTGGAGCGCGGCGCGGGCCAGCAGTTGCATGGGCTGACCGTGTTCCCCCACGCGATGGCCTTCGGCCAGCTTGGCGAGAAAGCGGCTGCGACCGTGGAGCAATTCGCCGAGTTCACCGCCCGCGAGGCCCGGGCCTGCGGCGTCCATGTGAACTTCGGCCCGGTCGCCGATGTGAACAGCGATCCGCGGAACCCGATCATCGCCACCCGCAGCTTCGGCACCGATCCAGCCCAGGTGGCGGAGCTTGCCGCAGCCTTCGTTCGCGGCACGCAACGGATCGGCGTGCTCGCTACGCCCAAGCACTTCCCCGGCCACGGCAACACCCACGAGGATTCACACGAAGCGCTTCCGTCGGTAATGCTCTCGCGTACCGAACTTGAAGCTTGCGACCTGGTTCCGTTCCGCGCCGCCATCGAAGCCGGCGCCGCGTGCATAATGACCGCCCACGTGCGTTATCCGGGGCTGGACCCGTCGGGCGAACCGGCCACGCTCTCGCGGCCGATTCTCCACAATTTGTTGCGCGAGGACATGGGCTTCGAGGGCCTGGTCATCACCGACAGCATGTTGATGGCCGGCGTGAAAGATCGCCACCAAAACGAAACGGAGCTTGCGCTGGCCGCGCTTGCGGCGGGCGCCGATATCTTGCTCGACAAAGCGGAGCCGCGCGAGACGCTCGAAGGACTTTGCCGCGCCGTCGAGCAAGGACGACTTTCCGAATCGCGGATCGACGAGTCGGTTGCCCGGTTGTGGCAAGCGAAGGAGCGCGTCCTAGCGGGCCACGAACCGGCCGACGCCCTGCCGATTCCACGCGGTTCGGCCCGAGCACTGTCCGAGCAGGTAGCCCGCAACGCATTTCAGTGGAGTGGCGACGCGGCGAGCTTGCTGCCATTCGATCCGCATCAACAGGTCACGGCGCTGCTGCTGCGTCCGTTTGAAACGTACCTCGACCGCCGTGAAGCGGTGTTCGCTGCGGAACTTCGCGAGCTGTTTCCACAGCTTCGGTTCCACGAGCTTGGCCCTCACGCCGGGCCTGCCGAGTTCGACGCCGCCTGGCAGTCGGCCGAGGCTTCCACGCAAGTGGTGGCGGCAATGGTCGTCAAACCCGCCGCCTGGCACCGCTTCGGGCTGCTGCCGGAACAATCGCAGTTCCTCGCGCGGCTTTCGGCCGCCCGTCCGATTGTGCTCGCCTGCCTGGGCACGCCCGTGGCGCTGGCCGAGTTCGATCGCGCCGCGGCGAGGGTCTGCGCGTTCAGCGACGTGGCCGCATCGCAGCGGGCGCTGGCCAATTGCTTGCTCGACCAGAAAACGTGAGTCGCGACCCCTGCGCGCCTAGCGTCGCTGGCAGTTATGATAGAGTTAGCACCGCGCGGGTGCCACTGCTGGCCCGCCACGGCCGGTTAAGGAAACTCGTCCAGCAGTGCGAAGCGGGTACCCGGCGCCCACTGCTGGACGAGCCAGCAGTGCCACCCCTTGCCGGCAGTTATGATTGAACTTAACACCTCTTGATGCACGACCCTAACCTATCGGAATCGATGGCTGCCAGCGAACCTCAAATTACTCGAAACGAGCGCATTTCTTGCCGCGTTTTTCGCCATTCGCGCGACGCCAGCCGCGCCGTCGCCCATCAGATGGCCGCCCTCATCCGCAGCCGCGCCGCTGAAGGCCGCAGTTGCGTCCTGGGACTGGCAACGGGCAGCACTCCCGTGTCGGTCTACAACGAACTGGTGCGGATGCATCAGCAAGAGGGGCTGTCGTTCCGCAATGTGGTCACGTTCAATCTCGACGAATACTTTCCGATGCAACCGGCGGAGTTGCAAAGCTACGTTCGATTCATGAACGAGCACCTGCTCGATCACGTCGATATCCTCCGCGAGAACGTCCACATTCCCGACGGCACGATCGCCGAATCGCAAGTCAAAGACTATTGCCGCCGTTATGAAGAGGCAATTTCCGATGCGGGCGGCATCGACATCCAGCTTCTTGGCATCGGCCGCACGGGCCACGTCGGCTTTAACGAGCCAGGATCCTCGCGCGACAGCCGTACGCGGTTGATCACGCTCGACCGGGTTACTCGCCGCGACGCGGCCAGCGATTTCTTTGGTGAAGAGAACGTCCCGCGCCGAGCGATTACGATGGGCGTCGGCACGATTCTGCAAGCGCGGCAGATCTTCTTGCTCGCTTTCGGCGAAGGAAAAGCGGGCGTGCTCGCCAAGGCAGTCGAAGGAGACGTCTCCACCGCGGTCGCCGCAAGCTTTCTGCAGGAACACGCCAACGCTCAGATATTTCTCGACGAAGCCGCCGCCGAGCAGCTTACGCGGCATCGCTGCCCGTGGATTCTCGGCACCGTGGATTGGGACGAGCCTAAAATTCGTAAGGCCGTCATTTGGCTGGCCCGGCATCTCAAAAAACCGATCCTCAAACTCACGGAAGAGGATTACAACGAGGAGGGTTTGCAGGATCTATTGGCGAGCCAAGGCCCCGCCTACGCCATCAACCTGAAAGTGTTTCGCCACCTGCAATCGACGATCACCGGTTGGCCCGGCGGCAAGCCAGCTCATGCCCGCCAACCTGGCGATCGGCCCCAAGCGCACGACGACATTTTTCCGAAGCGGGTCGTCATTTTCTCGCCCCATCCCGATGACGACGTGATCTCGATGGGCGGCACGCTCATTCGGCTCGTTGACCAGGGGCATCAAGTTCACGTCGCATATCAAACTTCCGGCAACATTGCCGTGTTCGACGCCGACGCCGGCCAGTTTGCGGAATTCGCCGCGGCCTTCAATCGCCATTTCGGCATCGACCCCGACCGCACGGCCCACCTCGAAACCCATATCGACGAGTTTCTCAAGAACAAGCATCCGGGCCAAGTCGACAGCGAAGAAGTGCAGTTCATCAAGTGCCTGATTCGGCAGGTGGAGGCCCGCGCCGCTACCCGCAGTTGCGGCGTGACCGACGGTCAGCTTCACTTCATGAACATGCCCTTCTACGAAACGGGCCGAGTGCGCAAGAAACCGCTGGGCGAGGAAGACATTCAAATCACTGTCGATTTACTGACTCGGATTCAGCCCCACCAGATTTACGCCGCCGGCGACCTATCCGACCCACACGGTACGCATCGCACCTGCCTGAGCGCCGTAGTGCAGGCGTGCGACCACGTGAAAAATGAGCCATGGTACGGCTCGTGCCAGGTCTGGCTCTATCGCGGCGCGTGGCAAGAATGGGGTCCGCATCAAGTCGAGATGTCCGTTCCCCTTAGCCCTCAGGAGCTATTACGAAAGCGCACCGCCATTTTCAAACACGAGTCGCAGAAGGACCGGGCGCTCTTCCCTGGCCCCGACCCCCGCGAATTTTGGCAACGGGCCGAGGACCGTAATCGGGCGACCGCACAGCTTTTCGATGCGTTGGGACTTGCCGAATACGAGGCCATTGAAGGCTTCGTCCGCTGGAACGGCGATGTCAACAGTATTTAAGTACGGAATCATAATTGATGGATAACAAAAATGCTCGCCGGTTAATAATCCTCACCGACGGCCACACCGAGCCAGTAACTGGCAAGACGGCCGCGTGCGTGGTGCGATACCGGCCAGAGGAAGTTGTCGCGCTGCTCGATACGACGCAAGTCGGCAAGACGAGCCAAGAGTTGCTCGGCGTGGGCGGCAAGATTCCCGTCGTTGGCTCCGTCGCCGACGCCCCGACGGCCAATACGCTGCTAATCGGCATCGCTCCCGCCGGTGGCAGGATTCCCGCTTCGTGGCGGGCGATCATCATGCAGGCGATCGAACGCGGCATGAATGTCGTTTCAGGACTTCATGAGTTCATCTCCAGTGATCCGGAGTTTGCCCGCGTCGCCGCCGCCCGCGGTGTGACGATCTACGACGTTCGCAAGAATAACGAACGCGACGTCAGCAACCGCAAGGGGATCCGCGAAGATTGTCTGCGGATTCACACGGTCGGACACGATTGCAGCGTCGGCAAGATGATCGTCTCGATCGAAGTCGCCCGCGCCCTGCAGCGAAAGGGACACGACGCGAAGTTCGTCGCCACCGGCCAGACGGGCATCATGGTGGAAGGCGATGGCTGCCCCGTCGATTGCGTGGTTTCCGACTTCGTGAACGGCGCCGCCGAAAAGCTGGTACTTGCCAACCAGCACCACGACATTCTCGTGATCGAGGGCCAGGGGAGTCTGTCCCACCCGCGATATTCCGCGGTCACGCTCGGTTTGCTCCACGGTTCGATGCCGCATGGCCTGATCATGTGCTACGAAGCGGGACGCACCCATGTCCGCGGCATGGACGAGATACCGCTCAAGTCGCTGAAAGAGTTGATTCAAGTCTACGAAATGATGGGCAGCCTACAGACTCCGTGCAAAATAATCGGCCTCGGAGTCAATAGTCGGAAACTGTCGGATCAAGACGCCCAAGCCGAATGCGCGCGCGTGCGGAGCGAATTTGGCCTCCCCGCTTGCGATGTCATCCGCGACGGCGCCGACGAGCTTGTCGAGGCGGTGCTCGATTATCAAAAAGAACTGTTTGCAAAAGTAGGCAGCAGGCAGCGGACAGCAGGCAGACAAGGCAATGAAGCATGATCTTACTGCCCGCTGCCTACTGCCTGCTGCCCTCTAATCCGTGAGAAGCTTATCCATGGAACTTGCCATTCACGAATTCAATCTGCCGCTTCGCTATGTATTCCGCATTGCCCGCGGCGAGACGAGCGTTCAACAGACACTGATTGTCGAGTTGTCCGCCGACGGACACATAGGCTATGGCGAAGCGACTGCGAACGACTATTACGGCATGTCGTTCGACCGGATGGCGAGTGCGCTCGAACAGTTAAGACCGCTGCTGGCCGATTACGACCTATCCGATCCGACGGATTTATGGGCGAAGGCCGCCGCGGAAATCGGCGACTGTTCCTTCGCGTTATGCGCACTCGACCAGGCCGCCCACGACCTGTGGGGCAAGCTCCGCGGGCAGCCCGTGTATCGCCTGTGGGGCCTTGAGCCGGGCGGGCCGCCGTCGAACTTCACCATCGGCATCGACTCGATCGACGGCATGGTCGCCAAGCTAAAAGAAATGCCCGGTTGGCCGGTCTATAAGATTAAGCTCGGTACCCCCGAAGATCTCGCGATTGTCCGGGCGCTTCGCGAGCATACAAACGCCACGTTCCGCGTCGATGCGAACTGCGGTTGGGGTGTTGAGGAGACGATTCGCAATTCACGCGAGCTGGCTGATCTGAACGTCGAGTTCATCGAGCAGCCATTGCCCGCGGGCGAATGGGACGGCATCCGCCGCGTTTACAAAGGCACCGCCCTGCCAATTATTGCCGACGAGAGCTGCATCGTCGAAACAGATGTCGACAGGTGCCAGGGCCATTTTCACGGCATCAACATCAAGCTCACGAAGTGCGGCGGACTCACGCCTGCACGGCGGATGATCGCCCGCGCCAGGCAGCTTGGCATGAAGGTCATGGTCGGCTGCATGACGGAATCGACGGTCGGCATTTCCGCCATCGCCCAGCTCTTGCCGCTCCTCGATTACGTGGACATGGATGGGGCAACGCTGCTGGCCCGCGACATCGCTACCGGCGTGCAGGTTGACCGTGGTTGTTGTATTTACCCCAAAGAAAACGGCACCGGCGTCGAGCTTATTGCCACGCCTGCCGACGGAGTTCTTGCGTCATGATCCGAATTGTATTGGTTGCATTCGCCCTAGTTCTGTCATATGGCGGCGCGCCGTGTTCCGCGGCGGAGACTTCGACTGACGAGCTGGCGAAGCAACTCCAGCCGCTCATTGACGCCCACCAAGGCAAGGTCGCGGTCGCGATCAAGCACCTGAAGACAAACGAGGAGTGGAACCATCAGGCCGACGAGCCGATGCCCACGGCGAGCCTTATCAAGCTGCCGCTGATGGTCGCTGCCTACCAAGCTGCCGCGGACAAGAAAATCGATCTCGACAGCATGGTCACGTTGGAAGCGGATGACAAAGTCCCCGGTTCCGGCATTCTAACCACTCACTTCTCGACGGGTACGAAGCTGCCGCTCCGCGACGCCGTGCGGCTGATGATTGCTTACTCCGACAACACCGCCACCAATCTTGTCGCCGAACAGACGGGACTCGACGCGACGGCCAAACTCATGGAATCGCTCGAGCTTCCTGAAACGAAGCTGCATTCCTTCGTGTTCAAGCGCGACACGTCGATTTTTCCCGAGCGTAGCGAGAAGTTCGGCCTCGGCAGCACGACGGCGAGCGAGATGATTCGCCTGCTGCAGATGCTTCACGAGAAAGAGCTTGTGTCGCCGGAGGCCTGCGACGAGATGCTCGCGCATCTTTACACGTGCGAAGAGCGCCAGAAACTGGCTCGCTTCCTTCCGGAGGGGACGCGCCTGGCACACAAGTCTGGCTCTGTCAACGAGGTCCGCTGCGAAGCCGGGATTATCGATTCGCCGAGCGGGCCGATCGCCGTGTGCGTGCTGACCGCAGACAATGCCGACCAGAGTTGGGGCAAAGAAAACGCAGCGGAAATCCTATGCGGCAAAATCGCGGAAGTTGCTTATTCTCACTTCCAAACCGGCGAAGACGCCCAAGTCGCGAACGACGCTTCCGCTCCGCTGGCGATTGGTGCCAGCGGTCCGCTGGTCGTCGCCCTGCAGCGGACGCTTAACGCCCGCCTCGATCCTTCGCCCGAGCTAGGCGTGGATGGCGACTTTGGTCCCGCCACCGAGAGTGCGGTAGTTCGTTTCCAGGAGGCACACAAAATCGCAAAGTCGGGTGAAGTCGGACCCGAAATGTGGAAGACGCTGGGGACGATCGTCACCGAAGACGAACCTGTGGCAGCCCCCGAAGTCGTCAACGCGGAAAACCTCGAACGAAAACCGCTCGATTCGCTCGACGGCCCCCCATTTGTTACATGTAAGGGCTGGGCGATTGCCGACGGAAAAACCGGCAAGCTGCTGTGGGGTGAAAACGCCGACAAAAAGCTCGACCCGGCCAGCACCACCAAGATCATGACCGGCTATCTCGTCGCACTGCTTGCCGAGCGCGATCCGAGCGTTCTGGCAGAGAAAATCACTTTCTCGAAGCGTGCGGATGATACGATTGGCTCCACCGCCGACGTCCGCGCCGGCGAAGTTGTTACCGTCGAGGAACTACTTTACGGGTTGATGTTGCCGTCCGGCAACGATGCTTCGGTAGCCTTCGGCGAGCATTTCGGCTACCGCCTCGTGGAAGAGATCCCAAACGCCGAACGGAAGCGCGATTCGCTCGATAATTTCATCACGGCGATGAACCACAAAGCCAAGGAGTTGGGCCTCGAGGAGACTGCGTACGAGAATACGCACGGTCTGACGACGCCGATCCACAAGACCAGTCCGAGGAACCTGCTCACCCTCGCGTGGAACGCCATGCAAGTGCCGGCTTTCAGTCGTTGCACAAGTACCCGGCAACGCGGGTGCCAAGTGACTTCAGCTGCCGGTTATACGCGTAACGTGTTGTGGAAGAACACGAACCAGTTGCTCTCCACCGAGGGTTACGACGGCGTGAAGACGGGCACCACCGACGCCGCCGGGGCGTGCCTCGTTTCGCGCGGCAACCGCGGCGATCGGCAGTTGATGCTCGTCGTGCTCGGTTCGGTCGCTTCCGACGCCCGCTACACCGATAGCCGCAACCTCTACCGTTGGGCCTGGCAGCAGCTTGACGCGAAGCCGACACCGTAGAATTGAGTGGAGATTTCTTCGATGAATTTCTTGCAACGTAGATTCCGCCTTTCGACGGCAGTCGCGCAGTTCGTGTTGCTGGTCCTATTCGCAACTTGTGCCGTTGCGGATGAACGTCCCCCTATCGTGCTGACAGACGAAGCCCAGAAACTGCACGGGTCATCGCTCGTGGTCGATGGCCACAACGATTTGCCGTGGGAAATCCGCGACCAAGGCTCGGCGTCGTTCACCAAACTCGACATCTCCCAACCGCAACACAAGCTTCACACGGACATTCCCCGGCTGCGCAAGGGCGGCGTCGGCGCGCAATTTTGGTCCGTCTGGGTGCCGCCGTACACGGCCGACGACGGAACGGCGCTCGCGATGACGCTTGAACAGATCGAGCTGGTCAAGGTGATGATCGCCCGTTACCCCGAGACATTTGAGCTGGCACTAACTCCCGAGGACGTCAAGCGCATCTACGGTGAAGGTAAAATTGCCTCAATGATCGGCGTCGAAGGGGGGCACTGCATCGAGAATTCCATCGGCGTGCTGCGGCAGTTGTTTAACCTCGGCGCCCGCTACATGACGCTTACTCACAACGACTCGCTCGACTGGGCCGACTCGGGCACCGACAAACCCAAGGTCGGCGGCCTCAACGACTTTGGCCGAGAGGTCGTCCGCGAGATGAATCGGCTGGGGATGCTGGTGGATATTTCGCACGTTTCGGAGAAGACGATGCAAGACACTCTCGATGTCACATCCGCACCGGTGATATTCTCGCATTCTTCCGCGCGAACCATTGCCGACCACCCCCGCAACGTGCCCGATGCGATCCTCCAGCAATTGCCCGAAAACGGCGGCGTGGTGATGGTGAACTACTACTCAATTTTCGTGGTGCCGGCCGCCGCCGAGCGCGGTCGGCAACAACTGAAGTTCGAATCGGAACTGAAGAAGCAAGGGCTTTCCGGTGCCGAGCGCCGCACCGAAGTCGAGCGGTGGAGGCTGCAAAACCCCGCCCCCGCAGGTACGATCCACGACGTACTCGATCATATCGACCATATCGCCAAAGTGGCTGGCGTGGATCACGTGGGGATCGGCTCCGATTACGATGGCGTTACTTTGCTGCCCGTCCAGCTGGAGGACGTTTCAACCTATCCCTACATCACGCAGGGCCTGCTCGACCGCGGCTACTCCGCCGACGACATCCGCAAAATCCTCGGCGGAAACGTGATGCGGGTGTGGAGTGAAGCGCATAAAGCCGCGGCCCGGGGGGGG
>JBBDYG010000040.1:310377-420799 GCA_040901765.1 Pirellulales bacterium
AGTGCCGCATCGCACGCGCGACCACCGGTCGCGGCTTTATGACCGTCACAACCCCGCCGCCTTGCCGGGCACTCGCGGGTCGTGGACTCCGAGAAAAAAGCGCTCTTCGGGCAGCCAGCGGATCGCTTGCGTCACGCCGCCGGCGTCAAGCTCTTCCAGTTTGTGCCCGCGATCGAGCAGCCCGGACCTCACGTCGGCGTCGAGCTTCGCCTCGATAAACAGTTGATCGGGCCGCCACTGGTGGTGAATTCGTGGCTGGGCCACGGCTTCATGCAGCGGCATCTCGAAGTCGATCTGCCGGACGATTGCCAGCAGCGCCTGGGTGATTATCTTTGGGCCACCGGCCGCGCCGACGGTGAAGATCGGAACGCCATCCTTGAGCACAATCGTTGGCGACATGCTCGACAGCGGGCGCTTGCCCGGCGCAATTGCGTTGTTTTCCGCGCCGATTAGCTTGTAGGCGTTCGGCATGCCGGGCTGGGCGGAGAAATCGTCCATCTCGTTGTTCAGCACCACACCGGTACCCGGCACGATTACCTTCGAGCCGAAGGTCGTGTTCACGGTGGCGGTGATGGCGACCCACGTTCCGTCGGCGTCGGCGGCCGAAATGTGCGTGGTGTGTTTGCCAAAGCTGTTGTCTTGCCAGCCGGGCGGCTGGCCGTGACTTTCCACGGTAATCGCCCGGTCGAGTTGAATCTTGCTCGCAAGTTCGCGCGCATATTTTTTATCGAGCAGGCCGCGCGGCACCGGCACAAAATCCGCATCGCCCAGCCAATAGGCACGATCGGCAAACGCCAGCTTCATCGCCTCGGCGACGACGTGTTGCGCCGACGCCGGCTCTTCGCTGTAAAGCTTCCCGAGGTCGAAGTTCTCCAGTATGTTTAGTATCTGCGCGACATGCAGGCCGCCCGAGCTAGGGGGCGGAAAGCCAACGATCGTATAGCCTCGATAGGTCGAAATAATCGGCTCGCGGCGTTTGGCTTCGTAGCCCGCGAAATCCTCAGCCGTCAGGATGCCGCCGTTGGATTGCATCCAATCCCCAATCTCTTGGGCGAACTGTCCGCGATAAAACCAAGGCGCTCCCTCCTCCGCAGTCTTCCGATAAGTGTTCGCCAAGTCGCTCTGTATTAACCGATGCCCCTGTTTCCACGGCTTGCCATTGGCGTCGAGATACACTGCCCGCGACGCCGGAAAACGCGCTAGGCTCTTCGCGGTGCTCTTAATGTTGCGGGCCAGCATCCGGTCGACCTTGAACCCCTTCTCCGCCAACTCGGCTGCCGGCAGCAGAGCGTCGCCCAGCGACTTCTTGCCGGCAAGTTCCAGCGCCAGGCTGTACGCCGCGACCGCCCCGGGCGTGGCAATCGCCAGCGGTCCCGTGCGGCTCAACTCGGGGTCGGCTTTCCCGTCGCGTAGGTACATGTCTCGCGAGGCGGCGCCCGGGGCCATTTCGCGGCCATCGATCGCCAGAATAGTGCCGTCGGGCTGACGGATCAGCACAAAACATCCGCCCCCCAATCCGGAGTTATAGCCATCGACCACTCCCAGGGTCACCGCGGCTGCGATGGCCGCATCGACCGCGTTCCCGCCGCCTTGAAACGCCGCGATGCCCGCATCGGTCGCGATCGGGTTGACCGTGGCCACCATGGCACGCGGCGAGGTTGCCTCGCCGCCGATCGCCGAGCCGGCGAACAGTCCGGTGCCGACCACCCACAACGCGATTAATCGGAGCATCTCTAAATTCCTTACGACGAGAGTTATTCGGTCGCCGCCCAAAGGCACACGATCAAACTGAATAGACGCCTCGCGGCACTTCCTTGGGACAGTATACCAGCATCCAAGTTTGCCGGGCGGCATCCACCGAGTAGCGTCCTAAGATAGCGTTGCTAAGAACGCCAACGGCTCAAGAAGTTATCGATGGCGCGGTTCTTAAATTCATCCAGCGAGCGGTCGTAGGTCGAGTAGCGAGAACCGATTCTGTCTTTGTACGTCGGTGGAACCATTCAGAATTGTGGCTTGATGTGCATAGCCCAAATCTGCTTTACTCTTTCCCCATCGGCCGCCGAAATGACCCCAATCCGCCCTATTAACAAAGACTGTTCGAGGCAATCGAGCCGTGACAGGCGAACCGTCGACTCCCGCCGTAAGCCAGATAGTTTTCATTCTGCCAGTGCAACATCGAACGACGAGCGTCGCTTGGCAGTCGTGACGGCAGCAGCAACGAGATCGTCGCCGTCCAGCCAAAGTACCAGCACCGGGCGTTTCTTAGAACCGCTCGCGTTAGTGAACGGTATATCCGCGACCCAAAACTCACCCGGCTGAATAGTCATCGTACAGGCCTTCATCCTCGGGTACGTAACTATTCAGAAACGCGGCATGATCGCGTAGCGGACCGTTTTGCACCGCTGGCTTCGCTGGCCGGATGGAAACCAACCAATGACCCGGCCCGAGAATTCCCGCCGCGTCCTCAGGCAGACTCAGCGGTTCTCCTGGCTGCAACTCGACATCGTAGGTGATTTCCGTGAGCTTGGAATGCATCGTTATTCCGCCATGAGTAGCCTCAAGCCGCATACAGGAGCGTCCGGGTTGGCTCGATTGCTTCGCGAAAGTAGCGATTGCGAATGGCCCCGACCATTACTAAGTCGACGAGGCGAGAAAAGAGCGATTTTAACGATTCCAACAAGCCAAAATAGGCATCGGCGTGCTCGCCATCGGCCAGCGGCTCGAATTCGACTAGGAAATCTACGTCGCTTCGATCGGTATCGAAATGTTCTCCGACCGCCGAGCCAAATAGCTCTAACCGGCGCACATGGTATCGGCGGCAGAGATCAGTGATCTCGCCGCGATGGTGAGAGATGAATGGGTCCATACGAGAATCGTAGCACGCCCAGCCAAAAGCGTCAAAAATGAGGTTGTCCTACGTCGCGATAGGCAGAAGTAGACGCGAGCAGTGTGGTAAGCGGACGTCGTACTTCCAAGGTGTCGCGCGGAGCCGGCGATTTAGAGAAACAGAACCCCGAACTCCATCGACGCTATTGTAACACGCTGCGTCCCCGTATTTTCCGCGGGAAAGCTTTTTCCGAGCGAAATGCCCGACAACCTGTTCGGCAACCGCTGGCCCAGCAAGTTGGCAGCCCCCTGCCATGCCCAGTTCCCCCCCTGGCTGGTTGACACTCATTTCGCCCCATGGGTAGGATGCAAGTGTTAGTGTCCACGGAACAGAATTCGAGAGAGCAAGCTACTCCGGTCCCGCGCCTCCGCGGAAGGTTCCGGTCGCTTGCCGGCAATTCGGCGCTTGGAATCGGTCCACCTGCTGGCTCGGCGGGTGAGTCCTCGTTCGCGTTGCTCTCGGGTATGGAGGCATTGGCTGTCGCCACGCGGTCCCATGTACGTACCTTTGACCATGGTCGTCCGCGTATTCCATGCCGCTTTCGCGTGCCGTTCGAGGGCGCTCTTTTGCCGACGCGGTCCTTTGCTAACCATCGCAATTCTGTGTGCGGTGATTCGACCGGCGAGTGCGGTCTCGCCCGAAAGCCCCGAGGTAATCGAGCTTGTCAATCTGGGGCTTAAGCATCTCGAAACCAAGAGTCACCAATATCTCGGCGGGAAGTGCCTGATCGGGTTGTGCTTTCTGAAAACAGGAAAACCAGACCACCCGCGAGTCGCCGAAGCCCTGGCTGCCTGCCAAAAGGCCGCCGCCGGTGGCGGAGGCCCCGCAAACTTCATCCAAATGGGTGAAGACTGGGTCTACAGCAACGGCATCGCGATCATTTTTTTGTGCGAGCTTGATGCCAAGCGCCATGCCGAGCTGGTGCGATTCTTTGTCGACGCGATGAAGGCGCGACAAAAACCGGATGGTTCCTGGGGCTACAACAGTCGCGTAAGCGGCGACACGTCACAGACCCAGTACGGCGCGCTCGCCTATTGGGAGGCGCACCGTCGCGGCTTCGCGGTGGAACCCGCTTCGGTCGAGAACGCCGCCCGCTGGCTCGGAAAGGTTCAAGACCCTTCGGGGGGCTGGTCCTACAACGGAACCATGGCGACCACGTCCCAGCGCGTTCCTCAAACGCCTCCATCGGACATCACTTGCTCGCGCGTCGCGGCCAGCATCGGCAGCGCGCTGATTTGTGCCGACCTGTTTGGACTGCTGCGAGCGGGCGCTCAGGACGAGGGCTCGGACGGTACCCTTCCGACGGCACTGAAAGAGTCGCTCGCCGAAAAGGAGGTCAAACTACCGCCGCTGCGCTCCTCCACGCTCGATCGCGGAACCTTGTTTGAGACGATCGCGCTCGGCGATCAATGGATGGACAAGAATTACAAGGTATCGATCGATCATTACACGTCGTACTACATGTATGCACTAGAGCGTTACAAGAGCTTTCAAGAACTGCAAACCGGCATCACGCCCGAGGAACCCGATTGGTACAACAACGGGTACGAATACCTCAAGGAGTCGCAGAAGCAACCCGGCGTGTGGGAAACTGGTTGCGGTCCCGAGGTCGACACCGCTTTCTCGATTCTCTTTCTGCTGCGTTCCACGCAGAAGGCGATCCGCCAGAGCCTTGGCGAAGGGACGCTGTTATCGGGCCGAGGTCTGCCGACGAATCTTTCTCGCGTCAAGCTCAAGGATGGTCAGTTGGTGGTGGAACAGACCAAAACCCAAGTCAGCGAACTGCTTAACTTGTTGGACGACGAACAGCAAGCGAGTCTCGACGCCCTAGTGAGTGACGACTCCGCGCTGATCGTGTCCGATGTCGATGCGGCGAGCGCGCGCCGGCTGCAGCAGGTCGTCCGCTCCGGTTCCCCTGAGGCCCGGCTGCTGGCCGTCCGGGCGTTGAGCCGAACTGCCGAATTAGACTACGTTCCCACACTGATCTATGCTCTGACCGATCCCGATCGTCGGGTCGTGCGCGAGGCCGATTTGGGCCTGCGATTCGTCAGTCGAAGATTCTCCGGAGTGGGCCTCTCCGAGCAGTTCACCGATCGCGAGCGATACGACGTGATCGACCGCTGGAAGTCTTGGTACCGCCTGCTTCGACCCGAGGCGCTAATTCCCACGGAGTAACTCGTTTGGTCCGATTTGACCGAAGTCTGGCTCGCAACGAATTATGACCTCAGCATCAGCCCCCAGTTCATCGCCCGCAGCGCCCCATCGCCGACATTATCAGTTGGGCGTGAATTCTTACGATCGCGCCTCGAGCATGTTGGTCTCGCTGCTGATTATGGTGGGAGTCACCGTCGGGGGGCTACTAATCATTTACTTTGCCCGGCAGTTGATGTTGTCTCAGGTTGCAATTCCCGTACAGCCCGTGTCATTGGGCGGGCGCCCCCCCGACGCGGCGCTGGGCATTGCCCGCGACATTGAGCCGCCCGGCCTGGAAGATGCGCCGGATTTAAATGAACCGCAACTCCAAGACACGCTGAACACGCTGACCGAGTCGCTCAATTCGAGCGCGGCATTGCTCTCCGACGAAATGATCGACAATGCGGCGGAAGCCGGCCGTGGGTCCGGGCTGGGCGATAGTCGCGCCGTAGGCGCGGGCGGGGACGGCGACTATTCGCGAGATCCTGTCCGCGAAGTGAAGTACAAACCCGCCACCCTGGCCGAGTACGCGGAGTATCTCGATTACTTCAAGTTTGAACTGGGCGTATTCGGCGGGCAGGATGACAACGTCTATTATGCGTATAATCTGGGCAAGCGGCAGCCTGACGTGCGTACTGCCAAGCCGCCCGATAACCGATTGCTATTCCTGTCCGCAGGCACCCCGCTGGAGGGTCTCGACCGGCAGCTCGTGGGCAAGGCGGGGATCGGCGGGCGCGGCCGATACGTGGCCCAGTTCTGCTCGCCCGAGACGGAGCAAATCCTGCTGGGCCTCGAACAGCAACGCGCCGGAGAACGCACGCGCGAACAGATCAAGCGAACCGTCTTTCGGGTGACCCGCGAAGGTTCCGAGTTCCAATTCAGCATTGAAGAACAGACCTACTTATAGCGACCCAGGCTGGCCGCTGCGTCAGGTTATTCACAAACACAATAAGATCAGAATCCATGGATACACTTTATTGGCTGATTGGCGTATTGACTTACGGCGCTATCGCGTTAGTCGCCCTGTGGGGCGCCTTCTGCTTGATTCTCGTTTGGCGACGGGTTGCTCAGACGCGATTCCGCAGTCCCGACGCGCAGGAGGAATTTCTCGATGAGCTTGATTCGCACCTTGCGCGCCGAGACTTCGAAGGAGCAGCCGCGCTGTGCGAGGATGATCGCCGGGCTTTGCCGCAACTCGCGCTCTATGCCATTGAAAACCGCGACCTTGGCCCGGCCCGCGTGCAGAAGCGTTTGATCGAGCGATTTCAGCAGGACGTGCTGGCCGACATTGAGCATCGCCTGAGTTGGGTTGGTACCGTCATCAAAAGCGCACCGATGCTGGGACTGTTCGGCACGGTGACCGGCATGATGGCGGCCTTCGGCAATCTCAGCAAGGGCGGCAGCGTCAATCAAACGAAAATGGCCGAGGACATCATGTTTGCCCTCATCACTACCGCCTTGGGGCTGGCGATCGCCATGCCGCTAATCATCGGGTTGGCCAGCATCAATGTGCGATTGCGTAAGATGGAAGACTCCGTTGCCGCGGGCATGTCACGCATGCTGGAGACATTCCGCGCGGTGCTCTCGCGTTCTTGAACGAGACGGAAAGGCCGAACGATGAACGACAACGATGCCACAGCCGAGCATGAAGGAGACGACGAGACGATTGCTCTTTCCAAGCGCTCGCGCCCGGCGGACAAGGAAATGGACATCACTCCGATGATCGATATGACCTTCCTGCTCCTCATTTACTTTCTGGTTGCCGCGCAGCCGGACCAGAACACCTCGGTTGCGCTGCCCAAAGCAATGCACGGGACGACCGTGGCGCAGCTTGAGGCGGTGGTGTTTACGATCGGCCAAGGCGGCCCGAATTCGGCGCCGGTTTATTCCGGCGACGGCATGCGACCCGAGTTTGCCTTGCCCGATGCGCCCCAAGAACGAGAGAAACAGATGCAGGAGGCCGTCGAAAAAGGCGTTCGGCAGGACCAACGCGACGTGGTGATCAAGGCCGACAAAGCCGTGCTCCACCGCGAAGTGGCGCGGGTTATCAAAACCGTTTCCAAAGTGGAAGGAATACAGATTCATCTCGCGGTACTCGAAACCGACGAGCGGTGAGATTGGAGGCCGCCGGCTGTCAGCTATCGGCCAGAAGAACGCGTGCGACGTTCTGGCCGACAGCCGACAGCCGATAGCCAACAGCCACACGGGAGTTTCGCCCAGGCGAGCCAAACATGAGCGAGGAAGAACGCCCGTTTGACGATGAGTATCATCACGTCCCGGGCGAAAGGAAGATTGACGATGAGATGGATATGACGCCGATGGTCGACGTCACGTTTCTGCTGCTCGTCTTTTTCATGGTGACGGCGGCGTTTGCATTGCAAATGGCAATTCAGATTCCGCCCGTGACCGACGACGCCTCGCCAACGCAAACCGCCGAAGACTTGGAAAAGGATTCTGTTGTGGTTCGTGTCGATGGTGACAACATCTATTGGGTCGGTGCTCCGCTGTGGGCGGACGAACAAAAGGCCCCCAGTGTCCAAGAGATGTGGTCCAAGGTTCGCGAGGCCCGCAAAGGCGGCAGTTCGGGGGCGGGGCCGTCCCGAATGCTCGTGCAAGCCAATGGCGACGCGACCCACGACCGAGTCGTGGCCGCGCTGGATGCCGGCTCCGCCAACGGCATGGAAGAAATTCGCCTGTTAAGCTACGAGGACGGCGACTTGTGACAGTCTTCACTTGCACCCTAACCGCAACTTTCCTTATTTCCGACCTCCGACCTCTGACCCCCCAGAATGACATCCGACGAATACTTCCGCGCACTCGAGGAACGGCAATGGCTCTCCGCCTCGATGATGGACCGACTTCAGGCCAAGGTCGCCGACTCCGTACGCTCGTTCGACGCAACTGCGCTGACTAGGTTTTTAGTCGAGAAAGGACAGCTAACCGCCGCTCAGGGGCAGGAATTGCTTAGCCTCAGCGAATCCTCTGCTCCATCGATTTACCTAGAACCCGAGCCGTCGTCGCCCAAAGCAAAGAAAGAGAAGCGGCGAAAGCCGGTCGCGCTCGCTGACGAACTCGCCGAATCCGATCAGGATGCGCAGCGGATGCTGGCTGGCGGAAAGTTGAAATCGAAGGCGCGGGCCAAGAAGCCCAAGAAACAGGAAAACGAGTGGGACTCACCCCTGCTCCTCATCGGCGGCGGAGCGCTCGCGCTATTGGTACTGTGCGGCGTAGCGGTCGTCTATTTTCTGTTCAGCGAATCGGGCGACGAAGTATTAAGCGAAGCTCGCGCCGCCATGCAGAGCGGATCGTACACTCAGGCGATTCAACACTATCAAAAGTTTGTTGGCGATTACCCAGGACATCCCGACCATTCTGAAGCGCGAGTCAATCTGGCTATGGCGCGGCTGCGGCAAGCGACGGAGGCGCAAAACTACGCGATTGCCCTCGAAATGGCAAAAGAGGAGATACGCGCCATCGAGGACGAAGAAAAGTTCTCGCTCGCCGAGGGCGAATTGACGACCCTGCTTCCTCGAATTGCCACCGGTCTGGCGACCGCCGCCGAAAAAGAAACCGATCCCGCCAAAGTCGAGGAGCAAGCAGCCCTGGCCGCAGATGCCTTAACGCTGTGCTCCAACACGAATTACATTCCTCGCTCGATGCGCGGTCCTGAAATCGAAGAAGTCCAGGCGACGCTCGATCGCATCGCGCGGCGACAAAAGGCGCTCGAAGAGCTTAGCTCGACGGTTGCCGCCATGGAACAGGCGAATGCCGCCGGTGACACACGCGCCGCCTACGAAGCGTATGAAGCGTTGCTCAAGAATAGCCCCGAGCTTACCGGCAACGAGCAATTACTCGAAACGGTTGCCGCCACGTCGAAGTCCGAGCAAGCGGGAATTGTGTTCGTTGAAGAACCGCAACCGGCGGTGACCGCCGAACCGCAAAGTCCGGTGATCGCCGAGCTAGCGCTAGCGGACCGCCGTGCCACGGCTGTCGCGCCCGCCACCGGCGTTGCGGCCATTCAGATTCGCGGGGTGCTCTATGGTATCGATGTCGCCAGCGGGCGGCTTCTTTGGCGCCGCTACGTTGGGATCAGCAACAACCGGACACTTCCCGTAGTGATCGGTGGCGACGTGCTTTGTGTTGACGCCGATTCGCATGAGCTATTGCGACTCAGCCAGCCGAGCGGAGAGTTAATTTGGCGCGCGCCACTGGGAGAGCAAGTCGTGCAGCCGGTGGTGGCCGGAAATCGCGTCTTCGTCGCGGCAGAATCGGGGCGACTGCATGTGCTTGAGCTAGATTCCGGCAATCGCCTGGGCCACGTGAAGTTCGCCCAGCCATTGCGCGCACCGCCGGTCGCCGATGCCGCGGCGAAGCGGCTCTATCTGGCCGGCGATCATTCGAGCCTTTACACGCTATCAGTCGATGATTTCAAGTGCTTGGGCGTCTTTTATCTGGGGCACGATCGCGGCACCGTGAGCGCCAGTCCCGCCGTGGTGCTTAACAAGCTAGCGGTTAGCGAGAACATCGGCCTGGAAACGAGTCGATTGCATCTATTTGAACTCGATGCCGATGGCGTGATCGCGAAGCAGATCGTCGAGCAGCGACTCCCAGGTCTGGTGACCGAACAACCACTGGTCGATGGCCGACGGTTGATCGTTGCCACGGATCGCGGCCAATTGAGCGTTTACGACATCGCTTCCACGTCAGACGAGTCGGCGCTCAACCTCATTGCGTCCCGCGCGCCAACTCGCAAACAGCCACTGGCCTCCGCAGTGAGTTCCGCGGCCGGGCACTTATGGGTCGCCGACAGCCAGCTTTCGAAGTACTCGGTGGACCCAACGAACACTCGCATCACCGTGCGCGATATCGCCGACAACTACGCCAATTCAACGTTCCATTCCGCACCGCTGGTGTTCGGCGAAGTCTTAATTCATGCCCGCACGCGGCGGGGCGATTCTGGCAGCACGGTAACGGCCACGGCCGCTCAGTCAGGTGAAGCCCTATGGGAAACCGAGGTTGCCCTCCGTCCGGCGGGCGGACCCACCGCGACGGAAAGCCCCCGGGGACTGCTGTTGGCCACTGCCGGCGGGAAGGTATTCCTGTTCGATCCGGCTGCCATCGCGGCTCGAGTGCAAGACACGCCTCTGCCCGGCGCCGCCCGTCCTAGCACTGCCAAGCCACTGGAGTTCCGCCACGAGCTGCCAAGCGGTAGTATGGTTTTCTCGGCAAAGTCGTCTGCCGACGTCCTCCTCTACGATCCCGCAGCCACCGCGCAGCTCGTGCGGTGGGTCCACCTCCCTAGCCCCTTGGCCTGCGAGCCGACTCTCTTCGGACAAGGTTGGATCGCGCCCTTGGAGATTGGCCAAGTGATGCTGCTCGACGGGGCGGCGCAGCCACTTGCCGCCCCCTTTCAGCCGGCGCTAAAGCCGGGGACCGTAAAAAACTGGCTGCCTGCAAGTGCGATCGACGACAAGCAGTTTGTAATCACCGACGGCGTCGAGGCGATCCACCTTATCGAGTTGCAGCCAGCGCCTCAGCCACATCTCACCTCCGTTAAGGACGCGGCGCTCGGCTCGACGAGTGCGACCACGCGCACCGCAGTGTCGGGCGGCAAAGTGCTCGCGGGAGCGAAAGAGCCACGGCTCGTCGCCTTCACGCTACCAACACTGGAACCCAGCGACCCCATTGCACTCACGGGAACGGTGGTGTGGGGACCGTTCGCGGTGAACGAGCACGTCGTACTCGCGACGGCTGACGGAAAGCTGGTGGCAATTGCCGCCGATGGCAGCGCTACTTGGCAACAAGACATCGAGCTGGCTCCCGCGGGAACGCCGCTTGCGCGAGGCGATGCGGTGCTGTTGGCCTTCCCGAATGGGCTACTGCTCAAACTGCAATTAGCCACGGGCGAGGAAGCTGCCCGCGCGGAACTGAAGCAGCCGCTCGCCGCGGGTCCGGTGGAGTTTGAACAGCGCCTTGCTGTCGCGACCACCGATGGCGCCGTACTAATTGTAAACTTACCCTGATTCCTAACTTGTTTGAACAAAACGACAGCAGCGTGCAGCGTCGCGGATTGACAACATGCCCACAGCTTCTATCGCCCGGCGCGTTCCCGCTATCGTTGTGTCGTGCTAAACACTTAGCGATGCTAGTTCTGGCGTGCGTTACTAGCGCAGCCGGGGTTGGTGCATCTGCTCAAGACACCGATCAACCCGCCGATCCCGTGGTCCGGCTGATCGATCAACGGCCGTTCGATCAACTCGTTCTCAACGCCGCGAACGGCAACTCGGTACTGAATGTGTTTCCGCTTGAGTTTCCCAACCGGGCGGTTCCCAGCCCCTTTCCAGCGGGCAAGCTACAGGTCCGGTTGCTTGACCGGCCCGCACAATTGTTCGACGTCGAGTGGAGCGACATCGCGGAAATCCGCCTCTTCGAGTACTTGCTGCTTCAGGAGGCCACGCGGCTGACCAACCAAGGCGAGTTCGATCAGGCATTCGATTACTTCAATCACCTGCTTCAATCTTATCCTCAACTGCCGGGTCTAAGTCCGGCCGCGGAACGCTATCTACAGCAGGACGCCCTGGCCGCTTTCAAGGCCGAAAAATTCGAGCGGGCGCTCGCCGTGCTATTGAGCTTGTATGAACGCAATCCCCAGTTCGGCGGTCTCGCGAAAGCAGTTGACTCGGTGGGCGGAAAAATCATTGAAAAGCAACTCGCCGCGCGACAGTTTGACGCCGCCCGAGCGACGCTCGAGCTTTTGTCGAGCCAATTTCCAAAGTTAACCCTGGATACCGTTCCCGCATGGCGACAACGGTTTGTCGCGGCAGCGGCGCAGAAAGTTGCAGCAGCTCGCGAGCTTGCCGCCGCCAACAAATTCCCCGATGCCCGCCGAACGATTCGGCAAGCGACTTCTATTTGGCCTGAGGCCGAAAACGCCACCGAGCTTCTGGCGAGCATTGATGCGGCGTTTCCGCTCATTTCGGTGGGCGTATTCGAGTCGGCGCCCAGCGACCTGACACCTCGGCTCGACTCGTGGTCTTCGCTACGAAGCAGCCGACTCACCCAGCGATCGCTCACGGAGTTAGTCGATTACGGCTCCGAGGGTGGCATCTACGTCTCTCCGTTGGGGACACTCGCACAAGATACCGCCGGCACCACGGTCACGTTGCAGATCGATCCGCAGAGTCTCGAAGCCGGCGCGGTTGCGGCCGTTGCAGCATCTGTCTCACGCATGTTGCTTTCCATGCCCGATGCCGATGGCCATGAGTTAGTTGGACGATTGGCGGCGGTGCGACTCGAATTCCCGGACAAAATTCACGCGGACTTTGTAGCGCGGCACGTGCGACCGGAAGCGTTGTTGCAATTGCCATTGCCTGGCGAGATCGTGGGGCGCTTGTCGAGTGTTGTCTATCAGCCAAGTTCTCGGGAAGCCAACGCGGTGCGGTTCGAGAAAGTCGGCGACGGTACTGCGGGCGTGCGCTGTATTGAAGAGGTCACTTTTTCCGATGACGATGCAGCGATTGCGGCCTTGCTGCGGGGCGAGATCGATGTCCTCGAGCGCATTCCGCCGTGGCAGTTGTCAAAGCTCCGAGAGCGGTCCGATGTGCAGGTCGGCACTTATCGGTTGCCGACGGTTCACGTGCTTCTACCCAACCCGCAGTCAAAGCTCGCGAACCAGCGCGAGTTTCGCCGGGCGCTGGTCTACGGCATCGACCGCGAGCGAATTCTCAAAGACGTTCTCCTCGGCGGCGAGTCGATCCCAGGATTTCAAACGCTCAGTGGTCCCTTTCCCGCCGGCGTTTCGCAAAGCGATCCAGCCCGTTATGCCTACAACAGCCAGATTCAACTCCATCCCTACGATCCCCGGCTGGCCTCGTTGCTGGCCACGGTTGCCTGGAACACCGTCCAGAAGTCCGAGCAACCCAAGGACGGCGAAGAGAAAGTTGAAGAGCCGCCCGATGCAGCGCCCATGCCAACGTTGCGGCTCGCGCATTCGTCCGACCCCGTCGCTCGCACGGCATGTCAGTCGATTAAGCTGCAACTCGGCGCGATCGGAATTCCGATCGAATTAGTCGAAGTTACCACCGATGGAGATCAAGACTACGACCTTCGCTACGCCGAAATATCGATTTGGGAACCGCTCGTGGATGCCGCCCGCGTGCTTGGCATCAACGGCATCGCGGGTGTTTCGACCGACTACATGATCGGCGCGCTCGGCAAACTCGATTCCGCAACCACCTGGAACCAAGTGCAGGCGGCGCTGTACGGAATCCACGAGTTGGCTCACAACGACCTGCCCGTCATCCCGTTGTGGCAAACGGTCAACTACTTCGCCTATCGACGCGATCTCCAGGGGATCGCCGAGTCGCCGGTCGTGCTCTATCAGGACGTCGGCAAGTGGCAACGCGTGATTGGAACGGCACAGGTGCGATGAAACAGCCGAGAAATCGCCGACGATGCACGCTTCTGCGGACCGCAATCCTGTGGGCCGGCCTAGGCAGCGTGTGCGCGTGCGCGGTGAACGTCGCGCATGCCCAAGATGGTCCTCAGTGGGCGTTGTCTTCCTATCGCACGAAGGTCGTATTAATACTCGATGTTCCTCCGCTTGCCAACTCGGTTCTCCAGTCCGTTTTGCCGCGACACCTCGAACAACGAACGACGGCCGCAATCGGCCCGCTATGGGATCTATTGATCGTGCGACCCACGGGCGCCGAAGCGCATCGCTTGTCCAATTCATGGAACGAGCTTCCCGCCGATCTCTTGGCAAGCCTTTCCACGGATTGCGACAAGCTGGTGGTGCTCGTCATTTCCGCCGATGGACAGGGCTATCGGGTGCGGTGCAAGGCGTATGACACCCTTCTGCGATTATGGACTTCCACCTTCGATTATGAACAAGGAGATCTCCACCGCGTTCCAGAAACGGCATTCTGGGCGCTGCGAGAAACGTTCGCACCCGTTGCCTACTTCCAATCGGATCCCGGCGATGACCAACAAGTCGTCGTTAGCTGGAAGGGCTCGGCGCTTCCGGCGAAGGACAATTCGGCAGCATGGATCGGTCCCGGCGACATCCTTCTGCCGGTAATGCGCCGGACGAACCGGGACGGCAGCCCCGTCGAGAACGGGATTCAGCAGGTGCCCTGGACCTACTTGCAAATGAGCGCGGAGGAATCGGAGAGTTCCAAAGCCCGAGTTTTCAGTCACACCAAGCGGCCATTCGGCGCACGCCGGCGTGGCACCGTCGAACAGAACGCAATTCTCTCGCGTGGACCGCTGCTAGGGGTCGTTGTGCAACTTCAATCGCGGACCAACAACAATCTGCCGCTGGCCGGCTTCGATGTCTACCGTCAGGTTCCCGGGCAAGAAGAAACGACGTGGATCGGCAAATCGAACCTGCAAGGTGAGATTCAGATTCCGCCCGACAAACATCCGCTGGAAATGGTCTTCGTCAAATCCGGCAGCCAAGTCGTCGCGAAGTTGCCAATTGCGTTTAACACGGATCGATTGGTCAAAGTGCCGCTCGTCGATGATCCCGTGCGATTGCAAGCCGAGGCCAAGATCAACCTCGTCCGCGAGCAGCTCATCGACCTCGTTGCCCGCCGAACAATTCTGGCCGCCCGCGTTCGCCAGCAGATTAAGGACGGCAAGCTCGACGTCGCTTCTTCGCTCGTCGGGCAACTCGAAGAAATGCCCGGTCGAGCGCAGTTCGACCAGATGCTCGCCAAGCAAGAACAGCTTAGCCGATCATCGCATCCCATCGTGCAGAAGCGAATCGACAAGCTCTTCGCCGACACCCGCGTGGTCCTCGGCCACTTCCTCGACGCCCGCCTCGCCACCGACCTCCGCACCGAACTATCGCAAGCGCGACAAAGCACCACGCAGTAACGAACTTGCGTGCCACTGCTGGCTTGCCCAGCAGTGAGAAGCGGGTACCAGGCCACACTGCTGGACGAGCCAGCAGTGCCACCCGAAGCCGCCAATTCACAATTGCTTCCACACAATTACCGCCAAAATCGCCACCGTCGCGATCGCAGCCACGAGCGCAATCCATCGCGAAACCACGTCCACGCGACTCGGCTCCATCGGCAGCATCGGTGCTTCGGTCAGCGTCTCTTCCGCCGCCCGTTCGGCCGGATCGGTCCCCTGCGACGCTTGGCTGAGAATCTCGCCCCCCGTCGAGGTCGCTTCTTCGTCCGAAATGTCTTCCTCGCGGTCGGCGGTGACCGTGTCTTCCAGCCCGGTCGCGTGCGCGCGCACCGAGTGACCGCGCGATTGCAGCGACCGCTCGCCCGCCAGAGCCAGTTCGGCCAACTCGCGTCTCCCGGCCTCGGTCGCCCACGGAGCCAGCCGCTGCGCCACGGTCGCCGCCGCCGGCAGCCGCTTCGCCGGGTCTTTTTCCAACATGTGGAGCAGCAATTTAACCATCTCGGTCGGCAGGCCCGGCGCAAATTGTCGCGGGTCGCGCGGCGCTTCCGTCAAATGCCGCTGCATCTTTTCTGCCGTGTTGCCGCCCGGAAACGGAACCTTGCCCGTGACCGCGTAATAAAGCGTGCAGCCGAGGGAGTAAACGTCGCTCACCGGCATAATCCGCTTGGGTGACGCAATCGCCTCCGGCGCGAGGTAGTCCGCCGTGCCGACCACCCGCTGCCGGCCATCGCCAACGGCGTGCATCACCGAGTCCTCCAAATACCACGCGAGGCCCAAGTCGATCACTTTCACTTCGCCGTCGGGCCGCACGAGCAAGTTCCCCGGCTTCACGTCGCGATGCACCAGCCCCTTGCGATGAGCGTACTCGAGTCCATGTGCCGTCTGCATCAACGCGGTGGCCGCCGCACCGACCGGAAGCGCCCCGAGCCGCCGCACCATCCGTCGCAGGTCGATCCCCGGCACGTACTCGGTCACAAAGAAATGCGTATCGCCATCGCAGTCGGCGTACAGCACGCGCACCAAATTCGGATGGTCGAGCTGCGCCTGTGCCCGTATCTCGCGCAAGAAGCTGGCGACCGACTCGGGCGTCGATTTCTGCCGTGGCAAGACCTTGATCGCCTCGACCCGCCCCAGCAGTTCATGCACGCCTTTGAAAACGTGCCCCATCCCCCCGCGGCCAATCGCATCGACAATCCGGTACGGCCCGAGCGTGAACTTCGTCCGCCCCGCCTGAAGCTGTTCCATCTGCCAACGGTTCAAATACCCCCGCACCAAAAGCCGCTCGCCCAGCAGCTCATCCGGCACCTGGTCCGAAGGCATCCGCCCAGGCAACTCGCGCAGTATCTCCCCCAGCGTCTCCTCGAGCTGCATCGGAGAAACGAGCCGACTAGCCAGCGCCGTCCGCTGAAGCACCGAACGAGTAGTTTGTTCCATCGGCATGTCTCCCGGACAGACGATGGGGTGTCACGGCTAAGAAAAGCGATTCCGGAATAAGTTTAGCTTGCGAGGCGGGAGGGATGCAACTAGGCGAGGCGGCGGACCTTAGCCGCGCTCGCTTGCGACGCGCGATTGAAGGCAATTAATCGCGCTGCAAATCCGCTGGCTGAGACGCCAAAGAAACGTCACCATATAGCACAGGAGAAGAAACAAGCAGCCAATGCCGCCGCATATCACTAAGCCTGGCCTGACACCGAAAATAAACACTACGACGATATAAGTTGTCAACAGAGCCAGAGCGGGGAGGCAGCACAGCAAAAGAAAGAAATACACTTTCCAGCGAGAAGGGCTCGATGATGTTGAGCGTTGACCAGACACAGGAGGAACCTTAACGTTAGCGAAAAGTGTTGATCGTCCAACCAACATCCCAGGAAATGATTACTTCATCATCCACTCGTTGTTCAATGCGGCGCACGACATCCGCTTCGGGCTCCAGGTCGACGATTCTCTGGGCGGCTTGTTGTGAAAGCGCTTCGGACACCGGATCGAGATACCTTTCGAGAAAATGTTCGGCGGTAGCCATAGCTTCCAATTCTACCATATTGGCCACGGTCCGTGTCAATCGGAAACTTGGCAAGAATAGCTGTCCTCGCCAATCGACTCCTACCGACGGGTGATTGAAATCGAAGCCGCAATGCCGCCGCCAATGAACGCTGAGTGGACATCGCTACGGATTAGCTGGCCCGCCCAGCAGCGTAAAACCACTACACGCCGCGATCAGGCCAACACTCCCTCTGCTACCAACCACCGGAACCTACAATCTCCCAACTTCGTCGTTGAAAAGAGCCGCCCAACATGGTATATAAGCGTCCATGTACACCAATCCGCGAGCACCGCCCTAATTCAAACCCCGACCGCGCGCTTCGTGCGCAGGGCCGTACCGACTCCGCCGAGCCACCCCGTAATTCGGGCATGGCGATCGAGGAAGGTGCGCGCCCACCCGATCGCTGACTCCTCGCGAGCAGCCTGCCGCTACCGTTGCGCGCGGAAGGGCTAATTTCGCAGCACCGTGAGGTGTAAATGCCAGGAGAATTCGAGGGAAACCAATTGTGGCGGTGCCAATCGATGTTTGGGACAAATTGCAACGCCGGTTTGACGCTACAGGGATGCGCCAAACTCAACGAAACGGCAATCAGCGCCACTCGACAAAACTCATAGGACGCCACTCACTATTCGGCATTCCGCATTTCGTAGGTGGAATGCAGCCTTACGTCGGCGTGAAGGCCGCCACCGCCAACCGCCGCCAGCTTGCTGGCAATGGCGCGACGATCTCCAGCGGCCCGTGCCGCACCGGATGCTCGACCGACAGCCGCCAACTGTGGAGCGCGATGCCAGGCGCGAACTCCCGCCGGCTGCCGTATTTCAAATCACCGACCACCGGGCAAACGACCTTCGCAAGTTGCACCCGAATCTGATGCTTTCGACCCGTCAACAGTTCAACGCGCAGCAGCGACAGCCCATCGCGCGATCCCAGCACGCGGTAACGCATTCGGGCCTCCTGCGCTCCGGGCGTTTGAGCGCTGGTGGTATGGACTTTGCGATGCCGTTCGTCGTGTCGCAGAAAGTGGACAAGCTCGCCGCTCGCGCTGTCCGGTTCGCCTTCGACGACCGCGAGGTATTCCTTCAGAACTTCACGATCGCGAAACGCCGCACTCAGCCGCGCAGCCGCTTTCGACGTTCGCGCGAGCAGTACCACACCGGTTACCGGCGCGTCGAGCCGGCTTACAATTCCCAGGTAGACCTTGCCGGGCTTGTCGTACTTCGCGGCGATATAATGCTTCGCCACGTCGAGCAAGCTGTCCCGCGACGCATCGACACCCATCGTGGGCAACATCGCCGGCTTGTTCACCGCCAGCAGGTGGTTATCCTCGTACAGTACATTGAGTGGCGGTTTCATTCCAATTCAATAACTTTAAAGCGCAAACTAAACTCGTTGAAACAATTGCACCACAGAGTCACGGAGAACTCTGAGAAGGTATGAATTGAAACTCATCTCTTCTCCGCGTCCTCCGTGCCTCCGTGGTAAATAATCAAGATGACAACTTCCCCTCCACGTTTGATTCTCGCCAGCGGCTCGCCACGCCGACGGGAGCTTCTCACTGAAGCGGGATATGCGTTTGAGATCATTGTACCCGGCCCCGACGCGGAGTGTGGCGGATGCAGCGAGACCGGCCCCGCGGAACTCGTCGCTAAGCTAGCCTATCAAAAGGCGCGCGATGTGGTCGACCAACTTTCCGCGAGCGCCACGCCGCAGTACGTCGAGGAGCTTTGTCTTGTCCTTGCCGCTGATACGATCGCCGCTTGTCGGGGTCAGATTCTCGGCAAACCGGCCCACGAAGAGCACGCCCGCGACATGCTGCACATGCTCAGCGGCCGCGAGCACGAAGTCTACACCGGAATCTGCGTTTGGCCGCTCGGCACCAACTTAGAACTCGAAGGTGAACCCGTCGGCGAAGTGGTCATCACGCGGTTGCGAATGGATAAATTGTCGCCTACTGAAATCGACGACTACATCGCAAGCGAACAGTGGCGCGGAAAAGCGGGCGGATTCGGTTATCAGGACCGCTTGGGATGGGTCCACATCATCGACGGCAGTCCCTCGAACGTCGTCGGCCTGCCGATGGAGGCACTGCAAGCGACCCTAACGAAATTCGGCTGTTTGCCCGGCAGCACCTCGCGAGCATAATGAATGAGTCGCGGATGAACGCAGATTAAGCAGATTTACACGGACGGAGCCCACGTCACGATTCAACCGACTCCTTCCTGTCAGATCCGCGATTCTCGGCTCGATCCGTGTTCCTCCGCGTCTCATTCTTCAATACATATGACTAAGCCCTTGTTTAGATATGTCGTTGGATCATTCGTAGCATGTGTTGCACTCTCGGCACAGGCATCGGCCGAGCTTAACGGCCGCGAAGGGATTGTCGATTCGCCACCGGCGGGCGTTCGAGCCGTGAAGACTGAACGCGGTTACATGGTACCGTATTCCGTTACGATTCCGGGCACCGAGGTTTCGTTCGACATGGTGCCCATTCCTGGCGGAGAGGTGTCTGTTGAACTGATAATCGATGATCAGCCGCGAGCGGTCGCGGTGATGGTCGAACCTCGTTGGGTCGCGAAGTATGAAGTCACTTGGGATCAGTATTGGCAATTCATGAAACTCAATACTGCGTTCTCGAGAATCGAGCAGCTTCGAGCAGCGCGCCGAACTTCGCCTGAAATTGAGAAGTTGTTCGAGTCCGATCGGCGGCTCGATCTGTTGCGCAAAGCACTCGATACGGAAGTGCAACACGTGGATGGCGTCACTGCGCCCACCGCGCTGTATGACTCCGACACGACGTATGAATCGGGCGAAGAGCCAGACCTGCCGGCCGTGACCATGACGCCCTTCGCCGCGCGGCAGTTCACGAAGTGGCTGAGCGCCATCACGGGCAGCGACTTCCGCCTGCCGAGCGAGGCCGAGTGGGAACACGCCGCCCGCGCTGGTGCCGAGACGGAGTACTCTTTCGGTGACGACCCCGAGCAACTGGCGGAATACGCGTGGTTTACCGACAACGCCGACTACGCCGCACACAAACCGGGCGAGAAGCTGCCCAACGCCTGGGGGCTGCACGATGTCCACGGCAATGTTGCCGAATGGGTGCTCGATACCGGCACCACGCGGAACAGTCCGCCCGCTGGTGCGACGCTGACTTGGGAGACGGCAGTCACCTGGCCATCGCAAGTCTCCCCGCGGGTAGCGAAAGGCGGCTATTGGGACTCCGATTCGGCCGACTGCACCATCTCTGCTCGGCTGCTGTCCGATGATGAATTGTGGAAGGACAACGACCCCAACCGGCCTCGCAGCCCGTGGTGGTTCACCGACCCCCCCGCCTCAGGCGTCGGATTTCGCATCATCCGTTCCCTTCACAGGATACCGACGGAGCTTCGTGCCCGCGTGTGGGAAATCGACGCCGAGGAAATCCGCGACGACGTGGCCAGCCGGCTCAAAGAAGGCCGCGGCAAACTCGGGCCGGTTGGACCGCATCTGCCCGAAGTTCTTGAACAACTCGATTCCGATGAAGTAAAGCGGCATCTCGATGCAAACTAATTCTTGATCTCGCGAGTGTCGGCGCGGCGATATTGCGCTTGATTCTCCAGCGGCTGATCGCGGATAATGGGAAGACGACCGGCAGGCTGCCGCTCGGCCCGTTTCATTGGACGGTACTAGGAAAATCACTTGAAGCTGCGTGTGGGAATTGTTGGCATTGGACCAGCGTGGAATAGTCGCCACCGCGCCGCGCTCTTGGCGCTGGGCGATCGCTTCGAGGTGCGGGCAGTCTGCGATCCGGTGGCCCACCGCGCCGAGCAAGTCGCCGCCGAGTTCCGCGCTCGAGCCGTCGATAGTTTTCGTAGCGTGGCTTTCTGCGAAGACATCGACGCGGTGATGCTGCTGTCATCCCGCTGGTTTGGCGCGCTTCCCATCTTGGCGGCCTGCGACGCCGGCAAGGCGGTCTACTGCGCCGCGTCGCTCGAGTTGCCGGCAGAGGAAGCGGCGAAACTCCGCGATCGCGTCAGCCATGCGGGAATCGCCTTCATGGCCGAGTTCCCCTGCCGACTGGCGCCGGCCACGCTGCGCTTGCAAGAACTTATCGCTACACGGTTGGGCAAACCGCGGTTGATGTTCTGCAATCAGCGGCATATCGCCAGCCGCGAAGGAGGGCAGCCCCAAGCAATCAACACGCGGCAACTGGTGGAAATGGTCGATTGGTGCCGATACGTCTTTGGCCGCGAAGCAACCAGCGTGGTGAGCACCACGCATTCATCGCGAGAAGACGGCGCGGGCGACGATTACCTGATTATGATGCTCGACTTTTCCGATCCGGGACAAGTCGGTGCCGGCCCGTCGGCGCAGATCGCTTGTGGCAGTTACGTTCCCGGCCAGTGGAAAGAGGCAGCCGCGTTTCGTCGTCCGGCCGACCTGCAGGTCGTGTGCGAGCGCGGAATCGCGTTCATCGACCTCCCCAGCACGCTCGTCTGGTTCGACCGCGCGGGTCAACACACCGAGCCACTCGATAGCGATCGCCCGGTGGGCGAGCAATTACTGATGCACTTTCATCGCTCCGTGGCCAGCCTTGTGCTGCGGTCTTCTAGCCTCGACGACGCTTACCGCGCGATGTCGATCGTGATCGCCGCCCAGCTTAGTTATGCGGAGAATCGCCGAGTGCGATGCAACGTCGATGGCCAGTGCGAAGACGATCCGAGCGGCGATTCGCCGCGTTGACACTCTCGCTGACGGCCCGATAAACTGGCGTGTCTCCCGGTTCCTTCATTTCACCATGTCCGATATGCCGAATAACGCTTCCTCCATCGACGAACTCGCCATCAACACGATCCGCACGCTTGCGATGGATGCGGTGGAGGCGGCCAACAGCGGGCACCCAGGCACGCCGATGGCGCTCGCGCCGGTCGCCTTTCAGCTTTGGACGCAAACGCTCAATTACGATCCCGCCGATCCGTTGTGGCCCAATCGGGACCGTTACGTTCTCTCCTGCGGCCACGCTTCGATGTTGCTGTATTCACTGCTGCATTTGGCAGGCGTGCATCATGTCGACTCGAACGGCAAAGTGCTCAACGAACCGACCTTGCCGCTGGAGGAGCTGAAGCGGTTTCGCCAACTTCACAGCTGCACACCGGGCCATCCCGAGTGGCACTATGCGGCCGGAATCGAAACTACTACCGGTCCTTTGGGACAGGGTTGCGGCAACAGCGTGGGCATGGCCATTGCCAGCAAGTGGCTGGCCGCACGCTACAACCGGGCAGATTTTGAGGTGTTCAACTTCAACGTCTACGTGCAATGCAGTGACGGCGACTTAATGGAAGGGGTCTCGAACGAAGCGGCGTCGCTCGCCGGTCATCTGCAGCTCGACAACTTGTGTTGGATCTACGACGACAACCAAATCACGATCGAAGGTAAGACCGAGCTCGCGTTCAGCGAAGATGTGGAGACCCGCTTCCGCGGGCTTGGCTGGCACGTCGAGCGCGTCGCCGACGCCAACGACCGCGGGGCACTCGATAAGGCGATCAAGGCGTTTCAAGCGGAACGCCAGCGGCCCACGATGATCATCGTAAAAAGCGTGATCGCTTATGGCGCTCCCAATAAGGCCGGCACCGCCGAGGCTCACGGCGCTCCGTTGGGCGCCAAAGAAGTAGAGCTTACGAAACGCGCGCTGGGCTGGCCAGTGGATGCAAAGTTCTTGGTTCCCGATGAAGTAAAGGAGCATTTTCAAGCGACGATCGGCCGCCGGGGTCGCGTCATCCGCGAAGCTTGGCAGAAACTGTTCGCGGCCTACCGACTTCAGCATCCGGAATTAGCCGACGACCTCAAGACGATGTGGTCCGGCAAGTTGCCCGAGGGGTGGGACAGCGAACTTCCTGAGTTTCCGCCGGATGAAAAGGGGATGGCCACCCGCGTTTCATCGGGCAAAGTTCTCAACGCCGTCGCCAAACGGATTCCGTGGTTGCTCGGCGGCTCCGCCGATCTCGCTCCGTCGACGAAAACGTTGCTCTCGTTCGATGGCGCGGGCACGTTCTCGGCGAAGGACTTTGGCGGACGCAATTTCCATTTCGGCATCCGCGAGCACGCGATGGCCGCGGCCGCTAATGGCATGGCGACCGTCGACCTGCGGCCCTATGGAGCGACCTTCTTCGTCTTCAGCGATTACCTGCGGCCCTCCATGCGCTTGAGCGCGATTATGAAGGTGCCGGTGATCTATGTGTTCACACACGATTCGATCGGCGTTGGCGAGGACGGTCCTACGCACCAGCCCATTGAGCATCTCGCGGCTTGTCGGGCGATTCCGGGGCTGTACGTCCTTCGACCTGCGGACGCCAATGAAGTAAGCGCCGCGTGGCGAACGGCGCTTCAGCTCGGTCGGCCCGTGGCGCTGGTGCTCACGCGCCAGGACTTGCCAACGCTCGATCGCACGAAATATGCGCCAGCGAACGGCGTTGCCCAAGGAGCATACGTTCTCGCCGATGCGCCTGCTGGAAAGCCGGATTTGATTCTGATGGCCACCGGCAGCGAAGTATCGCTGGCCGTCGCGGCTCATACGGAGCTTGTCGCCCGGGGCGTCAAGGTCCGCGTCGTAAGTATGCCGTGCTTTGAATTATTCCAGCAGCAGTCGGCCAGCTATCGTGATACCGTGTTGCCGCCATCCGTGACGAAGCGGATCGCCATCGAAGCCGGCATCCGACAAGGTTGGGATGGTTACCTCGGGCCGCACGGCGTATTCATTGGTCTCGATAATTACGGCGAGTCCGCACCGTATCAAGACGTCTTTGCCGAGCGGGGCATTACGATCGAAAATATTCTCGCGACTGCAAAATTGCTGCTCGAATAAGGATGGTGACTTGGCACTCACGCCGCGACTTTCTTTCGCGTTGGCACAGTTCGTTCCGGCATTCGCAAAATCATTTGACGAGTCGTTGCGTCGCTTCGCGTCAGATCGACCATTCGACACACGTTGCCCGTTATTGGCGTGGCCTCGAACCGCCCGTTGTGCCGCTTAACGCGCATCGGCATTCCAAATTTTGGCGCCATCGTAATCAGGTGCGACCGGTCGATGCGACTATGGGGTGCGACACTCAAGCGAAAGCGTTGAGTGGCCATCGCGACGATCAGATTGATTGTGACCAATCCCATGGTCTTGGCGATGCACGTCCGCGGGCCTGCACCGAACGGCAGATATTCGAAGTTGTCGGGCGTGGCGTCGAACCAGCGCTCAGGACGGAACTGATCGGGATCGGCAAACACCTCTGGATCGCGATGCGTACCGAAGTGGTTCACCACGACATAATCGCCTGGGCTAACTTCCAGCGGGCCAAGCATTGCGCTGCCGCGCACGCGCCGAACGACCAGAGGCGCTGGCGGCAGAATTCGCAACGTTTCCTTGGTGACCGCGTTCAAGAGCGGCAGGTTAATTAAATCCTCATACGACGGCGGCTCATCGCCACAGTGTGCGCGTAGCTCATCATGTAGTTCGGCCAAGATATTTGGATGCTGAGCCAATAGGAACATTGTCCAGGCGATCGCCTTGGGAGTCGTCTCATGAGTAGCGGCAAACATTGTCACAAGTTGGCCGGCGAGATCCTCGCGGGAAATTTCATGCGAATTGGAAAGTTGGTAACTGACGAGCCTGTCGAGCATCAGCACGGCGTCTTGTGGATGTCGTGGCCGACTGTCGATTAGCTTCAAGGCCTGCTCCTGTAGCCTTTCGGCGCGCTTTAAGAGGCGATAGTAGGGCGTCCCGATAACGTTTAGCGGGAACATCAGCACGCCGGCCGAGAACGACCTATCCAGTAACTCGTTCGTTGCTTCGGCGAGTCGCAAGGCCGCGGTTGAGTCCTCACCGGGCAATAGACTTTTCACCGACATCAGCAGGGCCATGCGGCAAGCCCGGCTGAACACATCGAGCGTCGTTCCCGGCTGCCAATCGTCAAGTTCTTTTCGCACGGTCTCGACCATCGCCGGATAGTATTCACGGACGGCCTTGGGCATGAAGAGCGGGCTCATCATTTTCCGCTGATCGCGATGTTTGTGGCCATTGACCGTAATTAAGCCTCGGCGCATCTTGTTTAGTGCCGAACCTTTGGGTCCGCGAATGATCACGCCACCAGAATTAAAGGTCTCGGGATCGCTCAGTACTTGCCGACTGTATTCTGCTCCCGAAACGAAGATGCACTGTCGGACAGACCTTCGGAAAGGGATGCGCTCGCGCAGGATGACCATCTTTCCAAAGCGTTCATGAAGCGATGCGACGCAACCGACGGCATCGTAAAAGAACCAGAGATAGTGCTTCCAGGCAGCGAAGCCGTCGAGTTCCGGGACAGTCGGACGCGTGTTGGGAGCGATTCGCAGCACGTCATATCCCCCATATGTGTCGCTTGCGTAACAGGCAATACCTCTTCTCCTATCGGTGCGCTCCGCCCCATTCTTTCGCCTTGCCCAACTTACGCTCGTCGCATTGAAGTATATCGTTGGTAAACCTTGACGGCTGGGGGATGCGTGATGGTGAGACAATGGCTGCCGGTGGAACGCTGGCAGCGATTCTCGAATCTCCTGCTGGTAAGACAATGCAGGGAATTCATTGGAATTGTTGACTCTGCCCGCTATGTTGCGGCCGACTCGGAGGCACTGGCAAGCATTTGGAACGCCTCCGTCATGGGTTGAGTTCCCGAGTTGGAACTGCACTCACCTGTGAGGTGGGCGAGGACATCAATTGGGATGCCAACCGAGAACGCATCATTTCGACCATCGCCGGGGTCGGTTCACTCTGTCCTTTGGAAGAACCGGAACCGCGCAGGTTCCTTAGAATCTGAGCTGGGGTACCGAAGACTCCCCATGGAAATCCCCACCAGCCGAACAGCGTGCAAAACAGAACGGCGTTTAGCCGCGACTTCATTCCACACTTCCGGCAGCAGATTTTTGGCTTCGATTTGAAGGACGACAGAACGCCTGCCGACCACACCCAATGTGAAGTATGAACGTCCACGGGGCCGAGGCCGCCACACTTTGGACAGGAGCCTGCAAATACCGCGTTGACCTTCTCCGCGACATACCCGGGCGGCAATTCGGCGCATGCGACGCGCTGCACTCCGTGATCGCGGCACTTATAGCTGCAGAACTTGTAATCCCCCTGGCGGACGGGTCCGAAGAGAATGGTCGTGCCGCATTGCTCGCATTTTGTCATAGCATTGGCGGTATAGTAACCAGCACGGCGAGTGAAAGCTGGCTATGGTGCCGCAATCGCTTCGAACGCCACCGTCATATCGTATCCTCACGCGCACCGGACCGCAATCGCGACTCTCATTGCGGCCGACCTTTACAGTAGCGAGACTTGGCTCTTGCAGACGAACCGCCCGATGTCATTAATGGAATCTCGCCAGGGTTGGCAGGCTGGTTCATAATGGGAGGAGTGTCTCGACCAGTATCGCGCATGGCGCAACTTCGTGTACCAATCCTTGACGATGAGAATCGCAATATGAATTCCGCGTTTTTTGGCTCGGCTCTTATCGCTTTGGTTGGTGTCGGCGCCGGCAGCGCGGAGCCGTGGCAGTCGCACCTGCCGCCGGAGTGGCTGGGCATCATCGTGGTGAGCGACCTGGCGGACTTCGATCGCCATACGGCCCGACTTGCGGAGCAATTTGGCATCGAGTCGCCCGGACTCGTGCGGTTGCGCCAATCGGCGGGACTAACGGAGGTGACTGACGCAGGCGGAAGTTGGCTCGCGGGACTGGCAAGAGGGCCGGTGGGTGCGGAAGAGGCGTATCCGTTTGCGATGATTCCGGTCACCGATTTCGCCGCGTTCGTGAAGGCGCTCGATGGCGACCTACGGGGAACTACGGCGGTGGTGACGCTCGCGCAGCAGGATTTGCTCGCGGGCAATTGCGGGAGTTGGGCGCTGCTGATGAATCCCGATCAGCGGGAGATTCTGGAAAGTGTGATCGCGCGCGCGCCGGACGCTACGGCCATTCTTCAAGAAGATCCAACCGCGACGAACGGGATTGCGTCAGCGCATGTTTCGAAATTGGGTTTGGAGTGGCTGGCCGAGTATCAGTCGGCGGGAGACCAACGCTCGCGGCAACAGATGAGTGCGCGGAGAAAACGCGGGCTGGCGATGTTGTCGCTCGACGGGGCGAAGGAGAGTTTGATTCTCGATAAGCCAGTTTGGGAGTGGGTGGCAGCGACGTTCGAACGCGCGGGGATAACAATCGTCGTGGATGACACCGGTAAGGCGCGGGTGAAGATAGCGGCCGCTAAGCCGCAAGCGGCGAGTAACGCGAAATTGGCGGACGAAAGTGAAGACGACGGTGTAATTGGCAATCGAGAATGGATATTCGCGGGAACCGTGCAGTTTTCACCGGAGTTAGGGGATTTGGCGACTGGGTGGCAACTCGCGGTCCTGAAGAGTTCGCCCGAAGAGTTTGGAATTAAGGAATTCTCCCCGGCCGAGATGACAGCGCTCGAAGGGTCGATAAAGAATGCAATCGGGCAGGTTGTTAATGCGAGATTCGCATCATTGTCGAGTCGCGACCTGCCCGTCCACGGCAATCGAGTCATGGTATTGGACGTGCAAAACGTGGACGACTTTCTCGCGGCTTGCGGCGAGCTCATGCAAGCGTGGAATGCGATGATCGAGGCGTCGAAGGCGGAAGTGAAGCTGACGTTCTCGGCGGAACCCGTGGAGATTGCCGGACACGCGGGACAGCGGTTCTTCGTCGATATGGTGGAAGCGGTCGATGTGCCACGGTCGCCAGAGGTTGCCAAGGTGATGGCCGATATGTTCGGGCCAGAAGGCATTCTGAGTTGGTATGTCCTGCCGATGGCGGAAGGGCAAGTTGCGGTTGCGAACTTGCCGCGTGAGGAAGTGGAAACGCTAATACGGGACTTGAAGAACGGGGACGCTAAGCCGCAAGCGACGGGGGGAAGTGCGAGAATGAAGTTGGATACGTCGGCGTATGTCGATTGGGGCCAGCGCCGCGACTTGACGGTGACGGGCGATACGGTGGGCGGTCCGCGATTCGTGCCGTTGCCGAAGTCGGACCCGCTCGAATCCAACCTAACCGTACGCGATGGAGCGGTGGAACTTGAGCTTGTGCTGCCACCGAGTTTACTGAAGACCCTAGGCAAGCACGCGCAGGAAACTCGGTAGCGTGGGCTTCCAGCCCACGCGAACGGCGGCTGCAAGCCGCCGCTAGGCGGTGGAACTCACGAGTTGTCCGGCGAGCCAGGTGTTAGTCGGGGCCGCGGTGTCGTGCAGGATTGCGGTGAGCTTGTCGTAGGCGTTGCCTTGCACGGTCGGTAGCGGAACGGTGGTCAAGTCGGCCAGAAGTCCCGGTCGGATGCCACCGACCGCATGCTCGACGCCGAGCGCTTCGGCGCCCGACATGGTGCCCATTCGCAGGACCGTTTCGACGGAAACGTGCGGATGGCGGCGGACAACTTCGCGCATTTCGCTCAACAGCGAAAGGTCGGGATTCGAGGCCCTACTATCCGTACCCAGGCAGACCCGCACGCCCAAGCTGAGCGCGTCGGCGAGCGGGTATTCGGGGTAGCCGAAAAATCCGTGAGATCGCGGGCAGTAAACGAGCGACATGGAAACCACGTGGCGGCCCATCATCGCGAGTGCCTGGTGGTCGAGGAAATTGCCGTGGACCAACAGAGCGCGGGGGGCCAGCGTCATCATTCGTATGTAATCCATGGCAAGCGAGCCACGAGGAATCGCCCACAGATCCCACATGCCGCGTTCTTCGAGCAACTTCTGGAACGGGCCTTTGCCCTCGCGCAGTAGTTCGATTTCCTCCGGCGACTCGGCCAGGTGCATGGTGACTGGCAACCCCCGCTGCGATGCGGTAGAGACCAACTCGCGGATCAGCGGCGGCGACACCGAGTAGGGCGCATGGGGGCTTACGCCGAGCCGATACCGCAAGTCGGCGGAGTGAGTCACTGACCCGGTAGTCGCCCGTAACGTCTCTTGCGCCACGTCGAGTCGGTTCTTGACTGCATTCAGCGACGAATTCGCACGGGCTTGTGAGAACCCGATCGCTTCCTGAAAGACGACCAGTCGCGGCGTCGGTCCCACGCAAGGATAAGCGGACGGGTCGGCGGTCGAAATTTCGCCAGCCGTCGTGACACCTTGTGCCAGCAGCTCCACACAGCCCTTGGCAATCGCCTGCGAAGTTTTGGTGCGTTGTTGACGTCGGCTGATTACCAGCCGCACCCAATCGGGAAGCGAGACGCCGCGTTTGCCGAGCGGCTTTTTTAGATCGCTAAACTCAAGGTGCGTATGCGTATTGATCAGGCCGGGTATCAACGCGACGTTGCCCAGATCCTGGACCTCCACATTCCGGGGCGCGGTGCGGCCGACCTGGACGATCCGCTCTCCTTCGATCGTCACGACACCCTCCTCGATCGGCGGAGAGACGACGGGGAAAACAACTCGGGCTCGTAGGGCGACGGGGGTCATTCGGAATGGGGGTTTGGGGATTTGGGATTGGGGATTTGGGAATTGTCACGACAAGTCTTGGGCCAGTGGGCGCTGGACGGGTTGAAGGCGGGCTTCGGTGAGTCGTTCTTCCGCGGACTTTGGCGAGTCGAGGCGGTGGAACCACCACAGCAGGGCCAGCGTTACCAGACCACCCGTTACAACCACCGCCGGCGAAAACACTTGGAGACGGTCATGCGTGGGTTGAAAGAATTGGTCGAATAGCGGTTTGGATTCTGCCAGTTTTGTGAGCCGCTCGCCCCAATGGCCCAATGTGAGCGATAGCCCATTGTACGCAAAATGGAACAGGATGCAGGGTGCTAAATGGCCCGATTGGACGGCAATGTAGCCAATCAAGACCCCCGTGACCGCCGCGGCCAGCGACTGCTGGAGCAGGGCAGTGTGGGCCATTCCGAACAGGACAGCGGTGAGCACGATGGCCCACCATTTATGGCCCAGGTGCCGCAGGCCAGATAGTACAAAGCCGCGGAATGCCAACTCCTCGCACACCGCGGGCAGGAGGGCCATGAGAAGCAGTATCTTCCACAGTGACGGAGAGGATTGGAGCAGCTGGGCAAAAGGGCTATCGGCCAGCGACTCCATGTCAATCGGATAGAGCTGGCGGATCCATTCTCCAACTTGCAATCCCACCGGAAAAAAGGCCACCGCCAGCGCAACTGCGGCGAGCAGCGTCGCGGGGCGCGGCCAGCCGGCCAACAGTAGTGACTGTTGGGGGTTTCGCGTGAACAAGAACGCCATCGCCAATGCCGGCACGACAATGCAAAGCTGGGTAATCAGCACGACCTGCACGAGGAGACCGAAGTGCGGTTCCGAGGGAAGGCTCGTCAGCGCGAGTCCCGCAAAAAACTTGACGAGAAAGATAATCGCGACACAGGCTAACGCCGCACCCACGCTCGGGGTTGCCTTGCGGTCGCGCACCAGATGAATCAACCACGCGCGCAATTCGAACCGTTCGTTCTCGCGGAATAACACCGACTCCTGATTAAATAGTTCGATGGCCCATCGCACCGCGAGCCAGCAGCAGCCGAGTGTGACGACCACGACAGGAAGCACGAATGGAACAACGCGCTGGTAGTCGCCTTCCATCAATCCACGCAATAGGAAGCTGAGACCCGTGACGGGAATCAGGCTGTTGCCGAGGTTTAGCTCCGTTCCCGGCGACATCGGCGCGAGCATGAGCGGGAGCGTAATCATGAACAGCGGCATGAAGTAGTACTGGCCTTCCTTCGTGCTGCGGGCGAAGGCGGCGCACGCCAAGCTCAGGGCGCTGAACAAAGCGGAAATTGGCAATAACGCGAGTACGATCCAAAAGATCGAAATAAGCGGTGGCATGGCGAACAGGCTGGCGCCCCCGGGTACTGCGGCGGACATCTGGCGGACCACAAAAGCGGCGGTAAAGCCCATGCTGGCGAGATTCAACAGTGCGGTGAACACGCTGAATAGCATTACCGTGAGCAACTTGCCCCAGACGATTTCGCTGCGCTGCGCAGGGCTGGCAAGTAGGGCTTCGAGCGTGCCACGCTCCTTTTCGCCCGCGCACAGGTCAACTGCCGGGTAGAACGCTCCGGTAAGTGCCCACAGAAAGACGATGAAGGGAAGCAGTTTTGAGTACAGGGCCGCTTGCTTCTGCTCTCGTCCAGCTACATCGATCGATTCCAGCTCAAAGGGCTGCGTGATGTTGATCGGAACGTGGCTCTCCCGCAGGTTTCGCTCGACGATCTTCGCCATCCATCGGTCGATTGCTCGATCGACTCGCATCTTAGCTACGGGCGATGCTTCCCGCGGCGAGTGAAAAAGAACGATCGGCTTAAGCTCCTCTACCGGCTCGCTTTGGACTGTGTCGGCCGGTTCTCGATTTTGCAGTCGCTGGTGTATACGCGCCAGTTTCTCGGCAAAGCCATCGGGAAAGTACACCACGGTATCGGCAGTTCCAGCAATCAATTCGCGGCGGCCCTCGGCGATAACGTCAGCTTCCGATTTCCCTTCGGCCGATTGCTCTTCAACGTGGAGGAGCTGCGCTTCATGGGGTGCAGCGAATAGATCCGCTGCGAAGCGGCCGTTTTCAATCAGCGGCGGCAAGGTTGGCGCATCGCGGAGTTGTTCGGCGCCGACGATCAAGACGGTCGATTCGTGCTTCCTCATGAACTGCGCAAGCTGCATGAATGTCGTGCCCAACAGCGGATAGAGCAGAATCGGCAGCACGCAGATCATGAACAGCATCCGCCGATCGCGGAGCTGATCGCGTGTTTCCCGCGCCCATATTAGCCGCACGTTGTGCCAGTTCATGAGAACTCAGTCCCCAGACTCGCGGCCTCTTGGGATGCCCAAACGTAGTCGTGGGGAGATGCAACCGCGAGATCTTCAGCGTCGCGGATGAGATGAAAGAATAATTCTTCGAGGTCGGATTGCCCGTGTTTGTCGCGAAGTTCATCGACCCCGCCTTCGGTGAGCATCCGCCCGCGGTGAAGGATGGCAATGCGGTCACAAAGCCGCTCGGCCTCTCGCATGATGTGGGTCGAAAAGACGACGCACTTGCCTTGCTCGCGCAGCTCTTGAATCGTGTCCAGCAGAGTTCGAGCGGCCAGCACGTCGAGGCCGCTGGTCGCTTCGTCGAACACCAGCACCGGCGGATCGTGGACCAAAGCGCGGGCGATTGAAACTTTCTGTTTCATTCCGGTAGACATCTTGCCGCCTAAAAGATCGCGGATTTCCAACATTTGCAGCCGGCGGAAGATCGTTTCCATGCGGCCGTGGAGCAGGTGGTCGTCGAGACCATGCAGCCGGCCAAAGTACTCGACGGTCTCCCAGGCCGACATCCGGTCGTAGATCGCCGTGTTAGAGGAGATTACGCCAATTTGCCGGCGCACCATGCCGGGTTGAGTGAGGCAGTCGAAGCCATTGACCTGAGCGGACCCAAAACTTGGCTGAAGCACCGTTCCAAGGATTCTCAGGGCGGTGGTTTTGCCTGCGCCATTGGGACCGAGCAACCCGTATACTTCGCCCGGCTGGGCGTCGAAGGTGAGCCGATCAAGCGCAACGAAGCGACCGCGACGGAGATCGTCATAGACCTTCGTGAGGCCGAGCGCTTGGATCATTCCACTGACCGGGACGGTGGCGGGGTTCGAATCGTCCGCCTGCCGGGCGGAGTCTTTGAGCACCGGCGATGCGGCAACTCGTTACTAGAGACTACCTTATGACAGGCAGGCTGTGCAACCGGCGGGGCTCCGCAGCGGCGTTTTGAGCGGACTTTTCGTTGATAAGTTCGTAAAAAACGTTCCGCTGTCGTGGAATGTAGCCCAGTTCCGTGATCGCCCCGCGGATTTCGTCGAGTGTCAGGTGGTGAACGGTACCCGCCTCGGCCACCACGTTCTCTTCGATCATCAGGCTGCCCATGTCGTTGGCGCCGTAGAGCAGTGCCAATTGGCCGATCTTGAGGCCTTGAGTGACCCAACTCGACTGGATGTTGGGAAAGTTATCCAGATAGAGCCGGCTGACGGCGTTCGTCTTCAAATACTCAAACCCGCCCGACGGGGGAATTTCGGACATGTCCGTGTGCTCGGGCTGGAACGTCCAGCAGATATAGGCGGTGAATCCACCTGTCTCGTCCTGCAGTTGGCGCAACCGCTCGAGGTGTTCAATGCGTTCCTCGAGCGTCTCGATATGCCCGAACATCATCGTGGCCGTACTACGGCCGCCAAGCTCATGCCACACGCGATGGACATCGAGCCAGTCGTCAGTGAGCACTTTTCCACGGGTCATGGCGCGCCGCACTCGGTCCACAAGGATCTCGCCCCCGCCACCCGGTAGACTGCCGAGGCCCGCAGCCTTGAGGCGCTGAAGGACGGTCCGCAGCGGCAACTTGGAGACCTTCGTGAAGTGATAAATTTCCGGCGGGCTGAATCCGTGAATGTTCACCTGCGGGAATTCGCCCTTGATGCCGCGCAGCAGGTCTTCGTACCACTCCAGTTTGAAATCGGGGTGCAGGCCACCTTGCAACAGAAGCTGCTCCCCGCCAAGAGCGACCGTCTCGCGGGTCTTATTCAGAATTTCTTCCAGCGACAAGACGTAACCCTCAGGTGACTTCGGCTTGCGATAGAACGCGCAGAAGTCACACACCGCGGTGCAAATGTTCGTGTAGTTGACGTTGCGGTCGATATTATAGGTCCGGTAATCCTCGGGATGCAGACGGCGAGTGACTTCATCGGCCGCCCGGCCGAGCGCCGCGAGGTCGCGCGATTGCAGAAGTTGCGCGCCTTCGTCGGGCGTCAGGCGCTCCCCTGCGACCGCTTTTTCGAGCAGCGCTTTATCCGACCAACGAGAAGCCATCGACTTCACTCTCCTCAAACAGCGGGCCAGATAGGGGTGCCAGGCCTAACTCCACGCAGTGCCGGTGGAACAAGGCCAGCCCACGGCGCTCCTGGCGTCCGAGTCGAAACCAGAGTTTATCGCGCAAGTAATCACGAACGAGTGCCAGGGGCAGCCCGAGTATATCTGCTTCGCGGTGCGCGATTGCGTCGATGCGCTGAAGTCCGCAATTCCGCGACGCCGAGAACGTTGGTTCAATTGCTGCGGTATCAATACCGGGCCGGGCGACCCAGGTTGCAAAGACAAACGGCAAGCCGGTCCATTGCCACCACCGCTCACCAAGATCCCACACCTCAACGAACGACTCGTGAATGTCGAACATCGCACGGTCGCCGATCAACAACACGGCATCGGCAGTTGAGTCCGCGATGCCAGCCCCGATAGGAAGAGTCGACAGTTCGGGCTGAAGTTCGAACTGGCGTGACAACAGCACACGGGCAAGTGCCCCGCTGGTACGGGAACCCTCATCGAGATCGAGCGTACGCACATCCTGTGGCGGCACACGAAAAAACAGCTTGACGCTCCAAACCGGTCCCCGGCAGGCGATGCAGGCATCGGAGACAAGCTGCCAATTAGGGTGGCGGAAATACTCGAACACCGGTAGCAATGCGACATCCAATTGGTCTGCCGCGAGTGCGTCGGCCAGCCGGCTTGGCAAGTCGAAGATGACCCGAAAATCGGGCGTCGACTGGGCCAAGCCTTCCACCAGCGGTTTGGAATTCAAATAGTTGACCGCTCCCACTCGGATTCGCTTGTCGCGTTCTGGAGCTTGAATCGGCATGGAATCTCTCGGAGGAAATCAACTGCTTCGTGACCGCGAATTATAAGCCGCGGGACCAGCCCTCGCCAAGGCGGACTCACGCTTCCAACCGCGAATCGTGCTGCGAGTTAACTCGTTAAATGAATTCGAGTTTGCGGAAAGCCCGCAGGCCGCGACCGAGCGGCACGATGGTCGCCACAGCGCAAACCACGATCGCCATCCCGGTTCCAGCCACCAACCACAGCCGCAGGTACTGCGGGTTGAGAATCGAATCGCGCAAGGAGCTACGGTCGGCGATCAGGTAAAAATGGCACGGCAGTGCCGTCAGCACAACAATCGCGATGATATACAGCGCGCTGAGGACGAGATTGAGTGTCCCGCCAAAGCCGGCCGCAATCTTGGAAGGCGAAGGCTCGCGGAAGTTGGGCATGGTCGCACCCAGCCCAACGGCAATTGCGGCCAGGCCGATGCAAAGCAGCACAGTCGTTAGCTGGTGGACCAGCACCACTAACAGCGGCACTTGCAGCATCAAGTCGCTTAGCAAGATTAATATGGAACACGGAATCCACGAGCCAAGGGCCGCAAACACGAACTTGCTCCAGACAATCGTTTCGCGGCGAATCGGCAGCAGCCCAAGTATCCAGAACCGCTGACCTTCGAGGCTCAGCATGGGATAAATGAAGCGTGTTGTGAATGTGGACAGGATCAGCCCCACGACCGCCAGATTCAGAAAGCTGACCATGTTCAGCCAGGTGATGTAGCTGATGTCGCTGGTGGGGTTGTTGAAGCGGTCCACATTGAGGAAATAAAGGCCCAGCAAACCGAAGAAGATCAGGAACTGGGACCATTGCACGGGATCGCGACGCAGAAGCCGCCAATCTTTCACGAGCAGCAGTCTCACCGGGGCCGGAAAGGGGCTCAATATCCAATTCGCGATGCGATCGAGCCAACTCACCCGCGCCTTGCGAGCCTTCACAAATCGGCAGTCGAGGCTGCTGAAGCCGGATCGTAGCCACCGCTTCCCCGCCGCGACGGTCAACAGGTGGCACATGAGCGCATTGGAGATGAGCAGCGCCAGATACATGCAACTTTGCAAGACCGGCAAGTCAAAGCGGGAGGCGTCGATCATCGCCACGGGCGTTTGCCGGGCGGCCTCGAGCAAGCCGTTGGCCAGCCACGAACTGGGCAGCCATTCTTCCTGCGTGAAGCCGAATCGGCGCAGCGTCTCCTCGAACCAATCCTTCCCAAATAATCGAGCCTGATTGCTACTCACCGTTCGCCAGATCGAATCAAAGGCGAAAACGATCACCGAGATCGCAGCGACACCCACAATGACGCGACGCATCTGCGGAAGCTTGTGGACGATAAACAGGCAACAGATCGATCCGATGCCGCAAGGAATATAGACGAACGCGATAATCAACGGCAGGATGAGCGCGTAGTAGTACCACGAGGCCCCCACCACCCAGCCGTAGGCAACCATCATCGGACTGGCCAACAGGAAGAATCCCCAGCTACTAAACAGGACGGCTTCTTGAAATTTGTGAAGCACGATCCGCTCGGTGCGGATCGGCAGCGTCAGCAAAAAACGTGTCTCCGGCGAGTGGAATAAATTGCCGTAAATAATGATGCCGGCCGAGAAGACGAGCATCACGTTGAGCGACGCGAAAAACAGGTGAAAAACGAACTGCACCGTTTGCGCATGATAGTGCTCGCCTGGCGGTCCCACGTGCTTCACAATGAAGTCGAACCCCGCATAGAAGAGCGCGAACAAGCCCGACCAGAACAGCAGACTCAACGATAGCACCAAGCTCGTGCGAAGCCGAGCGGTGGTAAAGTGCTGTTGTAATTGCGCCCGGCCGATTTGCCAGCGCGCGCGCCAAAATATTTGCGCCTCTCGGTCTTCGGAAGGAAGGCTGGCAGGCGGCAATTCGCTGGATTCGATCATGAAGGCGTCGGTGGGTTACGCGCAGGTCATCGAGCGGCATCTTGCAACATCGCCGCGTCGGGCGCGTGCATGCCGTTCTGCCGTGCTCCGCCAACCAGCTCGTGATCGTGCATCATCTGCAAGTAAATCGCTTCCAACGATTGATCGCCGGTTTTGTGCCGCTCCCGCAGTTCGGCGACCGTTCCGACAAAGATCAATCGGCTGCGATACATCACACCGATGCGATCGGCGATTTCTTCCGCGACAGTCAGCGTATGGGTAGACATCAGCACGCAAAGTCCTCGCTCGACTTCTCGTCGAAGCAAGTCCTTCACCAGTCGAATGCTGTGGGGGTCGAGCCCCACCAACGGTTCGTCGACCACCAAGACCTGCGGCGAATGCATTAACGCGGCGGCAAAGACCGTGCGCTGCTTCATGCCGTGGGAGTAGCTTTCCGTCAGGTCGTCGACAAAGCCCGCCAAGCCAAATCGATTGATCTCGCGCTCCATGTGGGCGGCTACCTGATGAGCGTCGAGGCCGTACATCTCGGCGACGAACTGCAGAAATTCCCGCCCCGAAAGCTTGTCGTATAAAAAAGGTTGATCGGGAACGTATCCGATCAGCTTCGTCGCTTCGCGCGTTTGTGCCACGAGATCGCTGCCACCGACACGCACGCGGCCTTGGGCCGGCTGCAGCAGTCCGACCAGCATCTTGATGGCGGTGGTTTTTCCGGCGCCGTTATGCCCCAGCAGCGCAAACAACTCGCCCCGCGCAATCTCCAGGTTCAAGTCGGAGACGGCCACCTTCGTGCCATAGTTCCGGCTCACGCTCTCGAATTCGATCATTGAAACCATGAACTTGGACAATCCTGTTCATTCCATCGGTTCCGGGGCCACGGTCGCTTCGGCAGCGAGATCCAACTGGGCGACGGCCAGCTTGTTGGCTTCCGTGTCGTCGAGCCGCTCGAACCTCAGGCGGACGTTCATAAAGTAAGCGTCCTGGCGAAGAACCGTCCCGTCTTCAGCCACCCACACGTTGGAACGCAGACGATTGTCGGCGGCGATGCCTGCGCTTGAGAGCGTGCGATACTCGACCCGGCGGGCGTTCACAAGTTGGCCGTGGTGCAGAATCGGATGCTCTTCGACGACTTCCGCCTCAACCATTTCAATCGGATTCTGCGGCGAAGAGAAGGGACTGTAATCGTCGCGCCGCCATTTGCGGCCGACATAGACCTGCAGCAGCTTGGCATCCGGGGTCAACTCGCGGCCCAGCCACGCGTCTTTTGGCCAAGGATACTTGAAGCGTCGCTTGAAATCTCCGGCCTGAAGTCCGATCTGCAGCGCATCGTCGCGCACCCTCCCCAGCATGCGGATCGCCGACGGAAGTTCGTTCACCCAGACCTTCGTGTCAAATGAGGCCAGATTGCCGAGCGGGTCGATTGTCGTACGCGTGCGCATGTCCAAATGGATATCGCCAATGTTCTGCACGAGACTCGCCATCCAATGTGGAGCGATCTCACGCAAGGGGATTTCGGTGAGCGAAACCCGGCTGTGTACCTCCGTTGTGTCGAGCGCTCCGGGCACCATCTGGCTGACGGCGTATCCGACCGAAGCGCCATCGACCTCGATGCTCCACGCCACAGCCTGATTCTTGAGGGGCACGCCGGTGCTCGGGGGATCGCCATTGAAAAACGGCGGGAGAATCTTTGCCACCAGGAGCCAGGACATGGTGGCCCCCCAAAGTAACGTTACAACGGCAACGAAGATTTTGTTCCCCATAGTCCGTCCAGCCCGGTGGGATTTCTCTATAAAGCGTATTGCGACGCGGTGCGCAGAATCTGCGCGTCCGCGGACTGCCGTTATTAGTTTAGTGTACCCCCGTAACGAAGGCGAGCGACCGGGAAAGAACTCCGCCCTAGCTAACTCGCCCGATTTCTAGGGTTCGGCTGACTTCGGCAACGGCGAAGTGTGAGTTGCTGGCTGCGAGTAACCGCTAGCCGACCACCGCTTACCGCGGCAAAGAATCAACACCCACTGGCGTGGCGGGTTCCGGTTTTTCACGTAGCGATTGCTGGATCGCTTCGATAAGATCACCGCCGGTGTAAATGCGACCGGTTGGCTCGTTAAGGTTCACGCCGTGGGGCGAATTGGCTGTCATCGCGCCGAGCCGACGCCCCGAGGCGGTCGTGGCCAGATACTGGATCAATTTGTCGCCGCCCGGATCGCGCTGAAGTTGCCGGACGAGTTGATCGCCTTGGGGCAACGCAGCCAGACGTTCGAGCCGCGCATATCCGCCCGGAATTTGGCCGATTTTGCGAAGGAACTTCTTGCCGCCGGCCGTGCCGAACTGCTTGAGAAGCGGTGAGCTGTTGGCCACCGCACGGCTGAGAATCGCCGCCGCTTGCGGTATTTTGTGACCTTGGGCAGCCAGCCGGGTCAGCACGGCTTCGACCTGCGCCTTGTTAAGGAGGTCGCCGGATTGATAACCGGAACCCTCGAGTATTGCGCCAACTGCTGTTGCGATTGGCTCGCTGTTTGCAACCTCCGCAACGGCCCCAGCGGAGACGGGCGCGAACATCACTGCACCGATAGCGGTCAATAACCCAGTAAAAAGTGTTGTTTTCACGGGATGCTCGTTGAATTTTAGGAGCGGGGCAAGCAGCTTTTTTCGCTGTAAGAACGGCCAGCGCGCTTGTAATTCCTGCTATCGGAGTTTGGGCCAGATAATCGCCACGTTAGTATTTATGCGGCAAGTCGCAGAACGACGTCGCTTCGTTTCGGTATCGCTTTATAACGTAAGTGCTTTGTCCGTCAATGGTTAAGATGCCGACTGCGAATTTGTAAAATATGCGGATTTCCGCAGATGATTGATTTTCCGATGCTAACAGATTACCATCTTCCTATATCCGAGGTGTTCGGGCTTATCTACTTTGGCGGTATCAGGAGGAGCGACCATGCCACGATCTACGTACTACGTTCAGGAATGTCCGACCTGCGGGCGAAACTTGCAGGTGCGAGTCGAGTACTTAGGACGCCTCATTGTCTGCCAGCACTGCAGTGCTCGCTTCGAGGCCTGCCAATCGGGCGAAGAGAGTTCTTCGCACGTTCTCTCGGGAGCCGCGCTGATGCAGCGGGCTGAGGAACTGATTACAGCGAGCGAGAGCCAGATTTCCCGCAGCCGTGAATTCGCCGCGCAGCCGAAGTGACGAGGCGGAACAGCGTCTGCGAGCTTTAGGATTCCGAGCGCATGCTGTGTAAATCGCCGAAGAATTCGGGATAGGTCTTGGCGACACAGTTCGGATTGCGGATTCTGATGCCCGGCTGCCGGAGGCCAACGAGCGCGAAGCTCATGGCCATGCGGTGGTCATCATAGGTATCGATTTCGGCCGCTTGTAAGCGACCCGGAGTAATCAATAGACCATCGGCCGACTCCTCCACTTGCGCCCCGAGCTTGCGCAACTCGGCTGCCAGCGCGGCGATTCGGTCGGTCTCTTTATGGCGGATGTGTCCCACGCCCATGATTCTGGTCGGACCGTCCGCAAACAGCGCAACCGCGGCGAGAGTCTGTGCTGTATCGCTAATCGAATTCATATCGACCTCAATGCCCTTCAGTGGCCGACCGGTGACCGTTATGGCGTTTGGCGTCCGCGCGACGTCGCAGCCCATCGCCTCCAGGCAATCGACGAAGGCGACATCGCCCTGAATGCTCGTCTCGCCCAAGCCCTCCACCGTGACCGATCCGCCCGCAATAGCGGCGGCGGCCCAGAAATAACTCGCCGCCGATGCATCTGGCTCGATGTCATAGGTCTGAGGCCGGTACGATCCCGGGCTTGGCACACGAAACGATGTGAAGCTATCGCTTACGTCAACAGGAATGCCAAAGGCGGCCATTACGCGTAACGTCATGTCGATGTAGGGCCGTGAAACGAGTGGCCCTTCGATTTCAAGTTCTACTGGCGTGACGGCACCAGGCGCTGCCAACAGCAGGCCGCTTAGGAACTGGCTCGACAGGTCGCCGCGTACTTGAGTTCGCCCACCATGTAATCCGTTGGCATGAACGACTACCGGCGGACAGTTGTTGCCGGTCTCGCTACGAGCATCAACAGCTAACTGCGTCAAAGCCTCTAACAGATCGCCGATCGGCCGCTCGCGCATTCGCGGCACGCCGTCGAGTCGAAACGTGCCGTGGCCTACGGCAACCAGCGGGGTGAGAAACCGAATCGTCGTGCCGCTATTTCCGACGAATAAATCGGCGCTGGCGGCCGGAATCTCTCCGCCGCAACCCTTCACGACCAGCGTTCGCCCCGCGTCTCGAACGTCGATCGCGATGCCCAGCTTGCGCAAGCAGTCGATCATCACCCGCGTGTCATCGCTGTCGAGCGCGCCGCTGAGCGTGGACTCGCCATCTGCAAGTGCCGCGCAGACTAAGGCACGATTAGTGATGCTTTTCGAGCCGGGCGGGCGCATGCGCGCGTGGAGCGGGCCGGTGAGCGGTTCGACTTCAAGAACGTCGGGCAGGGCCATCACTTGGGCGCCTGTGAAGCTGGTCGGATTGCAACGCCACTCGCCGCGATTTTCCAAAGCTTTTTATGGCTGCGCGCGAAGAGGGCGTTATTGGCGACCGCGGGAGAGCCAAGCATCTCGGCGCTAAATTTATTCTCGGCGAGAATCTTTCCATCGTCGTGACGGTCCACGACGAACGCCGTTCCCTCAGAATTAATACAGATCAGGTGATTGCCGACGGCCACCGGAGTGGCCCAAAACTGGCCCCCCAAGCGGCGCCGCCACTGGACCTCCCCCGTATCGGCATTGCCACAAACGAGCACGCCGGCCGAACCAATCACGTAGACTCGATTATCGACGACCACGGGACTGGGGCTGGACGGCCGAAGCGGCGCCGAACTCCAAATGGGCGCGTCCGCGTCGCTCACGCCGTCTTGTATAGAAAACATCGTTACGTTGTCGCCGGGCACAAATAGCCGGCCGCCCTCGACGACCGCCGAGGCAATTGACGCACAAGCGTGCTTTCGATGCCACAGGGGGCTGCCAGAGACTGGATCGTGCAGCGACACTCCGTCGGCCGATTGAAGCACGACCGCCGGAACGCAGCCGTTTTCTTCGTCAATCGCGCTGGGCGACGCCCACTGAGCAGTTCGGGGTCGGTCGATCATCCAGCGCGGCGCCCCAGTGACGGCATCAAAGGCCGCCGCGAACGAATCTCCTTGCGATTCGCACTGCACGATTACCGCGCCGGCGGCCACGGTCGGCGACGACGACATGCCCACGTCGTTTCCCAGTTTCGGATGGTCCAGCACTAATCCCCGCATCCACAGCAGGTTGCCGTCGAGATCAAGGCTTACTAGGTCGTTCGAGGAAAAGAAGGCAAATACATGCTCGCCATCGCTGGCCGGCGTTGGTGTGGCGTTCGCCATTGTCGGATGAAACAGAGTGCGGCCAGTGGCCCAGAACTGGCGGTGCCAAAGTTGCTGGCCTGTCGTTTCATCGAACGCCAGGACGTGTAGTCGATCCTCCGTCGGTCCACTCGATGCGGTGACGATCACCCTTCCGCCGATCACAATCGGGCCGGAGACGCCGCGGCCGGGAATATCGGCAGTCCACGCGATGTTCGTGCCATCATCCACCGCCCACACCGTGGGAACGACATCTTCCATCGCCACGCTCCGGCCGCCCGCACCTCGAAACGTCGGCCAGTCGCTCGCTAGTGCGGGGGAGCTTCCCGAAAGAACTGCCGCGAGTGTGAGGCTCGTGATGAGTAGTTTATGAATCATGCGATTAATTGTTTGGCTCTGAATGGATTGCGCCACCGAGTTCATCGCAGACGCGGAGCCTGAAATGCCACACCATGGCCCAATCTTCGGTGCGCTTCGTTTGGCAGACTTTGATCTTGATGGTGTTTTCGCCGTCAATCAACTGAATGGGAACAACGTACTGATCCCAGTCGCCGCCGGCGTGAAAGACCTCATTCTCGGCGACTAGCTTTCCATTCAGCCAAAGTTTGGTGCCGTTGTTGGTTTCGTAACGAATCTGGGCCGACTGCGGTTTCGCCGCATTGAACTTTGCAACCGCGTACATCACGCCGGTCGCGTCTTTGCCGAGAGTCTTGCAAAAGTCGAGCTGCCCCAGTTCGCCGTCGGCTTGGGCCTCCTTCCAGGCCATCTCACCGTCCTTGCCTGGGTAGGTTGCGGCGAGATCGAGCGATTGTTCTGGCGGGTACAACGTCGAAACGCCGTTGCCATCAGCAATAGGAAAAGGCCCCACTGTATTCCATTCGGTCACGCACCCAAATTCATGCGTCAGGTCCGCTTGCCGGTTAAGCTTCTTGAGCTGCTCAGAAATGCCCTGAATCTGCTTAAATTGCCGCGATGCATGAAGGGCTTGCTCAAGCAGTACAGCTTTCTGGTCATCGCTGGGTGCCTCGGTTACTTGCTTGAGCAGATACTCGACCGCGTCGTACCGCAGCTCCAAACTCGGATCGTTGAGCAATTCTGGCAGCAGCATATTGGGAGTCTCCGGCTCGGCTAGGACGAGCCATTCGTAGGCCGACCGACGGGCGCGTGGCGACTGAGATGAGTCGAGCACGAAGGTCCGCAACGTATCGACCGGCAGTTTGCCGCCCGATCTTAGATGCCGTTCGACGACGGCGTCGCACGCCGAGCGGAGCCAATTCTCGGCCAGCGGCGAGGCGTCCTTCATTCCCGATAGGATCGCCGTGAGTTGATCGACGTTGGCTGTGGCAAGAGTCTTCCAAGCAGACTGGGCGGCGGGGACGACTTGGCCGGTTACCGACCGCACTTCGCTGATTGCGGGCGAAAGGTCGGCCGCATCGACGCTCTGAGCCGACAACGCGACGCCGATCAACATCGCAATGGTGAGGCCGGCGTTCCAGTGGCATTTTTCCATAAGTTTAGCTGCAACTGAGCGGCAGCAAGCTTGGTTGTGAGACCAGGTCACCTCGGGGTATTCTGTAGTAACAAGGTATCAAGCCACTTCGGCGATGGGCAGGTGGCGTCGCCCAGTAGGCAAGCATTGTAGCAGGACCGGTAATCGATGCGAAAAGTCAAAACAGGCGGCGGCTGGCCGGCGGTTTTATACACCTTTCGGAAGGCCCGCGAAGTAGGCGGCTTTCTCAAGCTGTGGCGGGCGATGCGCAGCAAGAACGCCTGCAAAACCTGTGCGCTTGGCATGGGGGGCCAGCGGGGCGGTATGGTCAATGAGGAAGGGCACTTCCCCGAGGTTTGCAAGAAGTCGCTCCAGGCCATGGCCGCCGACATGCAAGGGGCCATCCGTCCCGAGTTCTGGAAACGATACACGCCCGCCGCCCTCCGACAGTTCTCGCCCCGGGAGCTTGAGAATTGCGGACGGCTCGTCGATCCAATTCTCTACACTCGCGAAACGGGCCGCTACCAAACCATATCGTGGGACGACGCCCTGCGGCGAATCGTCGAAAAGCTTGCAGCCACACCCCCGGACGAGACCTTTTGGTACTTCAGTGGCCGCAGCAGCAACGAAGCGGGTTTCTTGCTGCAACTGTTCGCTCGGTTGTACGGCACGAACAACGTCAACAATTGCAGCTTTTACTGCCACCAGGCGAGCGGTGTTGGTCTGACGAGCGTCACTGGAAGCGGCACGGCGACGCTCGAGTTAGAAGACCTCGAATACACGGACCTCGTGTTCGTCATTGGCGGCAATCCCGCGTCGAATCACCCCCGACTGATGCGGACGCTCATGCGCGTGAAGCGTCGTGGCGGGCGCGTGATTGTGATCAACCCCGTTGTGGAGACGGGCCTCGTGAATTTCAGCGTGCCGAGCGATGTGCGGAGCTTGCTGTTCGGCACGAAGATCGCCGATCTCTACGTGCAGCCACACATTGGCGGCGACCTGGCATTGCTCACGGGCATCGCCAAACGTATCGTCGAGATGAACGCGCAAGACGAATCGTATTTGAACGAGCACACAACCGGTTGGCCCGAGCTGCGCGAGCGGCTAGCGGGCACGACCTGGGACGAAATTGTCGGCAAGAGCGGCGTGCCACGCGAGCAGATCGACGAAATCGCGAAGTATTACGCTGCCTCCAAGCAGGCCGTGTTTAGCTGGACGATGGGCATCACACACCACGTCCACGGCGTGGAAAACGTGCAGGCGATCGCCAACCTGGCGCTGCTGCGGGGCATGGTGGGGAAACCGGGCACGGGATTGCTTCCGATTCGGGGTCACTCGAACGTGCAGGGCATCGGCTCGATGGGCGTCGCGCCGAAGCTCAAGGACGCGGTGTTCGACCGCCTGCAAAGTCACTTTGGCGTCGAACTGCCAACAACGCCCGGCCGAGATACGATGGCCTGCATCGAAGGCGCAGCCAGCGGCGAGCTAAAGGTCGGCTTCTGCTTGGGTGGCAATCTCTACGGCTCGAACCCCGATGCGTCGTTCGCCGAAAAGGCTCTGTCGAATCTTGACTTAGTCGTCTATCTCAACACCACACTCAACACGGGCCACGCTCGCGGCTTAGCGCGCGAAACGATCATTCTTCCAGTTCTGGCCCGCGACGAAGAACCGCAACCCACCACGCAAGAATCAATGTTCAACTACATCCGCCTCAGCGACGGCGGCCCACGGCGTCACAACGGCCCGCGTAGCGAAGTGGAAATTATCGCAGTAATCGCTGAGCAGACGTTCGCCTCGCTCTCCGACAATCCCAAATCCCAAATCCCAAATCCTAAATCCGTAATCGACTGGCGATCGATGCAAGACACCGGAAAAATCCGCGATGCAATCGCAAAGATCGTCCCGGGCTTCGAGCAGATCGGCGGCATCGACGAGACGAAGCAAGAGTTCCAAATTCAAGGCCGCACGTTTCATTCGCCCCGCTTCGCCACACCTGACGGCCGGGCGCGATTGCACTTCCATTCGCTGCCCGACCTCCAAGCCGCCGATGACGGCGAGCTACGGCTCATGACAATTCGCAGCGAGGGCCAATTCAACACGGTGGTGTACGAAGACTACGACCTCTACCGCGGCATCGACCGCCGCGACGTGATCTTGCTCCACCCCGACGACCTCGCGCGACTAAACCTCGCCGACGGCGATTTGGTGACCGTTCACGGCCCTGCCGGCTCGATGCCTCGCATCCGCGCCACGAAGTTCGACGCCATCCGCCCCGGCAATGTGGCGATGTACTACCCCGAGGCCAACGTGCTGGTAAGCCGCCACCTCGACCCCGCCAGCAAAACGCCGGCGTTTAAGTGCGTGGCGGTGACAGTGGAAAAGTGCCAAGCGGCGCAGCCATTGCTCGACATTTTAACACTTGAAAGTGACGTGCCCATCAAAGTATAGTAAGAGCATGAATACTGATGCAAAACTGTTATTCGATACCGCGATGCAACTACCCGATACCGATCGGTCAGAATTGGCGGCGTCGCTTATAGCAAGTCTCGATGCCTCGACGGATGAAGACGTTGAAGCGGCTTGGAGCGAAGAGATTGAGCGCCGAATTAGCGATCTCGATAGCGGACGGGTGAAGGCCGTCCCGTGGGTTCAAGCGAGGAAGATCATAACGGGATAATCGGATGGAACTTGAGCTTCATCCCGAGGCGATCGAGGAAGCCCGCGAAGCTCGCGACTGGTACGAACTTCGAAGCGACAACGCCGCTGTTGCATTTGTCGCGGAATTAGACTGTGCCGTTGAACGAATTTCCGTCTCACCGGAACGCTGGACTCGTTACTTGCACGGCACTCGTCGATATTTGATGAAACGGTATCCGTTTGCCGTTGTCTATCGAACTTTGGGCGATAGACTCCAAATCGTTGCTGTGGCTCATGGACGCCGTCGACCGGGGTATTGGCGACGACGAATTAAGTGAACGGCGCTCGCTTGGTAATGCAATCGGCGATTAGCTAATCAAGCGAGCCGCGGACGACAACGCCGCGGCTCGCTCTTTAATTCCGCGTTTGCTACAGCGCCACGGTCACGGTCTTCGACTCGGTATAAGCTTCGAGGCCCGCTTCGCCCAGTTCGCGGCCGAGGCCCGATTGCTTGTAGCCGCCGAACGGCGCGCCGGCGTCGAATACGTCGTAGCAGTTTATCCAGACGGTGCCGGCACGAACTTCGGCGGCAAGGCGGTGCGCCTTGCCGATGTCGCGGGTCCAAACTGCCGCGGCCAAGCCGTACGGAGTGGCGTTCGCCCGACGGGCGACTTCCTCGACGCTCTTGAACTTGAGCACGCTCATCACGGGGCCGAAGATTTCATCCGTCGCAATTCGCATGTCGTCCTTCACATCGGCAAACAGCGTCGGTTGAATGAAGTAACCACTCTTCCCATGGCGATCGCCGCCGGTCACGAGCTTCGCGCCGTCCTGCTTGCCGTAGTCGATGTACTTCATGATCTTGTCGAATTGGGCCTCGTCGATCTGCGGCCCTTGCTCGGTCTCGGGATCGAACGGATCGCCAATCTTGCGGTCCGTGTTCTTGTCGCGGATGCGATCGAGGAACTTGTCGTAGACTTTCTCCTCCACAAACACCCGGCTACCGGCGCAGCAGCATTGACCCTGGTTGAAGTAGAGGCCGAAGTGCGCCCCTTCGACCGCGGCATCGAGGTCGGCGTCGGCAAAGATGATGTTAGGACTCTTTCCGCCCAGCTCGAACGTGAGCCGCTTGAGCGTGTCGGCGGCGTCGCGCTGAATAATCTTGGCGGTAGCGCCCTCGCCGGTGAATGCGATCTTGTCCACGCCGGGATGCTTCACGAGCGCCGCGCCTGCGGTCGGACCATAGCCTGGCACGACATTGATCACGCCGTCGGGAAAGCCCGCCTTTTGCGCGAGCCGAGCCATCCGCAGGCAAGTGAGCGGCGTTTGCTCAGCAGGCTTCATGACGATCGTGCAACCAGCGGCTAGTGCCGGACCCCATTTCCAGGCGACCATCAATGCCGGGAAGTTCCAGGGGATGATCTGCCCCACGACCCCCACCGGTTCGCGACGGGTGTAGCAAAAGTAGTTGCCGCGAACGGGGATCGTTTTGCCGTGAAGTTTGTCGGCCCAGCCGGCATAATAACGCAGCGTGTCGATCACCAGCGGGATATCGGCGTTGCGGGCGTCGCGGATCGGCTTGCCATTGTCCAGGGTTTCAAGGGCCGCTAGCTCATCGATTTCGTCTTCGATTAGGTCGGCCAGCTTGTTCATCAGCCGGCCGCGGTCGCGGGCATCCATCGTGCGCCAGGGGCCATTGTCGAAGGCGTCGCGGGCGGCCTTGACGGCCCGGTCAACATCTTCTTTGTCGCCTTCGGCGATCTCGGCAATGACTTCTTCCGTGGCGGGATGAAGCGTCTCAAACGTCTTGCCGCTGGCGGCGGGAACCCATTGGCCGCCGATAAAGCACTGGGTTTGCTGAACTTTGGGACGGGCGTGTTTCTTTTTCTTTTCGACGACTGTGGCCATGACCATACGCTCCTAGCGAAAGGGAAAAAGGGCCTCGCCGCTGTGCATGACGAGTGCTGGCATTGTAACGCACGGAGTGGCCGCGCGCGAAGATGCAAGCATTCGGCGTCCCAGGGACTTCGACTTACCGCATTTTGCCAAACTCGTCTGGTTTCCAAGAGGGGTTGTCTGCTAGGTTTTCGCTCCACACTCTTACCGCCTCCGTGTGGGCAATGATCGCCCGCCCGCGGAAGAGTTCCCCCGCCACGGAGACAAAGGAGCATGGACGCTCGCCCATTTGGGATCGCCAGGATGGCGATTTTTCTGTTTCTGCTCGCGTGCCAATGCCTGACGGTCCTCGCCGTGCCGTACCGCACGACCAATTTCGCGGTCACGGCCCCGACTCCCGCACTGGCTAAAGAAATTGGCGACGCCGCGGAAGTCTGGCGGCGCGAGCTGTCGATCGAATGGATCGGCAAGGAAATGCCCGCCTGGTCGCGTCCCTGCCCGATCAACGCCCGGGTTGCCCCGAACAACGGGGCGGGGGGCGCCACAACGTTTGTCTTCGACCACGGCGAGGTTTTCAGTTGGAGGATGGATATTCAAGGGTCGCGCGAGCGGGTGCTCGATTCGGTGCTGCCGCACGAAGTGACCCATACGATTCTGGCCTGCTATTTCCGCCAGCCCGTGCCGCGGTGGGCCGATGAAGGCGCCTGCACCACCGTCGAGCATCCCAGTGAAATCGCGAAGCAAGAACGCCTCCTCATCAAGTTCCTCAAGACGGGTAAGGGCATTCCGTTTAGTCACATGTTCGCGATGAAGGAGTATCCTCCCGAAGTACTTCCACTTTATTCGCAAGGACATTCACTCACTCAGTTTTTGCTAGAGCGCCGGGGCAAGCAAGTGTTTCTCGCGTTTCTCGTGGACGGCATGGGTGACGAGAATTGGGGGCAGGCGGTACGGACGCACTACGGACACGAAAATCTTTACGCGCTGCAGGCCGTGTGGCTCGATTGGGTGAAGCAAGGCCGGCCGCGGCTTCAACTAGAAGCCGCGCCGGGCGCGATTGCCGCTGCCAGCACCGTCCCAACGCTTGCCGCCAACGGAGAAACGTTCGCTTCGACTGTCGGATCGGTGACAACCGACCAGACAACTCTGATCCACGAGCAACGTCCTGACAGCGGAACTGCGGCAACTGATGTGACTCCGGTTACCGCAGGCAAAAGCGTTTACGCCGCGGCAGCGGAGTCGCCTGTTCCGTCCGCGATGCTCGACGCGTCCCGTGACACCGGCGCCATTCGGCGATAGCCTCTTGGCACCAATCATGCGCCGCCCCGTCTTTCTACTCGCATTTGCGGCGATGCTCTCGCTGGCTGGCTGCTCGGTCTACGACGTGTTGTTTGGCATGTTTGGCAGCAATTATTCGAGCACTTCTCCCGATAACCCTTCAAGAATCATCGAGATGCGGGACGAGCTTGATCGCTGGGAACAGCGGGAGCGGCAAATCCCGCTTACCGATTGACTTCGCTGTGCCGACGCTGTTGCCTGCTAAAGCGGGCACAAAAAAGCTTGACGCGCGTATCGAGTGCGGTAAACTGAACGTCGCACCAGTAGCAATATTTTGCGTTTTGCCAGCCACTCAGGCCGCCATTACGAGAACCGTGAAGCCATGACCCAACTCCAAGGGAGCTTCCGCCGTAGCCGACGGAATCGCAGCACTTCACAGCGACTGCAGGCGTCGCAAACGGGAAGCGTTATTCGTTTTCTGTATGGCTTTACCCTCGTAGAGCTGTTGGTGGTAATCGCCATCATCGGACTATTGGTGGGCCTGCTACTGCCGGCGATTCAGGCGGCCCGCGAATCGGCTCGGCGCGGATCGTGTCAGAATAATCTCAAGCAAATCGGACTCGCCCTCAACCATTTCACCGATGCTCACAAGCAATTTCCGATTGGAGTTCGCGGCGGCGAACGCTTCCATACGGATGACGGCTACGGCTGGTCGCAGGACTTGTTGCCGTTTCTCGAACATCAGCCGCTTCACGATTTGACCAACACCACATTCGACGGAGCCAAGCCTGCACCAGGAATCTTTATGCGTACCTTCATTGCAACGAAAGCGACCATCGTCGGCGGAGATACCATTGTAGATGTCTATAGATGTCCAACGTCGCAACTGCCGTCGCACGTGGAAAGGGCCGGCGTGCTCTACAACGGATACGCAACTAACGATTACAAGGCATGCAATGGCCGGGGCGATAACGGAATGTTCTTCAAGGTCTACGATGGAGTCGTGAACGCCGAGCCACCTAAGTCGAAGATCTTACCCAAAGATGTTACGGACGGACTGAGCAAGACCATCGCCATTGGTGAGTCCGCGTACTACAACAGCACGAGCGCTGCCAATATGGATTGGCCGATCTGGATCGGCGCCCCCGGTACCGACGAAGCCCAGTTGTTCAAAACTCAGAACCCTTCGCTCATCAATTGTGGCGTTGTTCCTAAATCGTTAGAAGGATTTCGAACTGGCGGCCCGACCGGCTATCCAGGCCCGATTGATGACGATTGCGCCTTTAGTTGGCATGATAGCGGCGCATTTTTTTGTTTTGCGGACGGGTCGGTTCATTTCATTCAGGAAACGGTCGATTTGGAAACATTTAGCAATCTGGGCACTCGAGACGAGGCCGAAATCACCGACAATTGGTAGCACGAGACCGAGGTTTTGACAAGCGAGTGCCGACGCATGGTTGCTCCGACACCTCCGACTGCAAATGCAAATCTGTATGCCACGTTTGTGCGTCTTCTGCGTTATCGCCATTTGCAGCCTCGCGTTGGGGTGCGACAATTCGAATCTCGTCCCTGTAAGCGGGACCGTAATGCGAGATGGCAAGGTAGTTCCCGGTGGCCGGGTCATCTTTGCCCCGATCGGCGGCGGCCAACCTGCGCATGGTGTCCTCCAATCCGATGGGACATTCAAGCTGACAACCATGCATCCAGACGACGGTGCGAACGTCGGAATCTATCAGGTGAGCATTGTCGGGGAACGCGGATCGGAGAGCGAGGCAACGAGGGGTGATTACAGGGGGCCGCGCGACAAACCGTTGGAAGTGGTCGCCGGAAAGAGCAACGAGTTTACGATCAATATCAGCAAACAAGACGGCTGGCAGTATTAGACGCGCGATATGCCGTAGGCTCCTTTATATTACAAATGCGTAAAAGCTTGTTTTCCGAACAAGAAATTTGAACAGGAGGAAACAGAGGGAACTGAGAAACGTAGGGCTATATTCTTTTGACTTCTTTCTCTGTTTTCTCTGTTTCCTCCTGTTAAATCTTTTGGTTACGGCCGCGCTATTTCCCATTCAGGCGTTTGGTGGGTCTGCTTCGTCGGTGCAATGATTGGCTTTCGCATTGGGAAGATTCGATCCCAATCGGGCCTATTGTCTACTTCCGAATTGTTCTGGGCCTTGCCGTCCTGGCGTGGTCGATCGAGGTGATCGCCAAAGGCGGCGTCAATCTATTTTACGTAGACCCAGTCTATCACTTTAAATATCACGGTTTCGGCTGGGTCGCCGCGTGGCCGGGCGAAGCGATGCATTGGCACTTCTACGTGCTCGCGGCAGCGGCACTGGGAATGGTCCTCGGCTTCGCGTATCGCGTAAGTGCCCTCGTCGTAGCCGCCGGTTTCACGCACGCGTTTCTGGTGGATAAGGCGCTCTACCAGAACCACTACTACCTGATGTGCCTGCTGGCATGGATCGCGGTCGTCTTGCCAGCTCACAGGGCGCTTTCCGTGGACTGCCTGCTTCGGCCATCACTCAGATCCAGCACCGCGCCGGCCTGGACGCTGTGGCTGCTTCGATTTCAAATCGCGATCCCCTACGTCTATGGCGGGATCGCCAAATTGGAGGCCGACTGGCTCCGCGGACAACCGATGCGGGCTTCCCTCGCCGCTCGCACCGATGTCCCAATTGTCGGATCGTTTCTCGATCAGGAATGGTTTCTGTGGTTCATCGTTTACGGCGGATTGCTGTTTGATCTGCTGATCGTTCCCGCGCTGCTTTGGAGCCGCACTCGGCCAGTTGCATTCGTGTTGGCGGCGATGTTTCACCTTACCAACGCATCGCTCTTTCCGATCGGCGTGTTTCCGTGGCTGATGGCCCTGGCAACGGTCCTCTTCTTCCCGCCGGAGATACTCCAAAGGCTGCTCCGTCTGAGACCGCGTGTGGAGATTCCCGATCCCCCTCCCTCGTCCTCGGGGGAGGGGTTAGGGGAGGGGGAAAACCGATGGCGAAGCTCGATTCTCGGCGCACTACTGCTGGCTTATGTCGGCGTGCAACTAGTCTTCCCGCTTCGTCATCTGGTCTACCCCGGTTCCGCGAACTGGACGGAGCAAGGCCACGGCTTCTCGTGGCACATGATGCTCCGCGGCAAACGCTCGGGTGTACGCCTCTACGCGACCGACCCGAAGACGGGCCGTACCGGAACGATCGACCTGCGCGCCTATCTCAGCGACCACCAAACAGCACGTTTCGGACGCGACCCGGCGATGATCCACCAACTGTGCCAGTACATCGCCAAAGACCTCGCCCAGCGCGGTTACCCCAACGTCGAGCTGCGTGCGTTTGCACTATCGAGTCTGAACGGACGAAAACCGCAGTTACTCATCGATCCGGAAGTCGACTTGGCGGCGGTCGATGCGCCCGGCATCGGCTGCGACTGGATCATGCCCCTCACCGAGCCGCTCCGCGACGAGGCGTGGGACGTGCCGCTCGAGGAGTGGGAACGGCACGTTCCAATTCCGGACGCGATATCGAAACGGATCGCGGCCAACAAGTGAACGATAGCCGCGGCGACACGCAGGGAGTTTTGTCCGGAAAATGGAAAACACCGTCAGGCGGACAAACTCCAAACGGGCCGTTTTCTCCGAGGATTTCGGGTCGAATATTGTCACGGGGACGTGGACACGAGTGGACAGAATTAGGCGGGCAGACGGCGGTAGGCAGTGGGCAGTAGGAGTGAGCCGCGCGAGCGCTCCGGTTCCCCCTCCTCCGTCCTCGGGGGAGGGGTTAGGGGAGGGGGTTTTGTTCAATTGCCAAAGAGCCTGTCTTCCGCGGATTGATACGCATGTACACTATATTGGAAGCGGTGGCTCTTTGCAAGCACGAAGTGGAACTTATCTTTCCCCGCGTGGCGGGGTGAATTGAGATCCACCTGCGGTTATCCGCAGAATATTTTTCCCGCGCGCTCTGCCTCAGCGCCATTTCGATTAAAGTAAAGGGGGTTAACGCAAGCCCGCGAGAATTCCGCACATTCTTGAAGAATTGGGGCATTTTGCTTGACCGGCGCGCGCTGCTTCGGTTAGGTTCCACGATTACAAGAGGGACTCGTCGTCAGACAGCCGAAGCTGAGAGTCGTGCAATCGAAGGCGGATCGGTTGGGGTCATGCCTTATTTATTCTCTGCATCGTGGACGACCTAAAAACTCCGTACACGAATCACGGAATAGTAAGCAAAGCTCGCATCGAAGTGATATTACAAAGCCAGCCAGTCAGATAAGTCTTTCTCATACTTTTCATTCTGATCCTAGGGAACTGGAGGTGGCTCATGAAACGACAGGTGTTTTTGCGGCGCGGCGTTCTATTTCCAATTGTTGTTCTGGCTCTCTTTATTCAGCCGTTTATCGCCACGGCGAAAGCTGACCTCTTTGGCAGTGGAGCGAACTCATTTGACATCGAGTTCGTGCCGATCGGCCAACCGGGGAATCCGCCCGATGCCAATCCCAATCCGGCGGGGGCAGTCCCCTACCAGTACCGAATGGGAAAATACGAAATCTCCGAGCAGATGATCGACAAGGCCAATGCGCTGGGCGCTCTTGGCATCACCAAGGATACCCGCGGCCCCGATATGCCTGCCACAAGTGTCACGTGGTACGAGGCGGCGAGGTTCGTCAACTGGCTCAATGAGAGCACGGGACACGCGCTGGCTTACAAGTTCGACGACCTGGGAAACTTTCAACTTTGGCAGCCGGTTGATCCGGGATACGATCCTAACAATCTCTACCGCAACCGTAGAGCATTCTATTTCTTGCCGAGTCTCAATGAGTGGCACAAGGCGGCGTACTACGATCCGATCGCCGGCGTGTACTACGACTACCCGACGGGCAGCGATAGTGTGCCGGATGGGATTGATTCAGTGGGCGACACGGAATTTGCTGCTGTCTTTTTCGACGGCGGCTTGAATTCGGGACCAAACGAGATTACAAACGTAGGACTCACGAGCGCCTATGGCACTGCTGGCCAAGGGGGGAATGTTGAGGAGTGGGAGGAGTCAGCATTTGATCGCATTAACAATATCGCTGGAGAACATCGCAGCGACAATGGCGGCACGTGGCAAACCGCTCTTAATGTTTTAGCTGCTTCGCATACAGGTATCGGTATCGCGCCGTCATTCGAGGGCCAATTCCTTGGTCTTCGAGTAGCCACTGTCCCAGAGCCATCGTCGCTATCGTTGTTCGTTTTGTGGCTCTCAGCAATTCTAATGGGCCGACGTTTTACGTTTTGGCGGTATTCTCGACCAGCCATTTGGACTGCTTTGATGGATGAATAGTTACTAATTGCTTTATCACGGGCAGCTGTTCTTGCAAAGGAGTGGCCATGAATAGTTTATCTAGTGGTTGGCATTCTCTGCGTGCCAGGCTCGGTTTAACCAGCAAGAAGCCAAAAGCGCGGGCCCAGCGGAATCAATTTGGGCGGCGGTTGCGGATAGAGCCACTTGAGCGCAGACAATTGCTGGCGGTCATAGTTGATATGACAACGGATGAGTCGGATGGCAGTATCGTCGACGGTGATGTCTCGCTCCGTGATGCAATCGACCGATCAAATGCAGGTGAGACGATCAATTTCGCATCGTCGCTCAACGGATTAACGATATCGCTCACCCTGGGCGAGATCGCATTTGGCAAGAACTTAACCATCGACGCCAGTTCGCTGCAGAACGGCATCACGATCAGCGCCGGTCATGGCACCGATCAGGCTCCCAACACGGAAGACGGTTTTCGCATCTTCAACATCACCGACACCTCGCAGCCGGCTGGCACGAGTCCGCCGTTAGTAACGATGAAGGGGCTAACGCTTACCGGGGCGGATTCCAATCCCAATTTAGTGACGCAGGGCGGCGCGATTCGTTCGGCAGCGATGCTGGTACTCGACGACATGATAATCGAAGGCAACCACGCCTATTCAGGCGCAGGGGTTTATCTGGACGTAGCGGAAGGCGGCAGCGGGAACCGCGATGTGCTCAAGATTATCAACGGTTCGATGATTGAGAACAACGACGCCTCGTATGACGGTGGCGGCGTGTACGTGAAACTGAACTCGACAACTGGGGCCAAGCAAACGGTTCATATCGTTAGCTCAACAATCAGCGACAACGACGCCGGCTTGCTGACTGCTTCGGGCCGTGGTGGGGCACTTTTTATCATTGGCAATTCAGCAGCGGAGAGTCGCAGTGCAGTCATGATCACGGGATCGGAGTTGGAACTGAATACCGCCGGGCACGGTGGAGCGATCTATCATTCGGGCAAAGTTGACCTTTCGATTTTGCAGGAGAGCAGCGTCTCGGGGAACGACGCGTTATACTCTGGCGGCGGCATATATTCGTACATTTTCGGCTCGCACCTTCGAATCGAGGATTCCATCGTTTCCGGTAACGATGCGGTCGGCGTAGGCAATAACCACGGCGGCGGAGTGTTCGCTCTGCTTGAGGAGTCGGCATCGCTCTCGATCGTTGATTCAGAAGTTTCGGGGAATACAGCTCTTCAAGACGGCGGCGGCGTTTACGCAAACGCCCAATCCCATTCTGGCGCTCCATTTCCAACGCCACGGGCCGTTACGGTTTCGCGCTCTTTAATCTCAGGAAACACGGCGAGTCGTGGTGGAGGCCTGTACACATACAACGCCGAAGGCACGGAAACGCTCGTCGAAGAGTCGCACATTACCGGCAACCAGGTGAACAACCTGGAAGGCTTTCACGGCAACGGCGGTGGAGTGTATGCGTACCTGCATGGGTTCAATTTTGAAAATATCAAGCCACGATTCATAATCACACGCTCGACCGTTGACAACAATGAAGCCGACAACAAGGCCGGTGGAATCTTCGTCTGTTGCAAGAAATTTGGCCACTTCATTGCCACGAATTCGACGTTTTCCGGCAACAGCACAGTTAATGACAATCCGCTGACGGCGGGGGGCGGCGGAATAGTCATCGCACGGGATTCGGACTTTCCGGACGGATCGATCGACGCCGATTTGCGCAACTTGACAGTCACCCAGAATACGAGTGTCAACGGCGGCGGCATTTTGATTGCAGATCTCAGCAACATGCGCGTACGGATCGCCAATTCGATTATTTCGGAGAACGAGAATCTCAGCAGCCAGCCGAACAACCTGGTGGGCCGAGTCGTGGACGAGGTCTTCAAGCACAATCTGGTCGGGACCGGATCAACCATTGAGGATGAAAACAGCAATTCGCCTACGCTCGATAGTACGAACAAGCTCAACGAGGATGACCCAGGGTTGGGTGCGCTCGCCGACAATGGCGGCCCGACGCCGACGCACGCCTTGAGATTCGGCAGCCTGGCGATTGACCAGGGTTCCGTCGCTTTGGCAAGCGATCCACTTACTTCTGTTGCTTTTCCGTCGGACCAGCGCGGAACGGGTTTCGCACGCAGCTATGACTTCCCAGGCGTCACAAATAGCATAGCGGGCTTCGTCGATATTGGCGCCTATGAATTGACTGAAATTTGTGTTTCCACGTTGGTCGACGAGTTCGACACCGACTTGAGCTTTGGCGACCTCAGCCTGCGTGAGGCGGTGAACTATGCCAATTTGGCTGGCGTGCCGATGACAGTCTGTTTGCCGGCGGGGGTGTATTACCTGACGCTTACAGGAACCGGCGGCATTTCGCAAGGTGATTTGGACATTAGCGGCAACGTTACGATCGTTGGGGACGGCGCGGGGCTAAGCGTCATCGATGCCGGTGGTCTGGCGACCGACGACCGCATCTTCGATATCGTGAGCGGCGGCACGCTCGATCTGTCGCGACTGACGCTTACGCTCGGCCTGGCGCCCAACACGACGGGCCAACGGGACGGCGGCGCGATCCGCGTCAATAACGGTGGTCACTTAGGCGTGAGCCACAGCGCGATTGTTGGAAACGTGTCGGGGCGCTCCGGCGACGGCGGCGCGATCTACTTCGGCGGCACCGCCAGCGGCTCGATCGAGAGTAGTGTCATCACCGTCAACGAGGGCGACGACAACACGGGCGGCGTGTATCTCGCATCGGCCACGGGAACCGGCGGCACGGTGACGGTCACCAACACCATCATCGCCAAGAACACCGACGACGGCGGCAGCGGCGGCACCGACGTGTACGCTGGCACGAATCGCTCGTTTACCTCTGGCATCAACGGCGGTCCCGGCAACAACCGGCTCGGCAATGCTGCCACCGGCTTCACTGACGGCTTGAACGGTGACTACATTGGCACGCCCGATTACATCGTCACCAGCCTGGCCGACACCTACGACGGCAGCAGCGACCCGGTGGGGATGTCGCTGCGCGACGCTATTCATCAGGCGAATCAAACGATCGGCGCCCAGGAAATCTGGCTGCCCGCGTGGGATTTCGTGCTGACACGGGAACGAACTGCCGCAGCAAATTCGCCGGAAATGGACATTTCCCAAGGCGATCTCGACATCAAGGGATCGCTGACGATTCGTGGAATTGGTACCGCCACGTCGGTCCAGTGGAAGCCCGGAGTGGTCGACAAGGTGTTTGAACTCGTGGGCGACTACAACGGCGACGGCGTGGTCGATTCGGGCGACTACACCGTTTGGTTCGACACCCAGGGCTCGACGACAAATCTGAGTGCCGACGGCGACGACGATGGGGACGTAGACGGCGACGATGAAGACGTATGGGGGTTCAATTTTGGACACACGCTCGTTGTCTGGAATGTAAGCGTGATCTTGCCGGTTTAGGGGCGAGAAGTCGGGGTTGGAACGCCTCCCACAGAACTAACGACGAGCGCGGCGATGAAGTCTAGCTGCGCATCTCGCTCCTTGTAACGCCGGCTCTCCGCGCGCGTACAAGGCTTGGCGAACAAATCGCCTCCGCATGCCACCTTCTGGGAGATTTCCTTTTGGCTTGCGGCCGAGTACTGGCATCGCCGGCTCGGGAAATTCGTAGGGAAGCGGTTTCTAGCGTTCCCCACCGATTCAGGAGAGATTGCAATGCACCGGACTCTGTCACTCGTAGCGTTTGGATTATTCTTGACGACCTTCTTCGCCGTCGGCCAAGGCGTTTGCCTTGGGCAGTCGGCCGAATCGAACTACACCCAACCTGGTCACCGCTATGCCCACGGGCATGCCGGGGTCTATGGCTGGGGTGGCGGTTATCATGCCTCGACTGCGGCCGAGGGATTCGCCCGCGGCGCGGCCGACGTGATTCGGGCGCGGGGCGAGAACAACCTGTCGAACGCACTCGCACAACGCCAGTGGGAGGCCGCCCGTAAGCAGCAACTCGAAAACAAGGTCTTGAAGGTGCGAACCTTCTACGAACGGCGAGCGATTTATGAGTACGAACACGCCGCGGAGGTTGCCCTGCGTCGCGAACGGGCGGAGGCGCGTCTCGCGCGAATTCGGCTGAGCGATTTCTCGCCCCAAGAATTTGATCCGGCGACCGGTGAAATCCAGTGGCCGGCGCTGCTGGCCGACCAGGCTTTCATTGACTACAGCATCTGGTTTGATTCGCTGCTCGCCGAGCGGGCCAAGTACGGCCAACTGGACGCCGGCGCCTTGGGCGAAGCCCAGACACTGATTAAGCAATGGCGGGCCGAAGTGACGGCGGTCAAGGACCAAGTTCCCGAAGCGGTGCTCCGCGACAGCCTGCGATTCTTGCTGCGGCTGGATCGCGAGCTACAAACCAAGTTGGGCTGAAAACGACCAGTTTAGAGTAGCACGAGTCTCCGACTCGTGAATCACGGCTCGGAGAGCCGTGCCACAACGCGGTCGGCACTCGATTTGCAGCTTACACTCCGTTGGTTAAGAAGCGACTGCTTTGGCTTCGGTTCGACCAAGGAGAAATGCGATGTATCGGTGGTGCCTCTATGCGTGCGCTGGCCTATTCGCCGCGACGCTTACTAATTGCGGCTTGCAGTCCGGCTTCGGCCAAGACGGCTATTATGGCTATGCCGGTGCCGAGCCGTACTACGGACATGGAGGCGGCTATGGGGGCCACCACTCGTCGACCGCAGGAGAAGGCTACGCCCGCGGAATGGCGGAGGTGATTCGTTCCTACGGCGAGAACAATTTGGCCAACGCCCGAGCGCAACGTGAGTGGGAAGCCGCGCGGAAGGCGTACATCGACAACCGCGTCGCGGCGACACAGGCCTTTTACGAACGTCGACAGATCTACCAGCAACATCAAGCCGCCGAGCATTACGAGCAGCGCGAGAAGGCGGAAGCATATCTCGCCACCATACGTTTGGAAGACCTCTCGCCCCAGGAATTTGACCTGGAGACGGGCCAGATCGTGTGGCCGAAACTACTGGCCGACGCAAGATTCGCAGAGGGCCGCGGTCAGATTGATGAACTGTTTGCGAAGCGCGCTCAATACGGCGAGCTTGACGTCGACGACTATTCACGGGCCGAAATGCTCATCAAGAAATGGCGCGAAGTGCTCACGGACCAACGCGACCAGTTCCCCGATGCCGTGCTTCGAGACAGTCTCCGGTTCTTGCTGCGTCTCAACCGTGAATTGGAGCACAACTATAGTTAGCCCGTTCGCGCGACAGTTTGCTTCCAAGCCAAAACCTTTATTGGGTGTAACGACAATGGGACAGCAATACAGTTTTCTTCGTAGCGTTTCATGCCTGCTGTTGCTGGCTTCGATCTCCTTCGCCCAGCAGCCCGATGCGGAGCTTGCGCGGTCGGATGCATCGAAGTTGGACGCCACGAAGAGTGATGGTTCGCCCTCGGTGGCCGAGCTGACGCAGAAACTTGAGGACGCCGACCCGAACGTGCGTTGGCGGGCAGCCAGAGCGCTCGGCAATCTAGGCGAGGAGGCCAAGCTGGCCGCGACGGCGCTGGTGAAACTCTTGAATGACCCGGAGCCGGTTGTTCAGATTTACGCTACCGTCGCGCTTGCGCGGACTGGCGACCGTTCCGACGCCACGATCGCCGGTTTGGCGAAGTCCGCGCAGTCCACTGATCCGCGGGTGGTCCGCACGGCCATCCTCGCGTTGGCGAAATTGCGTTTAGAGCCGGAACAACTGGCCGCCGCGATGACGAAGCTCCTGGCGTCGGAAAACCAAAGGATGCTGGTTTACGTGGTAGACGCCATTGTTGACTCGGGCGAGCGAGCGACGCCGCTTCTGCAAGCAGCGTTGAAAGAAAACGAGGACACGGCCTACTGGGCAAGCGTCGCGATTGCGGAAATTGGCCCGTCCGCGGCGGGAACGGTGCCGGAGCTTGCCGCCGTGCTGGATAGCGCCGAGGATCCCGATACCATCGCGCAAGTGCTGTTGGCCCTGGCGAAGATTGGGCCTGAGGCTAAGTCGGCGGTGCCGTCGATCGAAAAAGTATTGAGCAATAATCCCGCCCCAACGATCGCTTTGTACGCCGCGTATGCAATCGGGGCGATTGGCTCGCCGGGTGAAAATTCAGCGCTCGATACGCTGGCGACGAGCGAGGATGAAGCCGTTTCGATGGTGGCATCGTGGGCTTTGGCCAAAACTCACTCCGACGACGACGCTTGGCGCGAACGGGCGATTGAGAAAATGCTCGAAGGCTTGGGCAGCGAGAATCCGCTGGTTCGTACCACGGCAGCGAAGGGGCTAATGGATCTGAAGCCCTCTGCGGAAAGTGTGACCGCGCGACTGATCGAAGCGACGCAGGACGCCGACCCCGAAGTAGCCGCGAACGTCGTAACGGCGCTATCGAGCTTAGGGCCAGCCGTCGTGCCCGGTGCTGCGAAGTCGCTCGACGATCAGCGGCTGCGGCCGTTGTTAATCAAGGTGCTCGGGCGACTGGGTCCGGACGCCGAAGCCGCCGTGCCCAGACTGACCGCGCTGTTGGCAGAAGCGGACAATCAGACCAAGGCCAGAATTCATTACGTTCTCGCCGGCGTCGGCCCGTCCGCTGCGCCCGCGGCAGGGGCGATCGCCAAGTCGCTCAATAGCAAAGAGCCGACCGTCCGGCACAGCGCCCTGTTCGCGCTGCGCCAACTTGGCCCGGGAGCCGCCGATTCCATGCCACAGTTAATGGCGATGCTCGAATCGAGCGACGGGATGGATCAACTGGCCACGGCCTGGGCACTGGCCCGAATTGCGCCGGCCAAGGAAGGGCTATCGCCCAAAGTTATGCAGGTCTTGCGTAAAGGGCTTTCGGACGACGAACCCGCCGCGCGGTATGAGACGGCCGCCGCCATCGCAGAGCTGGGTCCAAGTGCCGAAAACCTGCGGGAAGATCTGGAGCGCATTGCCGAGGGCGACCCCGATGAGCAAGTTCGTGCCGCGGCAGAGGTCGCGCTCAAGAAATCTGCCGGCCAACGGAACGCCCGTCGGTAGCCCGTTCGGACGGTCCGCCTGCAACCGGCTCGATGGGTCGGATCCTCTGGACGACGGCGATTTTCGCCATGTTTTTTCGCAAATGCGCGCCGGGCTGACCGGCTTCTTCACCGGCCTGCGGGGACGCAGACAACGGGAAAACTCGCCCGGCGATCACACTTTTAACCGGCTGACCCGACCCGGAAAAATGTGACAGCGGACATTTCTTGCGTTACACTAGCAGTTTGGACGTTTTCCGCTTGCACACTCAGAAAACCGAAGGGTCGGGGAAATGAGATACCTGCCTTGTTGCGCAACGCTGGTCGTGGCGATTGGTGCCGCGAACGCCAGCGCGCAATTTAACTATTACCACTCCTCGACGGCGGGCGAAGGCTATCAACGGGGGGCGGCCGCCGTCATTTCGGCACAGGGACAAAGGAATGTTGATAATTCGCAGGCCCGAATTAACAACCAAGACGCCTACTCTGCCGCGATCGACAATAGCGTGAAGTCGGTCAACGCCTATTGGGAAAAGAAAGACATCTACGAACAGCGGCAAGCGCAAAAGGATTACGAGACGGGCGAAAAACGCGATCGCTGGATGGCTCGGCACCGGCTCGAACCTTTGAGCGCGAACGAGTTTGATCGCACCACCGGCTACATCACTTGGCCCAAGGTACTGGAACAGCCGCAGTACGATCAGTATCGCAAGACGCTCGACGATCTATTCAAGAAACGCGCCACCGCCGGCGCGCTGACCAGCGACGATTACATGGCTGCCACCGCCGCGTCTAAAGAATGGCGGACGATGCTTACTGGCCAACAGAGTGAGTATCCACAAGCGATACTTAAGCAGATGGTGCGGTTTGTTCTCAAAGTTAGCAACGAACTGGATGATAACCTGAGCTGATCGCGCTCGATCGACGGGATTTGGATCGCTCGGGCACATTCTTACGGAGCCGATATTCGATGACGAAGTTTCTCAGTGGCTGGACAGTACCGATAGTTTTCGCAGGGGGACTTGCGGCGTTAATAGTCCCTGCATATGGCTACGCTCAACAGCAAGACGATGAATCCACGTTGTCCTTTGATCTGACAGATTCGGCGCGGCTCCTCACGGTCGCTCTCGTCGGCGAGGGCCAAGAGCGTTACGTTGCCATTGACGACCTCGGCGAGCGCCACGAGTCCGCGGCAACGGTGGTGCCGGCGCTACAAAAGCTGCTGGCCGATAATGATCCGCAAGTACGTTGGCGCAGCGCCCGCGCCTTAGGCGATTACGAATCGCAAGCCCAAGGTGCGGCAGGAATCCTGCGCGGACTGCTGCTGGATAAAGACCCGATCGTACAATACCATGCGGCCGTGGCGCTCGGAAGAGTGGGCGACACATCCGATGCAACAATCCAATCGCTTGTGGGTGCTGTCACTAGCCCCGACGGACGCGTGGCGCGGGCGGCTATTTCAGCGATTCGCAGTTTGGAACCCGATCCGAAGTACGTGGTCGCAGCTCTCAAGCAAGTGTTGACATCCGATGACGACGCGGTGGTGCTGCATGCAATCGAAGCGATGGTCGAGCGCGGTGGGGCGGCTGTTCCGCTGTTGAATGAAGCCCTCAATGAGCCTGAAACGGCATACATTGCCGCTGTTGCCATCGAGCATATCGGTCCCGACGCCAAAGCAACGGTGCCTGGTCTGACGGAACTGCTCGGTGACACGAAGCACTCCCAATTGCTGATTCAAACGTTGTTGGCGCTAGCCAGCATCGGGCCGGATGCGCAGTCGGCGGCGCCGCAAATCGTGCCGCTGCTCAAGTCCGCCAACGACGACACGATACCAGTCGCGGCCGCGTACGCACTAGGTTCGATCGGTGCTACTGACGCCGACGCCGAGTTAAAGGCGGCGGTTAACAGCGACAATGCATTTCTTCAGATGACCGCAGCGTGGGCACTTGCGAAAAACGATCACGAGAATCAACAACTCTTAAAGCAGGCCGTTGCAAAGCTCACGCAGGGTCTCGGTAGCGACGATGCCGCAATGCAGATGGCTGCGGCGAAGTGCTTGGAATCGCTTCATGCACCCGCCGAGATGGTCGCTCCCGCGCTCATCGCGCTTGCGAATGATTCCGATCCGCACATGGTCGACAATGTGGTAACCGCGCTGGCAAGTCGTGGTGAAGCAGTGGTTCCCAAGGCGGCCAATGCGCTAAAGAATCCAGAGCTTCGCGATCTGGCGGCGAAGGTCATCGCTCAGGTCGGCCCCAAGGCCAGCGCTGCCGTGGGTCCGCTGGTTGAAGCGGCAGAGGGTGCCGATCCCGAGTTCCGTGCCGACATCCACATCGCTCTGGCCGCGATTGGTCCTAAAGCCGGGGCGGGCACCGACGTTTTAGTCGAAGCACTTTCCAGCGACGACGAACGCGTGCGGCACAGCGCGCTGTTCGCATTGCGGCAAATTGGGCCAAACGCAGCGAAGGCGGCTCCGAAGCTTATCGAAATGCTGGATTCCGCCGAGGGCTTCGACCAACTCGCAACCGCTTGGGCGCTCACAACCGTTGTGCCCGCTAAGGAACGTATCGCACCGCGGGTCGTGCCCGTGCTTCGCCTTGGTCTCGCCGACCCCGATGCGGCCGAGCGGTTGGAAACCATCTCCGCGATTCGTGATTTAGGAAAATCTGGGGCCGCTTTGGCTGAGGATCTCAAGCGCGTCGCTGCGAATGATCCCGACGAAGACGTTCGCACTGCAGCGACCGACGCGGTCAAGAAAATCGGTGGCTGAATCGAGCGCGTCGCAAGCGAGCGCGGCTAAGGGGCGAGAAGTTGCCGGGTGACGTGATAGAACACGGGCGCGGCAAAACAGATCGAGTCGATCCGGTCGAGCAGTCCGCCGTGGCCTTGCACCAGCGTGCCGTAGTCTTTCACTCCCCGGTCGCGTTTGATCGCCGACATGGTCATCGCCCCGCCGAAGGACATCACGGCGGTGAGCATCGAAACGAGCGCCACGTGCCATAGTTGCGTGTAGGGCGTCGCCCACCACAGCGACATGCCGACCAGGGCCGTGCTCGCGGTGCCGCCCAGCAGGCCCTCCCAGGTTCGCGTTGCGTTGATTTCGGGTGCGACCACGTGCCGGCCGTAAATGCGTCCCCACACGAACTGCAGCGCTTCGGACATTAGCGACAATAGGATAAAGAAGAACAGGAGCCGGGCGCGCTCGCTGTAAACCGTGTCCTTCCAGTGGAGATAGAGTAGTGCCGGCGCAAAGCTCAAGCAGTAAACACAAATCAATAGCCCGCACTGTATCTTCGCCACGCGCTCGAGGAATCGCTTCGGATCGCCGGCGAGCGCGATGCGCATGGGAATGAACAAGAGTGCGAACACCGGGATCAGAATGCTGTAGAGACCGTAGGTATCGTAGTCTTCGCGGCCATCGAGCCAAAGCAATACGTATTGCAGTGGCGTAAAGAAGAAGAACACCCAGAAGAGCGCGCGGTGATCGCCCATGCGCGTGGGCGTAAGCGTAATGAACTCGCGGAGCGACCAGAAACTTACGAAACCGAACAGCGCGACTGTTAGTACCTCGCTCCAAAACGCAACCGCCAGCAAGCAGCAGATGATCCACCAAGCCTGCAAACGGCTATTGAATGCATCGACCGCCGCGGGATTCAGGCCGAGCTGCGGTTGACGGCGCAAAACCTGCCCGATCGCGGTGGCCACGAGCAGCAACCCCACGACGACACCGGCCAACGCCCAGTTTTCCGCTTGTCCCATGACGTGTTCGGTCTTTCGCGGTTAATCGTCCTGTTTGAGCTTGAGAATCGAGTCGCGCGCCCGATCGAGAAAGTCATTTTTTCCCTCACCGTTCTCCAACCAGATCGGCGATCCAAAGGTGATACACGACAACAGCGGGACCGGCAAGAACTCGCCCCGGGGAAGAATGCGGTTCATGTTGTTGATGTAGACCGGGACCAACTCTAAATCGGGCCGTTTCTTGCTGAGGTAATACAGTCCGCTCTTGAACTCGCCCACCGCTTCGCCGGTCTGGCGGCCTCCTTCGGGAAAAATAATTACCGAATAGCTCGTTCCAATCTCGCGGAGCATCACGTCCACGGGACTCTGATGCACCTTGATCTCCTTACGATCAATGAGCAACGCATTGAATTGCCGGGCGATATACCGCCGCACCCGACCGCCGTCCCAATAATCCTTCGCGCCCACGGGGCGCGTCATTTGCCGCACGCTTTGCGGCAACGAGGACCAAACAAGGATTGGATCGAGATGGCTGGTGTGATTAGCAAAATAGATACGCTGGCACGTGTCGGGCTGGCAGCCGATCCAGCGAATGCTCGCGCCGCTCAAAAACCTTGCGAGCGATGTCAAGATTAGTTCAGTCAACATAAGCGCGAGTCGTCGCCGGCGAAGGCCTCTACAAACCGAGAGTTCCATCAGTTGCCGGCATGGTGCGAATTTTCATTATGGACTGCCACAACGCCGACTGGCAGGGCGTCCGCACGTGGCCGCGGTTTTCACCGCGTGTTCGGGCGGTGCTGGATGCCGCGGTATTGACCATTCCGACGACGTCGAACGCTTGCCGCCGATCTTTTTCTGAAATAGCCGCTCCAACAGGTCTTCGTACCCGCGAACCATCGCTTGGACCGATCCGGTCTGAATCACGCGTGCTCTGCCGGCGGCCCCCATTTCGCGGGCTTGCAGTGGATTTTCCAAAAGCCAGAGTACCCGTTCAGCAAACGTTAAGACATCGCTCGGTGGCACAATCGAACCCGTTTTGCCATCAACGACCGATTCGCGGACCGAACCGACATCCGTGGCGACCACGGGCTTGCCGACGCTCATCGCTTCGAGAATCGAGACGGGATTGGCTTCGTTGTGCGATGGGAGAGCGAATACATCCATGGCGGCGAGAATCCGCGGTACATCGTCCCGGGAACCGAGAAATTGAACCACATCATCGACGCCAAGCGTCCGGGCCAACATTTCAAGCGATTCGCGTTGCGGACCATCGCCAACAATTAGAAACCGAGCCTCGGGCAGATTCACCCTTACCCGTCGTGCGACTTCGATAAACATCTCGTGATTTTTTTCGGGCCGTAAGGCCGCGACGATGCCCACTAGCGGCGCCGTCGGCAACAGCCCCAATTCGCGACACAGTCCGGCGTCGTCCGGCAACGGTGCGAAGCGATCGGTGTCGACGCCGTTGGGAATAACAACGACCTTGTTCGCGGGCAGGCCTTCTACGTCGACAAGAAACCGGCCGTGGGATCCCGCGACGGCGATGAAGGCGTCGGTGATCGGCGTCAACAGCCGATTGAGTTTTCCCAGACCGTCGGGCCAGCCGGTGCTGTGAAGAGCAGAGGTTATCACTGGCACGCCCGCGAGCCGGCCCGCGAGCCGGCCCCAAAACATCTTGTCCCCCGCGCCCACGGTGACGATCGCATCCACTTGCCGATTGCGAAATAGACGCACGAGTTGTGGCAGCACCCGCAAGTCCCATTTGTGTTTTAGCAGCCAAGCATGCACGGGAACTTCGGCCGCAAGCGTTTCGCCCAGCGGCCCCGGTTCTTTAAGCAAGCAAAGTTCGGGCGCGAACCGAGCGCGGTCGAGCCGCCGCACCAGATTCACCAGCAGCGTTTCCGCACCGCCGACGGGCATCGACGTTAGCAGAAACATGACACGTATCGGGCGGACGGGAGAGGACATTGAATTTCAGATTGCGGATTGGGGATTTGGGATTTGGAATTCGGATGCCGAAGTGGCGAGATCTCGCGAACGATTGACGCGTCGTTGCAGCAGGTTGGCAAGCGCAGAGCGTTCCTCAACGGTGAGGACCACATTGGTGGTCACGCTAGTGAGGAGGATCAGCAGGAGGCAAATACCCGCGGGAATCGTTCCGGCTGCGAGCGCCAAAGGCACCACACAGGCGAGCCAAGTGCCGCGGCAAATGCGCATGCCGCATCGGCGGTTCACAACCAGTTGAATCACCAGCGCCAGACAGGTGGCACACGCGGTCGCCACCACGGCGCCCCACAGGCCCCATTTTGGCAGCCAAAGCAAGTTGAGTACGACGTTGGCCAACAAACCCCAGACCATTGGCCAGGCGGCTCGCCAGGTTTGCTCGGCGCACCAAACATACGTCTGGGCGACCAACAGCAGACTGAACCAAACGCTCGCAACGAGGGCCCACGGGAGCACGGCTAAGCCGTCGGCGTACTTGTTTTCAAACGCCACGCGAAAGAGCACCGGGCAGAGCACCAGAATTCCAATACCGGCCGCCAACATGCCGAGACTCGTCAGCTTCAGCACTAAGTTGAGCCGCGTCGAGACATGTTCGCGACGCCCCTGTTCCCAGTCGTAGCTCAAATGGGGCGTCACCGCGCCGACCAGTAAATTTGCGACCGACACCAGCAGCATCGGCAAAATGTTGCTCGTGTGATAGTTGCCGACTTGGGCAAGAGCGACCTGGCTCGACATACCGCTAAAGTGGACGATCATGTAGCGATCCACGACTGCGAACAAGTTCGAAAGCAGATTCGCCACCCACACCCAGATCGCGAACTGCATCAGTGGCGGCCAGAACTCGGAGTGCGGAATGGGCGGCGCAATCGTGCCGGTTCGTTCCACTCGCTGCAATGACCATAAAAGCACGCCGACGATGGATATGAGGCATGCGGCGCCATAACCGACTACAATGCTTCCCGCCGCATCGCGCCAGAAGTAGAGGAGTGTTAGGGCAAGCACGGCAAATCCCATGCTGTGACAGAACTGCATTGCCGATACGACGCGAAACAGCCGCAGCCCTGCGAACACCGCTTCCAAGAAGTGGTGAACGATAACGAGTGCCAGGCAGACGGCAACCCACACCACCAGTGGGGCCTCACGCGAGTCGCCGAAAATCAACCACGCGAACCGCTCGCGCTCGACCACAATGGTGGCTATCGTCAAAGTGGAAAGCACAAAACTCCAGATCGCGGTGCGCGTCAAAAACGATCGCAACTGCCCTCGTTCGCGATAGCGTTCCAGATACCGGCCAAACGACCCAGGCAGCCCTAAGACGGCAAGCGGCGCCGCGAGCAGCAAGAAGCCGTAGGCCATCTCCCAATTGCCCAGCGCCTCCGGCGACAGCCATCGGCAGAACAGGATGCCACGCCCGAACCCAACGCTCCGTTGAATAATATTGACGACCAGCAACACCGCTACGCTGCCGGCGAGGGTATCAACGACCAGCGGGCGCGCCGCGGGCTTGGGTGGAACTGGCTCAGCCATTCGTGCTACAAATCCGTAGAAACTCGTTTTCCGAACAAGAAATTTGAACAGGAGGAAACAGAGAGAGCAGAGAAACGCATGGCTATCTTCTTCTCTTTTCTGCCCTCTGTTACCTCTGTTTCCTCCTGTTAAATCTTTAGTTGCGGCCTTACGGCCGCGTTATGGTCTCCACGCTCGGCCGCTAGCCCGAGCATCTTTCCGCGGGTCGATGGTCATCCAGTTCTTAAGTCGAATCATCTCGGGGTCGGCGTGAATCCGCTGGATGTGAAACGGATCGTCGCCGGGCCAGTTGTATCCACCATAGGCGGAGCATACGCCGGCAAATCCTGCATCGCGGGCCACGTCGAACGCCGCCGGCGTGAGTTGGCGATGCTGTCCGAATGGAAACGCAAAATAGCGGACCGGGCCGCCGGTCAGATTTTCGAGATCCACTTTCGAGCCGACGATTTCTTCGTGCAGGAATCTGGGGTCCGACGATGCGCCCAGGTCGGCGTGGTTCCGCGTATGGGCGCCGATCTCGACACCCGTTTGCGCCAGCACCCTAATCTGCTCCGAAGTATTCGGCAGCAGGGGCTGATCACGCGCAACGTCGTGCGCAAACGGCCGCTGCTCGATTACGTGCGCGCTCGCTACAAAGTACGTGAATGGCACCCGCTGCCGTATCAGCAAAGGAATCGCGAAGTCGCAATTGTCCGCGTAGCCGTCGTCGAATGTGATGCACGCCGTGGGCCGATCGTTCTTGCCTGATTGAAGGCGCAGTTGCGCTTCGGCCAAGGAGACAATATCGAACCGCGCTTTCAGCCAGGCAATTTGTTGGGCAAAACGCTTGCAGCTCATCGTCCAATCATTCGGGTGAGAATCGGCGACCCGGTGGTAGAACAGCACCTGCACCGGCTCGCAGGCCAGCGCCGCCCGGCGCGCGGCCGCCTGGCGGCGCAGCGGAATGCTGGCCAAGTAATAGGCTTCCAGCCCAATTTCTTTCCAAAGCTGCATGGATTAACTCGTTTCGTCGGCTCCTGTTCGCACGCCCAGCAACCAGTTGCTACCCGTTCGCAGCAACGCTTTCACTTGGCGGGCGGCATCGAAGGCGCGGGCGCGAACCCGGGCAGTGCGATGTTGCGGAACGACTCGCAGCCGAAACGTCTCCTCCGGCTGCGCCCGCCAATGCGCCTTGTAGGGTTCGTCTCCACGCAGAAAGTCGTACGTGGTCTGTCCCGATTCGATTGCGTCGCGAATGCTAAGAATCTTAAGAATTCGCCCTGGTTGATCGTCGAAGCGATCGGGGTCAAGCCCGCCTTGATAAACGTAGGTCGTGTGCTGATTCCCCAGATGATACTCGGCGGCGACCGGAGCGCCATCGAGCTCGAGCCACGACAATCGCAATTGACCGCGGGCCAGCATCTTTAGTGCGACGTCCGCATGGAAGTCCGAAAACGATTGCGAAGCAAACACACCCGGCTGGCCAACGCTCTGCCAACGGCGCTGGTGGAAGTCCACCAAGAGGGGCCAGGCTTGTGCGAATTCCTCTTCGGTAGCCCCGCGATGCCATACGCAGCGCCCCGCTTCGATCGAGCGGCGCGATAATCGATCCAACTGTTTGCGATGCGATTTGGACTGCATCCGCAGAAATTCGGCCCAGGTCTCTGGCAACGGGATTGCCCAGCACGAGTCCATCGGCCGCCGCTGCACGAGACATCCTCGCTTTCGCAATTCATCCATGAAAGCCTCGACCGCCGGATCGCTAGCATCAATGCCTTCTAGTTCCAGCAGATCCCAATCTAAGAGTTCGCGTACCAAATGTTGAGCCAAGACGGCGGCGACTTCGTTTCGATGTTCCGGTTGGCAAAACAGCGTCAGGTGATCCGTGCAAACCTCGCCGTCGCCAAGCCATCGCACCATACGGCCTTTGGCAAGTGAGCGATCGAGATACCACGGCGCGAGGCCGATCAGCCGACCACCTTCGGTGGTTACGCATACGACATGCAACTCGCGATGTCGCAATTGCTCGGAGCCGTAGTACTGCCACCACGTTGCCAGCCACTCGTGGGAACGGAAGGGCACGTCGCCAGCCAGCGCATTCCACTGGTCGCGCAGTTCGCTTAGCCCGTGGGTCGTCGAGACCACGTAGGTTTTCACCGCGACCCCCGCTCGAGTTTGGAAGAAGAGATTGGTTTCTTAAATGTGTGACACAGTTCAGGAAATTCAACCGACTCCAAACAGGTTTTTGTTCGCCGATTACGGCGATGATGCCGATTGGCAACACGTCGCTGCGAATGCTGACAGAACTCGACGCGCTCGAGGGCCTCCGCCAACGGTAGGTTGCGGGTCACATAAGCCTGCTCACCGCAAAGTTTGCGCTTACGGGGAAGGGCTTTCAATTGGCGGGACGCGAGGGCTTCGGGCGAGCCGATGGGGCTGGGCACAATGTTTGCCCCTGCAAGCAATCCGGTTCACCGTTACGAACCCCACCAACCTGCGGAATACTCACGAGATGAACTCCACTCTACCGAGCCTGACTCCAGCCGAACTGTGCCGCCTGCTCCATCGCCATCGGAAGCTGTGTCTGCTGCCCGCCGTGGCAGGTGCGGCGATCGCATTGGTCTTGTCGTTCGCAGTGACGAGGCAATGGAAGTCGACGCAAGCGCTCATCGTTCGGCCAGAGGTAGCGGGCCAACCAGATCAAAGGCTCGGCAAGTTTGCCGATCTTTCCGAGATGAAGACCGTTCAAGAAACGGTGCTGGAACTGGCTCGAAGTCAAAGCGTACTGAAAGCGGCGCTTACAAAAGTGGGCCGGCCCGCCGACCACAACGGTACATATTGGCCGACATTGGAGGATGTTGTCGATCTTCGCGAACAACTCACGATCACGCCGCCGGGGGGCGCGGAATTCGGCCAGACCGAGGTCTTCTATCTCAGCGTGCTGCATCGTGATCGGCAGCGAGCCTCACGGCTCGTGGAGGCGGTGTGCCAGGAACTCGAGGTGCGCGTCAAACAGCTTCGCAACGAGCGCGCCGAAAGCATGACCGCCGAGCTTGCGAAGGGCGTCGATCGGGCACAGGGCGAACTGCAAAATGCCGTTCGGGTGCTGACGAAGTACGAGACCGCGATCGGTTCCGACCTAGCCGAGCTGCGGTACCTTGTCTCGCCACTGGGCGGTCAGAGTGAACTGGCTCAGCAGGCACTGGCAATCGAGGCGGAGCTACGCGGCAATCAAGCCGACCAACGGCAAAGCGCTAAGCTGCGGCAGATACTGTCGGCCGCGCAGAAAGACCCCAAACAGCTCGTCACCACTCCCTCGGCACTGCTGGTTTCGCAGCCAGCCCTGGAGCGACTCAAGACCGGGCTAATCGACTCCCAGTTGGCTACCGCCAGTCTCATGGGCAGCCGGTCGTCCGCTCATCCGATGGTGGCCGCAGCACAGGAGACACAGGCCCAAATTCAATCGGAGCTTCATAGCGAATTGCCCTTGGCAATCTCCGGCGTGGATATTGAGATCGACATTCAGAGGCAGCGCGAAACAACCCTCAAGAACCAGCTTGCCGGCATTAAGCAGAAGGTCGCCGGGCTTGCCGAATCGCGGGCGAACTATGGGATGCTGGTCGCGTCGGTCGAGAACCAAACCCGGTTGGTGGATGCCGCCCGCAAACAACTAGCTGACGCCCATGCCCAACAAGCGGGTGCGTCGTCCGCAAGTCTGATTGCCAGAATCGACGAAGTCGAAACGGACGTGCGGCCCGCAGGACTTGGGCGAGCCACCATCACCGCCGCCGGGGGACTATGCGGCCTGATTTTTGGATTGGGCGTGATTTTCCTGGTCTACGGACCGCAACCGCTGTCCGCCGAATCCTCGCTAGTGCGAGCCGATGTTCCGCAGCAACTGCGGCCCGACCCAACCGCGCCCTTCGGATTGCAACGGCCAGTTTCGATTACCGAGGCGATTCGCAGGGCAACGCCCATTCGGAATCGCTCCTTGGCGAGCTAGGTTTCAATTGCCGTTCGTATCGGGTCCGCCAGTATTCACCACGGGAGCCACTGAGGACACGGAGGAATTCAATAACCACATAAAGGCACGACAAGACACAAAAGACGAGAGAAGGCAAGTTGCCACGGATCGACACGGATGAAACGCGGAGCGGAAATTCAGTTTATCTGTGTTTGATCCGTGTCGATCCGTGGCTAAAGATCCGTTGCGCCTTCTTGTGCCCCTTTGCGGCTATTGCTGACCTCTTCTCCGTGTGCTCCGTGACTCCGTGGTGAACCTAGAGCAACGTACTGAGTGCCGCTCATGCAAATCGTCGTCGCCATGGCTGGATTGGCTGCAGCCGTTTGGTTGGCGGTCGTGGCGCGGCGGACGAGTCTTCTCGCGCTCCTGCTGGCCGTGTTGGTGATTGGTTATGTCGCTGGCGATACGCTGTGGAACGCAAAGCTCGGCCCGGTTCCGTTGACGTTCGACCGCCTGCTGCTGGTTGCCGCTGGCGTGCTGTTTATGGTGCATTGGCGGTGGGGCGCGCTTTCACCGTTGCGAATCATGCCGGTCGATTGGGGGGTTGTCGCGACCGTGACTTGGCTGACGCTCAGCGCCGTTTGGAACCAGGCCGCCGAGGGAGTATTACCCGAGCCGCCTATGGGGCGCCTGCTGGCCAGCTATTGGATCCCCACCGCTCTCTATTTTTTGGCTCGCCGGGTAACACTCGATGCGCGCGTTCTTACGCAACTGCTGGTGGCGTTAACCTGCTTGGGGAGTTACTTGGCGGTAACGGCACTGGCTGAATCGGCGGAGCTATGGGCGTTCGTGTTTCCCCGCTACATTGCCGACCCCACACTCGGACTTCATTTTGGACGGGCACGAGGGCCGGCACTCAACTCGGTGAGTTTGGGCGTCTACCTCAGCATCTGCCTGTGGGCAACCTGGCTGCTGCGTCCGCGGCTGTCGCGGCCGATGCAACTCGCCATGTTTGCATTGCTGGCTCTCATGGTGGCGGGAGTATTTCTAACGTACACCCGTTCCACGTGGCTCGGGTTGGCGCTGTCGGGGTTCGCGGTGATGGCGCTGCATTTGCCGCGAACGTGGCGACTTCCAGCGCTTGGCGGTGCGATGGCGGCGGTCGTGCTGGCCGCGCCGTTCGCTTGGGGTCAGCTCATGGGCCTCAAGCGCGAAGGCTCGGCAAGCGAGTCGCGACATTCCGTTTCCCAACGGGCTGCCTTCACCTATGTATCGTGGCAGATGTTTATGGACCATCCTTTGGCGGGCGTCGGCTTCGGTCGCTTTTACGATCAAAAGCTGTCCTACCTCTCCGATCGCTCGCAATCGCTTGAGCTTGAATCGATCCGCAGTTTGCACCACCATAATACATTTCTCGGGCTTCTCACGGAGACGGGCTTGGTAGGCCTCGCCGCCTATTGCGCAATGCTCGTTGGCTGGGGGCGATGCGCCTGGCGACTCACTCGGCTCGACGATCGAACGAACAGCGACCGTCAGTTGGGCGTTCTAACGCTGGCGACATTAGCGGTGTACCTTCCGTCCGCGCTATTTCACGATCTAAGCCATTTACCGAACGAACAAGTCATACTGTTTCTAATTGCCGGTCTCACTGTTGCCGCCGAAAGTGGCCGAGTTGTGGCAAAGGCGCCCGCCGAGGCACGAAGTACGGTTGAGCAGTTCGGCTCCCCAGTTCCCGCCTAACCACGATGCCTACCGACTCCACCATTGAATTATTCGGCATGCAGATTGACCGGGTCGATCTCGCCGCGGCCACGGAGCGATTGCTCTCTTGGTGCGGCGATTCGACCAGTGAGTCGTGCCGCTACGTCGTTACGCCGAATGTCGATCATGCAGTGATGTTTCAGACGCACGCCGACCTACGCAAGGCGTATGAAACTGCCGCGATGATCGTCGCCGACGGCGCGCCGCTGGTATGGGCATCGCGACTTCTGCGGTGCCCCCTACCGGAGCGCGTTGCCGGCAGCGATCTTGTACCGAGCCTCCTTACGCTTGCGTCTTCGCGGCGCGAACCGCTAAGGGTATTCCTCTTAGGTGCCGCTCCCGGTGTCGCGCAGCGCGCCGCGCAGCAAATTCACAATCACTGGAAAAACATCGCGGTTGTGGGCACGCTCAGCCCGCCGCTTGGCTTCGAGTGTGATCGGGCGGAAAACGACCGCATCATCGCCGCCATCGCCGAAGCGCAGCCCGACCTGTTGGTGATCGGCCTGGGCGCTCCGAAGCAGGAGCTGTGGATCGCACAGCACCATCGGCGTCTAGCGGCAAAGGTTGCGATCTGCGCCGGCGCCACGATCGATTTTCTAGCCGCGGAGAAACAGCGCTCCCCCGTCTGGATGCGGCGTATGGGATTGGAGTGGATTCACCGCTTAGCCAGCGAACCGCGCCGTCTTGCGAAGCGCTATGCCCGCGACGCATGGGTCTTTCCGCAGTTAGTGTGGCGCGAGTGGCGGGGACTCTGCGGATAAGGCATCCCGCGATATACTCGCATTCATGCCCCGACCGAACGTACTGGTGATCGCCGTGGATGGCCTCCGCGCGAGCGCCCTGGGGGCGTATGGCAACACCTGGTATCGCACGCCAACGCTCGATCGGATCGCCGCTCGATCGGTGCTATGCGACTGGGCGTTTGCCGATTCCACTGATTTATCGCTGCTATACGGTGGCCTGTGGCAATCCACCGCAGCTTTGCGGTCCGCTCGCGAGGGCGATCACCAATCATCGTTACCGGGGTGGCTCGCTAAAATCGGCTACCACACGCGGCTCGTGACCGATGCGATGGAACTGACCGAATATGCCGCCGCACAGCACTTCGCGGAAGCAGTGTTATGCGAGAACCAGCCGTCGTCAGACGTTCGAGAGGTTGAACAGACTTGCACTGCGGGCGTCTTCGCAGAGGTTCTTACATTCCTTGAAGATAATCGCCCGTCGAGCCAGCCGTGGTTTCTGTGGACTCATTTGAGCGGGCTTTATGGCGCGTGGGATGCGCCGCACGAGCTGGCTTTATCGCTAGTGGAAGACGACGATGCACCGCCGAACCCATCGACGGTTGCACCGAATCTTGCGGTAGATCGACTGGCGCAGGCTGACGATATTTTCGCCGAGTCCTGCCGCTACGCCGCCCAGGTGATGACGCTCGATTCGCTGCTTGCGCCTTTGTGCGATTTACTCGATACCGGCGCGGCCGGTGAGTGCCTGCTGGTCGTGCTCGGCACGCGAGGTTTTCCGCTCGGGGAGCATGGTCAACTCGGCGGTGTCGATGGCCGGCTGTACAGCGAGCAACTGCATGTGCCGCTGCTAATACGACTGCCAGCAGGCGAGGGTGCCCTTTCTCGCATTTCGCATTTGGTGCAGCCTGCCGACCTGCCGGCGACAATTCTGGGGGCGCTCGATGTCGGCGGCGACTCGCGCGATGGCTTAGACTTGCACCGGCTGCTGAAAGATATGCACGCGCCGTGGCGGTCGTTCTCGTTGGCCACCGCAGCAGGGCAAAGCCAATCCATCCGCACTCCAGCGTGGTATCTCCGGAGCGCCGACGTCGATCCGAACCCCTCGTCCGAACTGTTCGTAAAACCGGACGATCACTGGGAGGCCAACGACATTGCCAGCCTTTGCCCGGAAATTGCCGCGGAATTATCCGCGGTGGCGCATACCGAGCGGGAGCGACTTGCCGCGGGAGACAAGGTTTCGATGTCCGCCTTGCCCGCGGAGCTAGTTGAACCGCTGCGGTGAAGTTCGATCCGTCCCGCGACCTGCGGGAAGCGCCGTGCATGAAAGTCTTGCTATACTAGCGAGTAGCAAACGCCGCGCGTCCGATTAGAATCGCCCCCAATTTGTTCTGTAGGAATCTTCGATGCGACTTGCCACTTTTGCTGCCGTTGTAGTCTGCTATTGGTGCTCGCCGAATGCACAGTCGCTACAGGCCGCCGATTATTTTCTCACCGTCGGCGGTGGCTACGGGCCCGCCGGCAACCAGGTTTCGCTCGAACGGAACGTCATTTTTCAACAGGGCGTCCTGGCGGAGAAACGGCCCGATAAGCCAGTGCATGATGTCTTTTTTTCCGATGGCGACAACGAGCTTCCGGATTTGCAGTATCGCGATCCCGAGTTTGAAAAGACTTGCCCTCGGGCGCAGCGGATGATGGCGGAGCTGCTTGGCGATCCCAATTCGATGGACCTCGTGTACCGCAACCACGAGATTGCCGATATCCGCGGGGCCGCCGCTCCGAACGCGATTCGCCGCCGGCTGCGCGACCTGTCGCGAGAAGTGAAGTCCGGGGACCGATTGATCATTTACGCTACGGGACATGGTGGCGCGGCCGACCAGTATCAAAGTTACGAATATGAGTCCGACGAATCCGATCCAACACCCTGGTCGGATGATGAGGAAACTTCGGAACAAGAGTACAATCATTACGATACGTCGCTCTATTTCTGGGATGGCGAGTCGATTACCGCCAGCGAGTTCACGCATTGGTTGAATCGGTTGCCCAAAGACGTAACGGTGGTGCTCGTAATGGTGCAGTGCTATTCGGGCGGGTTCGCTCACACGATTTTTCACGAAGCCGATGCCGATCTCGGGCTTGCCGCGCATGCGCGGTGCGGTTTTTTTTCGCAGGTACACGATCGGGCAGCGGCCGGCTGCACCCCCGAAGTGAACGAGGCAGACTACCAGGAATACAGTAGTTTCTTTTGGGCCGCACTTGCCGGCCGGACGAGAACCGGTGAGCCGATCACGGCTGCCGACTACGACGAGAACGGAGTCGTATCGTTCTCGGAAGCGCATGCCTATGCCGTGATCGAAAGCGACACGATCGACGTGCCGGTGCGGACCAGCGACGCCCTGTTGCGCAAGTACAGCCAGTCGGATAAGAAACGCAAGAAGTCGGAAGGCGACGACGAAGCGGCGTCCAGCCCGTTCGGCCGGTTGTTCGGAGGATTATCCGGCGCCGCCGATTCGGACGAACCGCAGGAGTTGTTGGAGTTTAGTGGGACGATCGACAAGCTCGTGGAAATCGCACGGCCCGATCAACGGGCCATTTTAGAGCAATTGCCGGCGAAACTCGAGCTTAAGGGCAATCCGACCATCGAAATTATTCAACTGAAGCTGACCCAAGTGACCGCTAAGGGCACGGCCGCGGGCGCGAAGCTCGCGATGGCCAGTTCTGCCTACGCCAATGCGCTGGAGAGAGTCCAGGAAGACCTCCGCGGCACTTGGCCGGAGCTTGAAACCGCAAATTCTCCGCTCTTGATGGCTCTCGCCAGTGACCGTGCGGATGAATTCATCGCTCACGTCGAGGGACTGGGCACCTACGAATCGCTGTGTGCCGCTCGGGAGCGAGTCGAAAAACTCTCCGACGAGCAGCAAGGCTTGCTGCATCAAGAAGCCAAGTTCCAACGCTTGCTCCGCACCGCAGAGAATGTCGTGTTGGCAGCGAATCTCGCACGTATCGCACCGGAGGAAATCGTCGATCGCTACGAACAAATGGTCTCGCTCGAGGAGGGAGCGCTAACGGTTCCCGACCCCACCGCCGCAACCGCCGCCGCGGTCGAATCCCCGACGGAGCCTGTCGCAAAGTAACTTGCAATTGCGACATGATGGATGCGTGTCCGCAAGCCGCGCGTCGCGTCGCTCGCCCAATTGCCGCATCCTGCCCTCGCCGAATCACGGGCGGCAATTTGAGCATCAGTTAACCAAACGGACTTCGGTGCTGCGCTTCGTCGTTTGCTCTTTACAGCGTGATAGCTTGTTGTAGCGGCGTATTTCATCCCAGCGGGATGACAGCCATTAGCCGGTAGTCGCGCAGCGCACCACCGGAAAGCGAATCCCAGTTACGAACGACCCCGGCAGGGGTCGCAGCAGATTGGGGCGCAACGGTGGCTGGCACCCCTGCCGGGGTGCATATTCCTATTGTTCAAGCAACCGGCGGTGGCGCTCAGCGCTTACCGCCGGCTAATGGCTGCCAAGCCTCCGGCTTGAAGACGCCACCTTGCGGTGCGTTTAACTCGCAGCAACCCTAAGTTCGATTGTCAAAATAAAGATTATCAAGTCGGCGAAAAATGTGGGTGGATGCTGTCACTCGCATGCAAGCGGCAGATGCAATGCCAGCAGTGCAACCGGTCTGGCCGCCGCCCGCGTTGCTAACTACAATCCGCACCTTCGGTTGGGGCGATGCCCAGCTCCGACTACGCTCTCTCCACAATCGGACAAGGATGTCCGATGGCCATTGGCCTATCGTCTTCAAGGAAGTTACGCACCGCAATTCCGCGCGGCACGCTGGCGATATGCGCTGCGATTCTGTGCTGCCTTGCAGGAGCCGCGCCAGCCGCCGACGAAACCGTTCGGCTTCGATTGGCTTGGGGAGGTGGCACGCCCACGAAGTGGGTCGGAAAGATCTCGCTCAGCGAAGGTTCGCTGTCGCAGCTTCAGCTTACCGGCACGGAAACCGATGCGCCGGGTTCGATGTGGATCGACGGCGGAGCGGTCCACGTTGCGGCGCCTCGGCCGCGACGCGTCGATGGTTGTGACCTGACCGCGACGGCGCCGCTCACGGCGATGTTGCGTGTCGAGTTGGCCGGCGATCCAGCGACTCCGCCGCGCGCGGTGGAGATTCCCCTCGAAAAACTGTGGCGACAGTACGAACGGTTGCCGATTGACGACCGCGGCAATGCGGTGCTCGTTCATCGAGCGACGGCCGACTGGCTCCGCGTCATTACCGACCGAGAACACTTAATTTTCGCGCCGGACGAGCTATTTGGCTTTGACCTTGCGCTGATGGTGCCCGGCATTGAGCCAGGTTCATCCCTCGAATTGAATGTGGAGCTACTGTCTGGCCGCGGGCCGCAGAGCACGTGGGACGAGCAGCATCGCATTTCGGTGCCGGTCGACCAACATCCACGGATTCCACTCACGGTGCCACTGCCGCGCGCCGAGGGGGTGTACACAATCCGCATCACCGCCGCAAAGCCGGCCGGTTTTCACGAACGCTGGGTGCCCGGCGTGGCGGCAAAAATGGTCGCCCAGCGGCAGTTTCAAGTGGTCGTCTTCGACCCCGAGCGTCCGGCGGCGCCGAGCGTCGAATCATGGCGCACGCTGCTGGAAATTGACCCCGCGCACCCCGCCTGGGTGTGGCTTCCCGCGGCGCGATTCATGCCCAAGGGGCCGCTGGGCAGCGCCCCGGCGCACGTCGTTGACCACCCGCTTGGCAGGTTCGTGGAATTGAATGCCCATGCCGCAACCGAATCGGCGAATTGGCAGGCGTATCCGCTACCAATCACCCAGCCAGGGTTGCCCCACTTGATTGAAGTGGAATATCCCGCCGACGCGCCGCAGGAACTGGGAATCAGTCTGGTGGAACCGAACGCCGCGGGGCGCGTCGCGCCACCCGGTCAGGACTCGGGCAGTTTGGTCGACGAGTGGAGTGCGCAAACCGAAGCAGGCGTCCGCCGCGTGCAGTACGTCTGCTGGCCGCGGACTGCTTCGCCCATGCTGGTGATCCGCAATCCTAGCACGAAGCAAGTGGCCCGTTTTGGCAAGATTCGGGTGCTGGCGGCGGGTAACGAGTTGCCATTGGTTGCGGCACCGGCGGGCGGTGATTGGCCAAAGCGGCTAGTGGCCGCTTACATCGCTCGGCCCTACCTCGCTGAGTCGCTGGGTGCGACCGACGCAGCCGCCGCGAGTGGGCAGACGGTGCATGATTGGCAGTCGTACTACGAAGCCTCCACACGCCTGGCGGATTACTTGCGGTATGCGGGCTACAATGCCGCAGTCATCAATGTCGCCGCCGAGGGAAGCGCCATCTATCCGAGTCGTATCCTGCAACGAACGCCGCGCTTCGACCGCAGTTGGCTCGACTCGGGCACCACCGACTTGCCGGCGATCGATCCGCTCGAACTTTTGCTGCGGGTATGCGACCGCGCGCGAGTCGCGGTGGTTCCAGCGTTGCGAATGGACTCGCCATTGCCGCAGCTAGAATCGCAACGGCGCAGCGACCCGTTGCTCGATGCGGCGCTCGTTTGCCGAGACGTTCGCGGGAAGGATTGGCATCAATGGTTCGCGGCGAGCAAACCGGCGGCAGTGCGCTACAACCTACTGCACCCCAGCGTGCAGCAGTCGTTTGGCGATGTGGCGCAAGAGGTTGTCGATCGCTACGGCAATCATCCGTCGTTTGCAGGACTGGGAATTCAGCTTGCCGGTGGAACGTCGGCCACGCTACCGAGTCCGCGCTGGACCAGCGATGCCATAACTTTGCAAGCGTACTTGGAGGAAACGAACGCCGTATGGCCCACGGCGTACGACGCGGCGGACCCCGTGGCACGAGGTCGCGGACTAGCCGAGCAAGACGCCCCGTTTCGCGCTTGGCGAGCCAATCGAGTGAGCCGGTTCTACAGCGAAATCGCCGCCCGGCTGAGCACCGGCAATTCCTCGCGACGGCTCGTGCTCCTCAGCGAAGAACTTTTTGACGATCCCGAATTTACGGCGCGAATACGACCGCGATTAAATGGGGCGGTGGCCTGGACGGAATTATTGCGCGAGGCCGGGATCGCTCCCCAGCATTTTGCCAACGACCCCCACACCCATCTCTTGCGACCAACTTATGTCTCGGACGGCCGCGCCCTCGCTGACGCAGCCCACGATGAACAGGTCAACGCCGCCGATGAGCTAGACAAGCTCGTTGCCCAGGGCACATTCGGCGGCTTGCTTCAATACCAACGACCGGCGGCGGAGCGGCTTACCTCTTTCGAGGCAGTTAGTCCGTTCGGCGCCGAGCGAACGAATCTCACGATCGGCACGTCTCCCCTGCCAGACGCATCTGTTGGTCAGCGGCAGATTGTTTCGAGCCTCGCCGAGACGCAAGTCGGAATGGTCGTCGTGGGCGGCATGACGCTGCCACGCGGCGGCGAAGACCTCCAGCGCCCGCTGTTGCAGCTTCTCGCGGCGCTACCGGAACAATTAGCTCCGGGCGATTCGCCTTCAGCGACAAAGCACGGCGTCAGTGTGCGAATGCATGCCGACGCGACGGGCACCGTCTGCGTGCTTGTGAATCAAGCGCCGTGGATAGTAGAAACGGCAGTGACCCTTAACTTCCCCCAGGGCGGCAGAATGGCGCCGCTACCCAACGAGCCGAAGCTGCCCGCAGGCGAATTCTATTCGCCGGGGCAGCACGTCTGGAATGTAACCTTGCAACCCTTCGACGCCGTGGCCATGCGGTGCGATGTTCCTCAAGTGACTGTGGCCGGTCTTCGTACTCGCGTCGCCCCCTCGGCAGCAAGCCGCTTGACCGCGCAGCTTCAAGACCTTCGCTCGCGGGATCTAAATGACCAACGCACCTATCCCGTCCTTATCAACCCGTCGCTTGAGCCTACGGAAACGGCGACGATCGCGGGCTGGAGTGTTTTCTCTACAGCGGCGGATGGCACGGCAACACTCGATACGACCGCGCCTCATGCTGGTAAAACCTCGTTGCGGTTGCAAGCGGGCGGCGGTAACGTCGGCATCGCCGGTACTCCGTTCGCAAATCCCGGTACGGGTCAACTCGCGCTGACAACCTACATTCGCGTTCGCGGCGTCGAACCTACGACGGAGCTGCGTATCATTTTTCAGTCCGAGCGGCACGGGTATCGGCAATATACCAGTGTTAACGGCCAACAACTCACCTCGACCACGGGCGAGTTTGCCTGGCGGAACCTCGTCTTCGGCGTAGACGATTTGCCGCTTGATTCGCGCGGCCAAATCCAGGTGCGGTTCGAGTTGAGCGGTCCGGGCGAGGTGTGGATCGACGACGTAGGGCTTCACGATCTGCTCTTTCCGCACGACAACTTTTATGCCGAGGCATCGCAGCAGAAGCTCGCCCTGGTTCGCAAAATATCCGCGGCAGACGCCGCCTTGTCCGAGGACCGGCTATTCGATTGCTGGAAAAATGTGGACGATTATTGGTTGAAATTTGTGAATCACAATTTGCCGCTCTTGGAAGCGACCGCCGAGATCGCCGGAAGCGAGTCACAGCCGCCCCCGGCGAGCGCCACCAAACCGCCCAAGCCGCCGAGCATGAGCGAGCGCGTGAAGCAATACGTCCCCGGATTCTTGCGATGAGCGAGAATCTTTCCAGCACTGTGCATCGCATTTGCTGGATCCGTCGATTGACCGGTCTGTTTTTGCTGCTGCTAATCGGCTCGACGTGGCGGCTGTGGACGCCGCACGCAAGCGTGCCGTCCGTTCCCGCGTTCGCGCCGCTCGCGAGCTTGCCTACAGCTCTCGACTGGGTGCTGTTCGCTTCGGTGCTGGTGGCCGTCACCGCATGGACATTGAGCCGGCGGTTCACCCACGTCGCAGGCGGCGTACTGCTCGCGTGCCTAGCATTGCTCTTAGCACTCGATCAACTTCGCTGGCAGCCCTGGGCAGTTCAAGCCTGGTTGTTCGTAGCGGTCATCGCCTTAACCGAGCCGCCGCGGGCACTACTCCTGCTGCGTTGGTTGACGATCGGCATCTACTTTCACTCCGCGATCGCGAAGCTCGACTACGAGTTTGCCACGACGCTCGGCCAGCAGTTTCTTGCCACGCTGTTGGGCTTTGTCGCGGTGCCAATTGACGACATTCCGGAGAATGTGCGCATTCGGCTTGCGCTGCTATTTCCAATTGCCGAGCTTCTTGTTGCAGCGCTACTTTGCTTTCGGCGAACCGCGAATGTCGGCGTGATCGCGGCGGTCGTCATGCATCTCACAACGATCGCCATCATTGGACCGTGGGGGCTGGCACATCAAGCCGGCGTGTTGGTCTGGAATTTGTGGCTTGCGGTGCAGACCCCGGTGCTGTTTTGGCCGGCCGGTACGACTTCGCACGAGGAGAAGGCGGTTAGCAGTCCCCAATGGGGCGATCGCATCGCCACGGCCTTAGTCCTAGCCGCGATATTGCTCCCGTTTACGACACGATTCGGCGGATGGGATACCTGGCCTTCGTGGGCACTCTACGCGCCAGGAGCCGAACGATCCATCGTGTGGGTTCACGAGTTGGCCGTTGTCCGCTTTCCGCCTTCAATTCAGCAGCATGTTCGCGGCGAAGAAAGTTGGCGACAGCTTCATTTGGACCGCTGGGTACTCTCGGAACTTGGCGCGCCGCTCTATCCGCAGAATCGCGCTCGTTTCGCGTTGGCCAGCGCGATTGCCGATCGACACCAGCTTGGCGACTTGATTCGGGTGCAGTTCGATTCTCCGGCAAACCGGTGGACCGGAGAACGACAAAGCCGGCTGATCCAAAACCGGCGCGAGTTTTTGGAGCAGCGAGAAAGCTACTGGCTCAATGCATCGCCAACGCCGTAGCCGACGGCGCGAGCGTTAACGGGTTGGGCTCCACCACAACCGGATGAACGCCGGGCGCGTTGGTACTGTACCACTTGCCGAGCACGTCGCGCCAAGCGCCGGCCTGTTTCACATTGCAAAAGTCCTCGCGGACCTCGGCGTGTTGTGGATGAAGTTGCGCATACTTGATCGCGAACTTTCGCATGTCGGGCAGGCAGCGCTCGGGGCCGTACAGCTCTTCGGCCAGCCGGTAGTGTTCGGCGATCACGTCCCGTTGCTCATCGAGCGACGGCGGGTTTGGCAGCGGTAGGCCGGCCGCCAGCGCGCGGGCTTGCGAGAAAATCCAGGGGTTGCCGATCGCCCCGCGGGCGGCGGTCACGCCGTCAACGCCGGTGTAACGCATCATCGCCAGGCAGTCGTGGGCCGTGAACAAGTCGCCGCTGCCCAGAACGATGCGCGAGCCGGCGTGGGCCTTCACCTCGCGCAGAAACTCCCACCGCGAGGGACCGTCGTAACGCTGGACGACCGTACGGCCGTGGACGGTAACAGCCGCCACGCCGCGGTCATAAGCGCCGTCAAAAATGTGAAAAAAGTTATCCCGGCTGGCGTCGCTATCATCAATGCCGCGCCGCATCTTAAGCGTTACCGGAATTTCTTCCGGCACGGCAGCGCGGACCCGGTCGATGATTTCGAGCGCCACTTCCGGCTGGCTCAAATGAAAACCGCCTCGGCAGCGGCCTAGCACCTTTTTCACAGGGCAACCAAAATTGATGTCGATCACGTCGAAACCAGCGGCCACCATCCGTACCGCGGCCGGGCCGAAATCCGACGGGTCGGCGCCCATCAACTGGCCGCCGGTGGGATGCTCCTCGTCGGCCACATACAGCAAATGACGCGTCCGCTGTCGCTCTTTGAACTGCACCACCAACCGGTCGAGCATCACCTCGCACAGCGTATAAGGGCAGCCGAGCCGCCGGGCGATGATTCGCATCGGTGCATCGCTGTACCCGCTTAGCGCCGCTTGAACCACCGGGAAATCGAGAACGAGGTTCCCAATGCGTAGCGGTCGTAGTGGGATGGGAGCAATAACGGGCATCCCCCAATTGTCTATCGAAGCGGGGTCGGCTGGAAGGCCGGCTCATGTGCTAGCCTCACGAGGGCTGCGTTGATTTCTTGCCGCACTTCCGGTTCGGTTTCACAATCGCGCTGCGACTCAAGCAGCGGCCGAGCGTCAGCCGCATCGTAGTTGCCGAGCGCCCACGCGCATCCGCCCCGTACGAGCGATTCGGCGTCATGTAGTCCGTGGGCGAGTGCAGCCACGCCCGCGGCGATGGGGTGGTTGCCCAACACAATCGCCGCATTGCGCAACAGTCCGCGGCGTTTGGATCGCCACAACGGCGTGTGACGAAACTTTTCTCGAAACGCGTCGTCATCTAAATCGAACAGCGCAACGGCATCCGCAGGATTGCTGTCGGGGGTTGGCGTGAATTCCACCAGCTCACTCTGTGGCGTGCGGCTGTTCCAGGGGCATACCTCCTGGCAGACATCGCATCCGAACAGCCAGTTGCCGATGCCGGGCCGTAATTCTTCGGGAATTTGCGAGCGATGCTCGATCGTGAGATAGCTAATGCAGCGCGAAGCGTCGAGCAGGTAGGGTTGGGGGAACGCATCCGTGGGACAGGCATCGAGGCAGGCCGTGCAGGTGCCGCAGTGGTCGGCGGTGTGGGGCGAGTCGATGGTTAGCTCTAGATTGGTGAGCAGCGCCGCGAGAAAAAAATAGCTCCCAGCGTCGCGATTTAGCAGCAGCGTGTTCTTGCCGATCCACCCCAAGCCGGCGAGTTGAGCGAGATCACGTTCCATCAGGGGCGCGGTATCGACGACACCGCGGACGCTTGCGCCCGGATGACCTTCCCGCAGCCAGTCAGCCAACCGATGCAATCGTTCGTGAATGAGATCGTGATAGTCGCTTGTGCCCCAGGCGTATCGCGCGACCCGGCCTTGGCCTGGCGTCGGCATGGCCGGCTCTGCCGTGCGATAGTTCATCGCCAGCATGACGATGCTTCGCACGCCATCCAACACGTGCCGCGGGTGTTCATAAGACTCCCGGCGGTCGCGCAGATAATGCATTTCGCCCGCGTATCCCCTGGCGAGCCACTCGTCGAAATGCACAAGACCCAGCGGGGAAACGGCCGGACATACTCCCGCTAGTGAAAACCCAAGCGATCGCGCCTGCTGCTTGAGTTGGTCGGTGAGAGCCTGGCGATCCATAAAGTCAGTATAGGCATCTCAAACAGCGGAGCGGGGCATGGTACAATCGACGCTCGCGAAGTATCCATGAACCGGAGCCGATGATGCCCACGCCGCGACTGAGTACTGTCTTGCTTTTGGTGGCCGCTGGTTGCGGGCCGGCAGTCGATTCGGAGGAGTTGGGGCAAGTCGTCTACGAGGTACCCATGGTGCCGGGGGCGGAAACCCCGTACCCGCTGCCCGAATTGAAGGCCGACGCGACGAAAACCGAAGAGGGTCGGCCTGGACCGTGACGGACTGAAACCAAGGCGAGGAGTTGGGTCACGGGCTGGCCCAGGTGTGCCACCTGTTTTCTGGAAATGGCTGCTTTTGGAGGGGAAATGCCACTGTGCCACTTTTTTCGCGTGTGGCACTGTAATGGTCGAGGCGCTAAGCCGCAAGCGGGCCGAACTGGCTGTTTTACTTGCTTTTACCAAGTTGCCCAATTAGCCTGAAATAGGGGCGGCATTTTCCTTTCGCCCCGCCACTTGTTCCGCGATTGAGGCAAATTCGATGACCAAGGCTCTTCTGAGTATCTGCCTGTTGGGTGCCTGCTGTGCCGCCCCGGCCCGTGCCTATGAAGGCTGCGGGTATGGATTTGGCGGCTTCGGCGCTGGATATCTCTATAGCAGCTTGCAATACAACGTTCCACATTTCGCGGCGTTTCCGCCGGTGTATTACAGCTATCCGGTGCCGCGAACTTACGGCTACAGCCCATTCGCCTATCCGCCGGGAGTGATGACCCCCGAAGTGATCGAGGCGGTGGAACCGGCCATCATCGAGAACCCGTATGTGCCAAGTTCGGCCTCCGAGCCACAATCGAAGCCCGCGGAAAAGAAGGACTCGACGGTCGCCGCGCCCGCTGCCAGCGAACCGCTAGTGATCGTGAATCCCTACGTCACTGAGCCAGTGGCCGCCCGCTAGCAGTAGGTCAGGCTATGCCTGACTGCCCCACCATTCAACTTGGCGAATTAGCGTAGGCTAATCAGGCGAAGCCTGACCTACGGCGATCTCTCTGGACGCGGTAAGCAGGTTTGGTACTCTACGCCCGCGCCGGTGTAGCACCCTTCGTTGGGAACGACCGCACTTTTCTCGTTACTCGGAGGCAGACACGGATGTCGCCGATGAGGTCGCTGATTTTCATCACGCACTTGATAAGCCCCGTGCTGCTCTGCGCGGGCTGCCAGAATCAGCCCAGCCATTTCGCGAATCCGCTCTACTCTGCTGACCGTGTGCCGCCGCCGGCCACGCGCTCGCTCGCGCCCGGTTCGGCCGCACCGTATTACTCTGGCGACCCGCTACCCGTGCTTCCAGCAGGTTCGCCGTTGCCGCCGCCGGGGCATTCGTCGTCGGCGTCTGTCACTCCGGAATTCAGGAGCGCGTCGCAAGCGACCGCGGCTAACTCGCTGGGTGTGCCGCAGGTATCGGTGCCGAGCGCGCCACCACCGGTCACGAATGCCGCGGGCTGGTGGGATACGCCGCTGAAATCGACTGCGCCGGCGCAAGAGGTGCTGCCCGTGGCCTGGTCAGATATGCCCGCCGCATCGACCCCGCCCAGGGTACGAATGCCGTATTCGCAAGCGGAAGCGGCGAGTTTGCCGCTGGAAAGCAACATGCAGGGAGAGGCGACGCAATCAACCGACGGCTTTCGCCCGCGCGGATAGCGTTCAGCCCCTTACTAGCAACCGCTTTGGTGGAAACAATTGAGCGCATCCCTTTCCGCCTGATCCGCATTTGCCGCCCGCTGGGTTGGCCGTAATCGCTGGTGCCCGTGGCTGCCCTTCCTGACGGTTTTCGCCGACGTTTCGACGCTCTTCTCGGAAGTCCCGTGCGCCGTCGGCTGGCCCAATGGGCCGGTTATGTGCCGCTCATTGCCCAGCGCGGTCCCGCCTTGGAAGCACTCAGCGACTACGACCTCCGCAAGGAGAGCCTTTCCCTTCGCTACCGCGCCAAGAGCGGCGAAGCTCTTGAGCAACTGCTGGTCGAAGCGTTTTCGCTCGTGCGAGAAGCCGGACGCCGACGGCTAAACATGCGGCACTTCGACGTGCAACTCGTCGGCGGCGCCGCAGCTCACAGTGGCTCGATTATCGAAATGCAGACCGGCGAAGGAAAGACCCTCACCGCCACCTTGCCGCTTTACCTCGCCGCGCTGCAGGGGAAGGGTGCCCACCTCGCGACGGTGAACGATTACCTCGCGCAGCGCGATGCCAATTGGATGCGGCCACTCTACGAGGCACTCGGCATGACGGTCGGCGTGATCCAATCGCAAATGCAGCAGCCGGACCGCTACAAGGCCTACGCCTGCGACGTGACCTACGGCACTGCGAACGAAATGGGGTTCGATTTCCTCCGCGACCGCCTGCTCAAGCGGCGAATCGAAGAAGGACATCGTGATGTATTCGGCGAGATGCTCGGCGAGCGGGGCGCCACGCACGAAAAACCGGTGCAAGGCAATTTGCATTTCATGCTCGTCGATGAGGCCGACAGCATTTTAATCGACGAAGCTCGCACGCCCCTCATCATCAGCGCCGCGCCGGGCGAGGACGAGAAAATCGCCGCGGAAGCGTATCACTGGGCCGCGGAGAACGTCGGCCGATTCGAGGAGGATGTTCACTACGACTACGAGCACGATGAAAAACGCGTCGACCTGACGCTCGCCGGGCGACGGCTGGTGCGCGAGCTCTCGAAGCCGGCTGCCATGAACAAATTGCCCCTCTCGACAATCTACGAGTACGTCGAGCGGGGGATCAAAGTCGGCCGCGAAATGTTGATCGACCGCCACTACGTGATCCGCGATGGCGAGATTGTGATTGTGGATGAATTCACGGGCCGACTAGCCGAGGGCCGTAAGTGGCGCGCTGGAATCCATCAGGCCATCGAAGCCAAGGAAGCGGTCGATATCACGTTCGCCACCAATCAGGCCGCGCGGATTACCGTGCAGGACTTCTTCTTGCGCTACCATATGCTCTCGGGCATGACCGGAACGGCGAGCAGCAGTGCCGGCGAATTGCGCAAAATCTACCGCGTCTACGTCGTGCCGATTCCCACGAATCGCCCACCGATTCGTAAAAAGCTGCCGACCTTGGTTTTCGGCACGAGCGACGAAAAGTGGCAGGCGATCGTCGATGACGTGATCGAACAACATGCCGCAGGCCGGCCCGTGCTCATCGGCACGCGGTCGATCGACAAGAGCGAGAAATTGGCGGCGATGCTCGAAGCACACGGCATCGAGAACACGGTGCTCAACGCCCGGCACGTGGCCCGCGAAGCGGAAATCGTCGCGGAGGCAGGCCAAATCGGCAAAATTACCGTCGCCACCAATATGGCCGGTCGCGGCACCGATATTAAGCTCGGTCCCGGCGTGCCCGAGCTGGGTGGCATTCACGTCGTTTGCACCGAGCTGCACGAGTCGCAGCGCATCGACCGGCAACTTATCGGCCGTTGTGGCCGGCAGGGCGATCCCGGCACCTATCGCCAATTCCTGGCGCTCGATGACGAAATCTTGTTAATGGGCCTGGGGCCAAAACGCGCCCGCAAGCTCAAAGCGATCGGCGAAAAATCGCAAGGCCCGCTCGCGCGATACGAATCGTTGTTCCATCGCGCTCAACGCAAAGTCGAACGCCGCCACTTCCGCGACCGCAAGATTCTGCTGTACCACGAAAAAGAACGCCAAAAAATGCAGCGGCAGATGAGCCAGGATCCGTATTTGGATACGCCGGGGTGAGAAAGGATGTCGGCTCTTGGCGATCGGCCGTCGGCCAGTTCAATGGCTGATGGAAAGTGGCATTCGGGCACTCCAACTCTCCGGACGGGGGGCAGAAGCGGAAGAGTTTGGGAGGGCCATCGATGGGTCGTTTGATTGGATTTCCACAAGTGCGGCAAGACTCGCAGAGACTTGTGGCGGGACTCGCGTTATCATTCCCCTCTCGTGCTGCAAAGCTTCTTGCCGAGCCACGTGCGCAACTTTGCGGCGGCTTCGGGGGCAAAGTCACCTGCGAACGCATGGTCGTAGTCGGATCTCACCCGCTTGAGGTTATGACTCGCCTCCGGCACAATGTACACCTCATGGTCGTCCGGCTGCCGTCTCCTCAATCCGGCACTCAGAGCGGCCGTCTCCAGGTCGGCCTTGTGTTGCAAGTCCTTCGCTCCCGCGAGCACGAGCACCGGCCCCGGAAAACGAGAGGCCCTAACAGGCCCATCAAACTTAAACATGCTTTGCGCGAACTTGCCAAATTCAGGCGGATAGAGACTTGCCAACGCAAAAGGAACATCCCCGGGCACCCGACCCGTCTGCTCGATGGCTTCCATGATCTCGTCGTTCTTCTTCAGAAAAAACATCGCGACGAGGTCGCTGCCAACTTGCTCGCGCATGATGACGTCGGCTCGACGCCCCGGCGTGGAAGCGAGCACCAGCGCCGCCGGCGGTTTATGGAAGCCCTTGCCTTCCACAGCAGCTTGCAGGATCAGCATTCCGCCTTCGCTATGCCCAATCATTGCGGTCCGGTTAGCGTCGATTTCCGCCTGTTCCTGGAGATACGCAAGTGCGGCCGCGGTATCGCCCACATAGTTCTCCCACAGTGTGAACGCATACAGTAACTCCCGATCCGTGGGCGCCTCTCCACTGGCGTACTGGCCGCGCTTGTCGTATCGCAAACTGGCAATCCCCTCTTGAGCTAGTTGTTCGGCAATCTGCTTGAGCAGATTGATCTTCACGTTCAAGAGTGCTGAGTTGCCGTCGCGATCAGTTGGTCCGCTGCCCGCCACGATAATGACACCGGCTATTTTCGCATCGGGCTCGTGCGCGGGGACTAGCAGCGTCCCGGCCAACTTCACACCGTTCGCGCCTGTGAAACTGACCGCTCGCTCGCTTTGGGCCACCCCGTCCGCCGTGGCGGCGTTAGCGTGTGGTCCAAGGCTCAAGGACGGTCCCAGAACGCTGATGATCGTACCCAGGTACAACACTCGCGAAAATGCGATGCGCAATGTTATTCGTCCCATGGCACGCTCCAGATTAAGGACTCATCCCCTCTATTAGAGCCGTTCGACAGGGAGTATTCAAACCAACGTTTCGGAATCGCTGGCGTGTATCACTTACCGACTTGAGCAACATCGTTGTTTTCCGGACAGTCCGCCGTGACCTTTGGTACGGCCATAACTTGCGTTGCGGCCATGCCAACAAACGTGCCACGAAACAAAATGCCGACGATGCAGCGGCAGATGAGCCAGACCTGTATCTGGATACGCCGGGGTAAGCGGTTTTGAATCGATCGCGCAATTGCTAACCGCTGATTAACGCTAATATTCGCTAATCAACTGGCGGTGCGCTAATTGAAGCCTGATCTACTTGTGCCCCATTAGCGTGAATTAGCGGTTCTACGTCCCCAGTTTGATGCGGTCGATCATCCGTCCCGGCGTGCCCATGATGTTGAAGCCGCCGTCGAGGTGCAAGATTTCGCCCGTGATGCCGGACGACATTTCCGAGAGGAGAAACGCGCCGCAATTGCCCGCTTCGTCGTGCGTGATGTTCCGTCCCAAAGGTGCCATCGCTTCGTAAAGTTTGAGCATGTCGTCGACACCCGCGCCGCGGCCGGAAATGGTTTGTAGTGGCCCCGCGCTGAGCGCATTCACCCGAACGCCGCGCACGCCTAGATCGAACGCCAGGTATTTGACGATCGAATCGAGCGCGGCCTTGCATACGCCCATTACGTTGTAGCCCGGCACGGCTTTTTCGCCGCCGTAGTAAGTAAGCGTAAGAATCGTTGCCCCCGGCCGTAGAATATCCTTGGCCGCATTGGCCAGCGCGAGCAAACTGTAGGCGCTGATCTCCATCGCCAGCTTGAAGCCGGCGCGGCTCGTTTCGATCGTGTCCCGCTTGAGGTCGTCGGGCAGGGCGAAGGCGATCGAGTGGAGCAAGAAATCGAGGCCGCCAAACTCTTCTCGGCAGCGGCCGATCACCGCGGCGATCTGCTCGTCGTTCGTCACGTCCATCGGCTGCAGGAACCTTACCTGGGGGATACCCTCCGTGAGCTTCGTGACGCGGCCCAAGTTCTTCTGCCGCTCGTCCTCCGCTTTGTCGGGCATATAGCTAAACCCGCATTCGCCCCCTTCGTTCATGACCCGTTCGGCAATCGCCCAGGCGATCGATTGCTTATTGAAGACCCCGGTGATCAACCCCTGCTTGCCCGCGAACATGCCCGGCATGACTTGGCTCCTGTGGCACCGAAACGGCGCAAACTCGGCGAGAAAACGATTACGTGTCCGCCAGTCTAACAGCTATCGAGCCAATCGTCTGCCGGAGCAGTCCGCGGAAGGATCGCGACAAACGCCAACAAGAATAGTTGCAATACTGCGACATTAACGTATAATTATGTCGCGTTATTGAACTGGGTCGATTATCGTCGAGGTCGCTTGTCAAAAAATGCTAGATATTGTCAAAAACCTGCTGAATTCAGCAACTAACGCTATTTCCCCGGAATATTTTCGACAGGAGGCTGTAGCCGTTATGACGACACTCGAAGGCGTGTCCGCAGCTGCAATTGTCCAGTCGGACCCGCCGCACTGGAACGCCGTCGCAACAGCCGGAACGACGGCGTCCAAAGTGCCCACGGACCTTGCCGCAGAGACCTTGGATTCTGAACGTCCGGTGCGACGGAAGGATTGGGTCGCGGTGCCGCTGTATTCAAACGCCGGCCACCTCTCGGCGGCGTTGTTATTGCAAACTCGGTTGGACGAATCGTTAGTTGCGGTTTTCGGCGACGTGGTCGGCCGTTGTGAGCAACTCATCAACGAGCGCTGTGTCGGCCAACGGCAAGCCGAGCGATTCGCTGCGCTGCTCAACATGACTCACCAATGGCACCAGTCAAGCGACATGGAAACGCTGCTGGTGGCAATGGCCGAGGCCGCGACGCGGCTGTTTCACGCCGATCGTGCGAGCATCTTTTTGTGGGATCGTGCGAACCGAACTTTGGTCGGCCGGCCAGCGCTGGGCATCGAAGGCGGCGAGCTGCGGATACCGGACGACGCCGGCGTCGTCGGACAGGTCGTGCAGTCGGGGGTCGCGCGGCGGGTCGATGTAAACCACGATCCGCAGGAAATTGACCGAGCCGTCGACCAGCGCACCGGCTATCGAACGCAATCTTTGCTCTGCGTGCCGCTCTTAGCGCCGAGCGGCGAACGGCTTGGTGCGTTTGAGCTTCTGAACAAACAAAAAGGCGTTTTTTCGTCGGAGGACGAGCGAGGCTTGGCGGATGTCGCCCGCTATGCCGCGATCGCGCTCCAGAATACGCAACAACTCGAAACGTTGCTCCAGCGCCAAGAGCAACTGGTCGAGCAAGCGGCCGAGGGCGTGCAACTTGTCGGGCAGGCTCCCGCCATTGTGGCGCTACGCTCGACAGTCGCCCGTGTCGCAAATACGGACTTGGCAATTCTCGTGCTCGGCGAGAATGGCACGGGCAAGGAAATCGTCGCACAGTCGCTGCACTACTTCAGCCGACGCCGCAAGGAGCCGTTCGTCGCGGTCAACTGCGCAGCGTTGGCGGAAACTTTGCTTGAGAGCGAACTGTTTGGCCACGAGAAGGGAGCTTTTACCGACGCCCGCGAAACCCGGGCCGGCAAGTTTGAGATAGCCGCGGGAGGGACGCTATTTCTCGATGAAATCGGCGATATGAGCCTCGGTGGCCAAGCCAAGTTGTTGCGGGTGCTTGAAGAGAAGACCATCGTGCGGGTCGGTGGGAACACGCCGATTCACACCGAAGTTCGCATCGTTGCCGCTACGAATCGCGATCTGGCGACGCTCGTTCGCGAACGACGATTCCGTGAGGATTTGTATTATCGCCTCAACGTCGTGTCACTTGAACTGCCGCCGCTTCGCGAGCGTGGGGACGACGTGCTCATCTTGGCACAGCACTTCTTGCAGCAGTTCTGCCGCAAGATGGGACGCAAGCAACCGGCGCTAACCGCTGCCGCGAAGAAACGGCTCATTGCCCACTTATGGCCAGGCAACGTGCGGGAGCTGCGCAATCTCATAGAGCGGCTCGTTTATCTCACCGCCGGTGATAAGATTGACGCCGCCGACCTGTCCTTCATCCTCGCTCCGCAATCGGAACGACCCGATGCCGTTGAATTGGGCCAAGCGTTGCAGGAGGCAACCCAGCAGTTCCAACGCGACTACATCCACCGCACGATCGGCCGACTACGCGGCAACGTAAGCGAAGCCGCGACAGCACTGGGCGTCCATCGCTCCAATCTGTACCGCAAAATGCGGCAGCTTGGGATGGAAGCGAGCGAAGAATGAAACTTGCTGTCGAGAGGACATCGGACGCCCAATCTCATTGACCGCGTTGGACTCCTGTGACCTCTTCCGTCTGCGGATCGACGTCGAGAGACAGGTCACCACCACTCGCAATAGTCCCCGGATCGGCAAGGGGAGCGAAATACACCTTGCAGATTCCTTGCGTAACTGAGGCGGTAACATCCATGCGTTCCACGGAATATCCCAGCTCGCGAGCTTTGCCGAGCGCGACACGGATGCCAGTAAGTAATCGTGCGTCGAATTCTGGCGATTTGATCGCAATCATGGCCGAATTGTCTATCCAAGTTCAAGGAGTTGAGGTGTTGACCCTAAGATAGTGACCTCACCATCGTTGTCGATATGGTACATTGTATCCTTGGCGATCACAAACTGATGCTGGCCCATCGTTTCCGGATAGTCCTGCGAGAGACGAATATCCTGTGGACTAGGCTCCTGCTGCCATTCTAAACCTGTGTTGGGATGTGTATGGAAGCTCCCGACGATTTGTTTTCCCTGGAAGGTTCCATCGACACGGAGCGGGAAGACGAGCGACGCCTGCCCGCCAGCCGGCAGCCTCACCAGCACAAATGTCGCCGTGTCCGGATCGCAGAGTATAAAGCCACCTTGCTCAACCGGATGATCTGTGCCGACGCCGCTTTCTTCGTAGGCGCGGCGCAAGCCATCGATCACGTCTAAGTGTAGCAGTAACTCGGCAGCCGAGGGTTGAAGGCTCATTTGCTGGGATTGGTGCTAAGCATCGTGATCTAGGGCTGTCAATGCACCGAGTGCGGAAGCAATCGTATTCATCATGTGATCCAACTCGTCAACTGTAATCGACAGCGGCGGCATGACATACACAAAGTGGGGTTGCGGGCGGAGCCATACGCCTCGTTCAAGCGCGTATCGAGCGATCTTGCGGCCAATGGCAAGCTCCAGCGGAAACGGTGCCGCTGTGCTTTTATCGACAACTAAATCAAATGCGCCGATGAGGCCGCATTGCCGAACGTGGGCCACGTTTGGATGCGCCACGAGGCGCTCCAGATGTTCGCCCAGTTGCGCGATTGTCCCTTGCAATCGCTCGAGAGTTTGCTCCTGCTTGAACAGGTCGAGCGACGCCAGTGCCGCAGCACAAGCGAGTGGATTCCCACTGTAAGTGTGGCCGTGGAACAGGGTCCGGCCGGCATCGGCGTCGCCCTGAAACGCCTTCCAGATTTCGCCATGGGTGATTGTGGCGGACAAGGGCAAGTAACCGCCGCTAATGCCTTTTCCGAGGCAGAGAAAATCTGGCACCACGTCTTCCCGTTCGCACGCGAACATGGCGCCGGTGCGGCCGAAGCCGGTGGCTACTTCGTCAACGATCAGAAGCACGTTGTATCGGCGCGTTAACTCGCGCACCCCGCGCAGGAAGCCGGGTGGATGCATCACCATGCCGGCCGCACACTGAACGAGAGGCTCCATGACCATCGCCGCGACTTCGGCGTGGTGTTCCTGCAGCAACGATTCGAGCTGCCGCAAGAAATGATCCGCGCCGGCCGGCTGGCGCCGCACGTCGGGCGACGGGAATCGAATCACGTCAAACAACAGCGGCTCAAATAGTGCGTGGAATCGCTCGATACCGCCGACCGCCGCGGCACCCAGTGTGTCGCCGTGGTAGGCTTCGCCGAGCGCGATGAACTTCGTTTTCTCTGGGCGCGGACGCGCGCATTGCCGCCAGTATTGAAACGCCGCCTTCAACGCGACCTCAATCGCCGAAGCCCCGTCGCTGGAAAAGAAAGTATGTTCCAAATTGCCCGGCGCGATTTCCGCGAGTCGCCGGGCAAGCTTGACCGTCGTGGCGTTGCCCATTCCGAGCGAGGTCGTGTGGGCGACTTTATCGAGTTGCGTGCGGATCGCGTCATTGATGGCGGGATGATTGTGGCCGTGAACATTGCACCACATGCTCGCCGCGCCATCGAGATAGCGCTTGCCGTCGATATCGATCAGCATCGCTCCGTCGGCTCGCTCAATCACCAGCGGCTCGTAGGCCTGCATCGGCGTGAACGAGTGCCAGTAATGGTGCCGATCCCACTCGCGCAGCTCTTCGTTGGTGGGTTCCTGTTCCCCTCCTCCGTCCGCGGGAAAGGTGCTAGGGGAGGGGGCATTCGACGCCGAGTAATTAATCGCCATTACGCTCGACCTCCCCTAACAACCATTCCCTGGAAAGAAGTCGGCTACCACTCCACGACGACCGGCGTATCAACGCGTACGCCAAGCATCGCGGCGGCGTTCTCGCCCACGATCGCCAGTTCCAGCCGATCGCTAGAGCCTATCAGCGCAATGAACGTCATTTCCGGTTGATCGGCGTAGGTGCGAAAGATGCCGAGTGTCTGGTGTTCGTCGCACGTGATGCGGACCGATTCGCCCGACGACACGCTGGCGAGCGCATCGCGGGAAATGTCAGTCATCAGATTGCCGAAGGAATCGATCTCGACGACCTTGCCGGTGATTCGTTTACCCACTTTTGTAACCTCGTCTAACGGCAGCAAAGTGAGTTCGGATAGCGGCCGGCCCAACTCTTCGAAGGATATGCCTAAACTGAGGTGTGCCGCCACGGGAGCCATGATATCGCGACCGTGAAACGTGGCCGACACCGTCGGTCGCCAGAACCGCGGATCGACAACCTCGCGTATGTTACGCGGTTGTTGCCGCGCTGCCAACTGTGAAAGGAGGCCGTTGTCGGGCGCGATGTACCGGCCGTCGCCAATCTCCACGTAAATAATGCGGCGATCCGTTCCGACCCCCGGATCGACAACCGCCACGTGGATCGTTCCGGCCGGGAAGTAGGGCGCCGTTTCGGCAAGAGCAATGCCCCCGGCGCGGATGTCCTGCCGCGGAATGCTGTGGGTGATGTCTATCAATCGCACGTTTGGGCTGATCGAAAGGATGACGCCCTTCATCGCGGCGACGTACCGACTGCTGGAACCGAAGTCGGTCGTGAGCGTGATGATGGGGGGCATGAAGGGCGAGAGCCTATTTCAGTAGCGCCCGGAATCCCGCTTGCTCGAAATGGTGGTCGCCCGTCAGCGCCTCAGTGATGCCCCGCTCCTGCATCACTACGAACGAGATGCAGTCGGTTAGAGACCAGTCTTTGTCGGGGCGAGCCGCGTAAAGTGACCAGCCAGACTCAAACAGGGCGTTCGACGATGATTCGATCTTAAAGCGTGGTGAATGACGAAGGTCGTTGATGAAGTCAACGCAGGCGTTGCGATTTATAGGATTCGACAAGGCATCCGCGACTTCTGTGAGTACCCACTCGGTAGTGACCAAGACTCCTTCTAAAGATTGCGAAGCGGCCACTGCCCGCTGATGGGCCGAATCGCGCGGATTGAAGAGCGCCAACAGATAGAAGCTATCGGCGAAAGTCTGAGTCATTGTTGGGGCTTTCCATGCACGTAATAGTCGTGATTCGCCGCCAAGTCGGAAGGTAAATCGCGACCTTTCCCCGCATGTCGCAGCAGTATCGCATTTAAATCGTTGGCATCTCGATCAATAAGTTCGACTTGCACCTCGATCCCCTCAGGTAAGTCAACCGTATCAACAAGAGTTATCTGCCCGTTCTTGACGTGTCCGCGGTAAGTCATGGTCGTTTCGGAGTTCCATAAAGGTAGTGATCGTGATTATGAGCCCAGTCCTCCGGTCCCTCCACAGTTCCTGCCATTTCCAACAACTTGTCCCAGATCGTCGGCTGACCCTCTCCGTTCTGCACGACCTCGACATTCACTTCCGTACCATCCGGTAATTCGACCGGTTCATCGAGAGCGATCTGCCCGTTCTTAACATGTCCGCGGTAAGTCATTTCCGGCTCCCCTGTCGGATATAGCTTCGACCTTAATCATTAAAGTATACCTTGACTCCGTCACGAGAGTCAAAGTCGAAGATTTGACGAGATTACACGGAACCCGATTGTATCAGATCCAAACAGATCTCCCGCACTCGATTGGGGTCGGCGTTAGGGTTCTTTTTCTTAGCCTGGCCGATGAGGGCGCCCACCGCTTGTAGTTTTCCGGCTCTGACGTCGGCTATGGTTCGTGGATTGGCAGCAAGAAGCTCCTGGCAAAGCGATACCAGCTCCGATTCGTCGACTTGCTGGATCCCGAGCTTTGCGACAATGGCGTCGACTGTGAACTCAATAGTATCATGTATTGCAACGGAAACTTCGCGCACTTTAGCATCGAAAACCTGCCGAGCCTGGCCCCGTGTGAGCGCGCTCGTCGTTGCTCTCTTGACCAAATCAGCTATCCACTCGGGAGTGATTCCTCGAGTGTCTACTAGCTGGTCCAAAGTCCATTCGCGCTCTTTCAATACGCGCATTACATCTTGTGTGACCCAATTTGCTGCCGCCTTGCCATCGCCGCAGCCTTTCGCAACAGCCAAATAATAGTCTGCCAACTCGCGGCCTTGATTCACAATCACGTTGGCGTCGTATGCGGAGACACCGAACGCGGTTTCGATGCGCAACCGTAGCGCGGCCGGCGCTTCTTCCAGCGATGCCCGTACCGCATCGACGTCGGCGACCGTCGTAATTACCGGCACCAGGTCGGGATCGGGAAAATAGCGATAATCGCTCGACTCCTCCTTGCTCCGCTGAGCGCGCGTAACACCGGCCGTGTCGTCCCAACCGCGGGTCTGCTTGGGAACGTCGCCGAGTCGTTGGCCCGTTTCTTGCCAGACGCGATACTGCCGCTCCGCTTCGTAATCGAGGGCCCGCTCAACGGCGCGGAAGCTGTTCATGTTCTTGATCTCGACAATTGGCGTCGCCACCTTGCCTTGCGGGGTGGCGAGATGCAAATTGACGTTCGCATCGACCCGCAGACTTCCTTCCTGCATATTACAATCGGAAACGCCAATGTAGGTCAGCAGCAACCGTAGCTCGGTGAGGAACGCCTTGGCTTCCAGCGAACTTCGCAAATCGGGCTCGCTGACAATCTCGAGCAGCGGCGTGCCCGTGCGGTTGAGATCGATCAGGCTATCTCCCTTACCGGCGACTTCGTCGTGAATACTCTTGCCGGCGTCTTCTTCCAAATGGGCGCGAAGGATGCGGACCCGCTTCGGCTCATGCCCCCCCTGCGGATCAGCAATCTCGAAATAGCCGTGCTGCGACATCGGCAAATCGTACTGGCTGATTTGATAACCCTTCGGCAAATCGGGGTAGTAGTATTGCTTGCGGTCCCACTTGGTGAACTCGGGGATTTCGCAATTTAGCGCGACCGCGGTTTTCAGCGCAAGTTGAAATGCTTTGCGGTTCATCACTGGGAGGGCACCCGGCAGGCCAATGCACACCGGGCAGGTTTGCGCGTTGGGCGGGGCGCCGAAACGTGTGCTGCACCCGCAGAACAGCTTGCTCGCCGTCGCAAGCTGCACGTGAACCTCCAGACCGATGATCGTGGTGTAAGGGGACGACATTTGTGGGCCGCTGATGAACGCTAATGGATGCTAATAATCGAAGTGAATTAATTCTGCATTCCTATTAGCGGACATCAGCGTCAATTAGCGGTTGAAGTATTGGTTTTTCGCGATGCCATTCGGTTGCTTGTTGAAACTGGTGGCCGGCGCGAAGCAGCAGTTCTTCCGACAGTGGCGGCCCTTGGAGTTGCAATCCAATCGGCAACCGCGCGGTTGAGAGACCGCACGGCAGACTGATCGCCGGAATGCCGGCCAGATTCGCGCTGACCGTATAAAGATCGAGCAGATACATCGCGAGCGGATCGTCGACCATTTCGCCGAGCTTAAATGCCGGCGCCGGCGTTACTGGCCCGGCGATGAGATCGACTTGTTCAAACGCGCGGTCGTAGTCCTCTCGAATCAGTCGGCGGACTTTCAGCGCCTTCAGGTAATAGGCGTCGTAGTATCCAGCGCTCAGTGCGTAAGTTCCGAGCATAATGCGGCGCTTCACTTCCGGACCGAACCCCTCGGCCCGGCTGCGGCGGTACATTCGCACCAGCGGCGTATCGAGCGCATCGACCGCTGCCTGGCCGCCGGTTGTCATGGCCTGTTGCCGCTCAGCGGCGAGTTCCGCCAGCATCGCCTTTTCGTCGGTGCGGTAGCCGTAGTGAGCGCCGTCGTACCTGGCGAGATTGCTCGAAGCTTCGCACGGCGCAATCACGTAGTAAGTGGCCACCGCGTGCCGCCCAGTCGGCAGCGAAATGTCGACGATCTTCGCCCCCTGCGACCGGCAGACTTCTATTGCCACGCGGACCGCTTGCTCCACATCGGCGTCGAGCCCTTCGGTAAAATGCTCGCGAACCACGCCGATGCGAAGATTCTTAATGGGTAGGGCAATGCCTTTCGAGTAGGGCGGAACCGGCGCATCAAGCGACGTGGAATCGCGCGGGTCATTTCCGGCGATTGCTTCTAGCAGCAATGCGACATCTTCCGCGGTGTGGCCCATCGGCCCGATCTGATCGAGGCTGCTAGCGAACGCAATGAGTCCGTAGCGATTCACGCGGCCGTATGTCGGCTTCATGCCGGTGATGCCGCAGAACGCCGCCGGTTGGCGGATCGATCCGCCGGTATCGGTGCCGATTGCGAGCGGGGCCATCGCTGCGGCAACCGCCGCGGCCGAGCCACCGCTCGACCCGCCCGGAGTGCGGGCGAGATCCCACGGGTTGCGTGTCGGTTGAACTGCCGAGTTCTCAGTCGAGCCGCCCATCGCGAACTCGTCCATGTTCGTGCGGCCGATGAACACCGCATCCGCGGCGCGAAGTCGCTTGATCACCCCCGCGTCATACGGCGGACGAAAATCGGCGAGCATCCGCGAAGCGCATGTCGTCAGCTCGCCCCGCTGGCAGAGGATGTCTTTCACCGCCACCGGCAGACCGGCGAGCTTGCCGAGCGGCTCGCCCTTCTTGCGGCGAGTATCGATCGAGGCAGCTTGCTCGAGTGCGGCCGCGGAGGACACACGCAAAAACGCTCCCACCTCGCCGTCGTGCGCGGAGATCTGGTCGAGGTACGATTGGCAAAGCTCAACCGCCGCGACTTCTCCCGTCTCCAGAAGCCGGAGCTGTTCAGTGGCGGAAAGCTCGTGAAGCGGCATGGGACCGAATGGGTTTCGAGCGGATAACGCTACAACGATGCGATTCGGGTGCTAACCTACGCCGTTAACCCTTCTCAACCTGGCTACGACCTCTTTCATCCCAGCGGGATGACAGCCATTAGCCGGTGGTCGCGAAGCGCACCACCGGCAAGCAAATCGTTTCGTTGCACGACCCCGGCGGGGTCGCAGCAGGTTCCAGCATCGTAAACTGCTGGCACCCCTGCCGGGGTGCTACAATCGCATTGCTCGTCCTACCGGTGGTGGCGCTGGCGCTTACCACCGGCTAATGGCTGTCAAGCCTCCGGCTTGAATACATCAATCCTTCTATTCCGCGAACGTTTATGGCTAACGGCGTCGGTTCCACGTGTCCAATAATTCCAAGGCATGTTCTCAGTCGCCGAGCACCGCCGGAACGAGATACCCTTCCTCGCTGCGATGCGGCGCGTTTCGGAGAGCCTCCTCGCGCGGCAGGCTGACGGCCACTTGGTCGTCGCGAAAGACGTTATGCACCTCAACCGCGTGGGCCATCGGGGCTACGTGCTCCGTATCCACTTCCGCCAAGTGGTCCACGTACGTGACGATCTGCGCGAGCTGAGTCGTCATCGTATCAAGCTCGGCCTCGCTAAGTCGCAAACGGCTCAGCAGCGCGACCTTCTCGACATCGGCGCGGGAGATCGCCATGGCTTATTAGCGGGCGGCAGCCTTCGCGGGAGTTTTGGACGGAGTCTTGGCAACGGTCTTCGTGGCCGGTTTCGTTGGAACCGTGAACGGCGCTTGGCGGACGATCTTGGTGACCGCCCCGCTTCGCAAACACTGCACGCACACCAGCTTGGCGGCGTGGGCGCCGTTGGGTTCGGAGACCTTCACCCGCTGTAAATTAGGCCGGAACTTCCGCCGGCTGATGCCAGTAATCTTCGTACCGACACCGCCCAGGTACTTTTTCTTACCCCGAATGGCAACCTGATTGCCCAACTGGGCCTGCTTGCCGCACACTTCACACTGTCGAGCCATAACCGCAAATCCTGTTCAGTTCGCCATCTGCCTAACGGCGGAAATCGTAAGTCTAGCGTGTGCCACGCTTTGAGCAAAGGGAGGCACTCGCGTGCTAAGTCGTCGGGACGAGGTGACCACTCGACTATGGCATTGGTCTGGGGAGATCAGTAAGAGCCGCCGCAGCTTGAGGGCATTAGCCGAATTTGCTGATCTCGACACTATGTTATCTGCGGCAGTCGCTTTTGTCTCCCTCGCACCCAGGAAGAATGACTTCACGCTTGTGAGTCAGTAAGTCATGAGGGGAACATCAACTCCCCATATGCCAACTGGACGACCTGTTGCGTCATACACTATGCCATGCTTGTCACGCCAGAGACTTCGGGCCTCCAGCTGCGCAATTCGATGTTCTAGTTGCTCCAAGTGGTCGGAAAGCTGCTTAAGACGTTCCGAAATTTTGTCGAGTCGCAAGATCACTTGCTGAAAACACATATTGTTATCGGGGGGATCCGCCGAAGTGGTGGAGCTGGCTAGCAGGAGAATGAGTCCGGTAGCGATTGGCGGAAACTTCATATTGCATTCCTTGATTGACGCCAAACTGGCAGAGAACGGATGGCAGTCACTTCTGCCTCATCGTCGTCGATAGCGACGCAGTAGGAATCCTAGTATGATTAAGACTACACCGACATTTGCCCATATTAGCCATACTCTGCTGCTGGAATCACTCAGGAAATCAGGCTCTTTGAGGCCATGATAGCTCAACAAGCATTCCCGATCATTCATTGTACATTCAGTGCTACAATTGCGAACGTATAGCGTGCGTTCAACTCCAAGCGTCCCAGTCCTCATGATTATCTTTTCTGGGAACCAAACATCGTCACTCTTTGTTGTGTACGCGATCGAATACTCCATTTCGGCGGAATCCTGTCCGACGCGACTAGCGGACGCATTTACACAATAACCTGTTTGTGTGTCGAACTCCCAAGTAAACTGATTCGGCAACGACTCCCGAGAATTCATTGACTCGACACCTAGCCTCACAACCAATTTCTTTGCACTGCGACCATCTCGCGTCCGATCTACAAACTCCACGACCTCACTCGAAGGATTGCTGATAAAATCAGCCACGGTAGTGTGGGTAAACACTTCGCCAAGCATCATCATAAGTACACTTGGTCGTTCAGGCCGCGATGTCCGCGAAACCCTCTCGAGCATCTTACCCGCTCCTTCTGTAAATCGACTCTGGTCAGTGAAGCTGGCGGTGTATCGCTCATTGCTCAGCCGGACCGTGTAAAAATCTCGTTCTGGAATCACCACGCTTTCATCTGACTGCCAAAGCGTGGGATCAGGTACCTGAAACTTCGGGTTGTTTGTAGAGCCTGAGTGGACGCAAAAACACCTATCCCGAGAACGAACCTTCTCCCAATCCTGTGAGCGAGTCCCCTGCTGCGACCAGGACAGTAAAGCTTCATAACTAAAACAGCGGAATGCTTTCGGAATCTGACCCGTCGTCGAGTTAACAAATTGAACGGCGTCGTCTTTACCGGCTCCCGAAGCACATTGAGTTGCTGTCGTCGATAGCACGAGTACGAAAAATAATGATAAGCAAGAGTAATCGGCTACATTTAGCATCATCGCATATCCGTATCGCGCGAAAAGCCGGCCATTCATACCCGCGCGCGAGTAGTTGTACACTGAATGCACGAACCAGGCGCGTCCCAGACGGGCAGATGCCCGTACCGCGCACTGTCAAAGCACGAAGTATGGCACGCGACCGGCAATGCTTAGCCGATGTTTATTTTACACAAACAGTTGAAGGTCGTGCCGGAATTACATGCAGCGTTTGCAGTAATACAGTAACCGTTGCAGGAGGAATAGGAGTCCTCGCAATGAACAGTTGGTTCATCTGCCCTAGCTTCGTCTGCAGAAAATAACAGTAGCGATACTACAATTGCAAACCAGCCTACCAATGATAACAGGCGCGACATATTTCATCCTTCTAGAAAAATACACAGCAGATCACTTAACGAAATGAATTCTACTTACAGCAGCTAGCCCGAATTACAGTTCTTCCAAAACACGCCCCACGATGTTGGAACGCACGGAATATTGATCGGGATGATCTAAATACAATGTCAACTCCTTTCGAAAGTCACCTGTGGTACTAGGGCGAATCATTCGAAAAGGAATCGAGACGGTTTCGTTGGGAGGTATCCGCGGAACAAGATCTCCAATAAGGATACATCCGCATGTCGCGTTAGCCCCAGCAACCTCCGCCGACATATCGGTAGTATTGGTAAGCGATAGTTGCCCGGTGACCCAGGTATCCGCGGCTCCCGGACCCACGTCCGAAATTGAAGCCACAATTCGCGTCACTGACGGCAAACGAATAATTGCACGCCCGGCGTCTGTTCCAAACGTAACCGTTCACACTCTGGAGAGGCCAGAAAACAAGGCTTTTTTCGTGCTTTTGAAACCGCTGATACTACGTTTCGCGCCAACTCTTCCGATTTCAGGCGAAATGCACCACAAGAAAATTGTTCGCATAGCGCAGATCACGGGAAAGTTGGTATTCCACATTTTCCAGGTTCCGTGTATGCCCGCCCTGTGAACGGTTACGTTCCAAACAGGCACGGAATGGATATAACCACGATGCTCGCAGTTGCGATTATTGATACACCGTGCCTGTTCGCTATTCTGTGCTTCCAAGCACGAACTTCTCGCCTTAAATTCTGCAGAAAATGCACCGGACGCACGAGCCAAAGGGAAACGAGGCAGCTGATATCAATTAAAACCGGTCCTGATGGATGAGCAACAAGAAACCCAAAACAATTGCATTCGGCCGCACCAGCAAGCCAATATGAAAACGCGGCAATCAGCAAGAACCCAAAAAGAATGAGGCCTGTAAACACTGGCAACGCGCGCTGTCGATAAGCAATCAATTGCCATGCGACTAAGGCTTCAACCAAGGCAATGGTGGTTGTTATCCAAACAGGGACAGCCAAACCTGCGCTGGTCAACGCTCCGGTAACTATGCCGTGGAACTTAAGCGTCGCTGCAGCGAGAAGAATCGCTGCCACGATCAGTCGTACGGAAAATGCGATCATCGCACGATATTTATGGAGAAAGTGACGACATAGCCCACCCTGCCTCACGACGGCCCACTATACGTCTAAGCGGTAAATTTACCCCTTAGACGACCAGTTGTCAATCGTTTCTGGACATTTGCGAGGAAAAGCAGAAAAAAAGAAAGCCGCCTTACGGCCCGCCGCGTAACCGCTCGATCCCGTCAAGATTCTCCTGCAAGCTCTGCCGCGCATCGACCGCGTCCCGGTGGCCGAGAATGCCAATCGGGCCGTGATAGCCGGCGTCCTCCAGAGCTTGCAGCATCTTTAGCTCTTGGTCGCCCGATCCAAACGGTAAGATTTTCGGACCTTCGGCCCGTATCCCGCTTACGTTGACCGACATCAGGTGGGGCGTCATCCGCTTGGCGAGCTCGGGGAACGCTGCCGCGTGCTCGTGGCCGTGGTGGAAGTTGTAAACGATGCCAACATTCTCGAGCTTCATCGCGCGCAAGGCTTCGATGATGCGGATTTGATTGTCCGGTTCGCCGAACCAGCCGCCGTGATTGTAGAGGCCAATGCGGCAATTGCGTTCCGCCGCGGCTTTCAACACTGGCGCCAAGATGTCGGCCGCACGTTGCGCGCGATCGGCTTCGGGCAGCGGGTCGAGCAGATTCTCGCCCAGCATGACCCACAATTCGGGTGTCACTTTGTGCCGATCGATCAAATCGAGGATCACGGGCCAATGCGGCTCCGACAGCGGAGCATCGGTGCCGACCGGCGTCCAAAAGGCATGCAGCGTAATCCCGTGTCGCGCATACGCGGCCAACTCCTCGTCGAACGTGGGAATGTGTTCTTCGCGCCAATCATAGGCAATTTTGCGGATGCCCAATTCCTTGAGCATCACGGCGCGCTCTTCCGGGCCGCGGCGCTTGGCATCGAATGGGACGATGCACCAGGCAAGCAGATTGTCTTTGGCGAGCAATTCGCTAACCGGTGCTGCCGCTTCGCTTGGAGCTAACGCATGGATCGTGGCGTAGAGATCGCACTTCATACTTTCGCCATTGGAAGCCTGCGTGTCGATGGCGATGTGAAGTTGATCCACGGGCTGCAACGGAGCCGTCTTCAGAAACAGTCGCTTGCCGTCGGGCGACAACGTTGCCTGCTCGACGGGAACTTTGTCGTGCCCGATGCGCTTTGGATCGGCCACGCAGTAGTGAAAGGAACCATATGTGCCGCCCCAGCGGTAGTTCCATTGCTCGAGTTGGTAGCTCGCCACATCGAGCGCAGCGACCGGGTCGAGCGGTGCGGCAAATTTCAGTTCGATTCCATCCTCGTATGCCGCGAAGCTACTGGGCAGCCGTATTGGCTTCCCCGTGGAACGGACGCGATCGAACGAGCCATCGGCAGTCGCCGCGGTTTGCCAGCCGTTGAGGCCGACAACATATAGCTGTCCGTCGCGCGGATGAAACGCGGCTTCCGCCGGCCCCGACACGAACTCCACACCAGGAACTTGCACGGTAGCTGCTTGTTGAGTGCCGCCGACCGGCTGGCGGAGCACGGCGTGCATCGTGCAGCGACCCCACGAAAAGTGAAACATCTCGTTGCGGTGGTAGTCGGTCCACTTCGCGCTCGTATTCCAAAATTGTCCGCCCGAGGAGTTGTCCACAACCTTCGGCACATAGCACAACGGTCGCACGGGCGGCGGCGCGGCGCCGGCCTCCTTTGCGGAGCCGAGAAAACCGTAGAACCCATCCGGCGCGATCAGGTCGATCTTCGACGAGGGCACCCAATTCCCTTCGTTGTCGGCAACAGTAATCTCGCCATGTGGCCCAATCCCCAAGCCAAACGGGTGCCTGAACCCGCGCGCGAGCACGTCCAGTTGCTGGCCATCGGGACTCACGCGCAGCAGAGCGCTGCCGTGCGGTGGCTCGCCCGACTTGAGGAACAAAAAGCTGCCGTCGGGCGCGCGGTCGAGCCGCATGGCGTAGGCGTGAGGCTGTCCCTGGTCAATAAGATCGTTGTTGAACGATTCGTAAAAGTCGGCTTCGCCATCGTGGTTGTTGTCGTGCAACCGAGTAATCTGATCGCGGCCTAGGACGTAAACCTGATCGTCCACGATCTCCAACCCGAGCGATTGATAAAGTCCGGTGGCGAATCGCTGCCACGTGACGTGCTCGAGTTTTTCGTCCAGCCCGTGAACGATCCAAACATCGCCGTGGGCCGTGCAGAGGGCGGCATCGCCGTTGGCGAAGAACCCCAGGCCGGCAATAAAAAACAACGCGCCAAAGGGATTCTCGTGCGGCACGGTGATATGATCGACGACCAGTGCCGCGTCGGTTTCCGCGGCCAATTCGCCGACCGTCACCAGCGGCTCGCCCCACCGCGGCGGCCCCGGCTGTTTCAGCGCAGGCAGCCCCGGGCCGTCGTAGGAACCCAACGGCTCAAGCTTCGGCCGCGGCAAGGTACCTTTCGCGTACGACACTCGCGCGTTTGTCGAGGCAGTAGACTCCGGAAAGTGGAGGACGACCTTACCGGTGTCGATCGACAGCCGAACTCCCTGCGAGGCGGCGTCGAGCACGGCGCGACGCCGCTGCCCGGTCTTGTCTGTCCATTCTACGAATCGGCCAAGGGCACCCGAAACGGGGCGACGCGCGGCCTTGGCCAGCGTAAGCCGCAATTCGAAGTCGCGCGGAGCAACTTCCAGCTCGCGAGTCACGATCCCCGATTCGGCGTTCGGCACGGCCGTTTCCAGCACCTCGACAGAGTCAATCTGATTGACCAAAAGCACGCGATCGCCGTGCAAGTAGAGGCCACGGTAATCGCATTTCGACACGTCAACGGGCGCGATAACGCGCTGCGCGCCTTCGTTTTTCGCCGTTCGCCACAACTCCTTCGCCGGCACGTGAAAGGCAACGTCGCCGAGGAACTGAGGGTTATTCAACAGCCCGAACCGCGCCGGGTCGATGCGCAACTCACCGACGGTAACTCCCGCAACAAACGAACCGGCCGAAAGATCGTAAAGCAGAAACTTTCCCGGCCCGGCTTGCACCGCGAGGACTTTGGTTCCCGTCTCGTATCCGGGCATCGGCATCGAATGGGTCAGAAACGGACCTTTGTCGGTCCGCTGCCAACGGTCGTCGCGCCAGTCGGCGTCGGTTTCGCGCTCGTAAGACGCGTACCGATGACGGTACGGAAGATCGAACACATTCGTATCGCCGCCGGGGGTCCAGCGGTCGAGGTACTCGTCGCCCCGCGCCGCGCCGGCGAAGATTGCCGCGCCGATTGTAAACAATACGAAGATGCTTCGGACCGCCATGAACAACTCCCTGTGGACAGACGCGAATTTAGACGCAAATCGATGGCTGCCGCAAGATCAGCGTCCACGCGTCACCGAGAGGATTTCCTCGGTTACGCGTCCATTCGTGGCGACAGCATCTCCCGTATGCACCGTGGCATTGCCTTGCCAGTCGAAAAAGTGTCCACCGGCTTCTTCGATGATAGGCTGTAATGCGGCGGCGTCCCAGAGATTCATTTGCGGATCGACCATCGCCTCGGCGCGGCCGGTCGCCACGAGCATGTAGCCGTAAGCATCGCCCCAAGTACGGGCGAGCCTCGCGGTGCTTTGCAGCGAAAGAAATACATCGGTGGCATCACGCGGGCGACCTTTGGCAAACGAGGCGATCTCGCTGGTGAGAAACAAACCCTCCTCCAACCGTGGGATTGTTGACACGCGCGCGGGTGTCGGCGATTGACCCTCGAGCGCGAACCATGCCCCTGCGCCAGTTGCCGCGTACGCCATTTCGCCCGTGACCGGAGCGTAGATCACGCCCAGCAGCGGTTTTGCGCCCTCCGGTTCGTCGCGCATCACCGCGACCAGGGTGGTGTAGAGCGGCACGCCGTGGATGAACGACTTTGTGCCGTCGATAGGGTCGAGCACCCAGCGAAAGCCGGAAGTTCCTGGCTGCTCGCCGAATTCCTCGCCAAGGATCGCGTCCGCGGGGAAAACTTCGGAAATTCGCCGCCGCAAGAGTTCCTCCGCGCCCCGATCGGCCACGGTCACGGGCGAACCGTCGGCCTTCCGGTCAATCTGAACGCCGCTTTGACGAAAGAACTGGAGCGTGAACTGCCCCGCCTCCCGGGCAATGGCGACCGCGTGCCGCAGGCGGTCGTTGATCTCGGGTGCCAGGGAATCTTCGATCATGGCTCCAAAGCTACCAGCGGAGCGAAATTCCGCAAGCGACGCGCCAGCACGGCCAAGAGCCAGCCCTATAGCGTCCGAGAACTGCGTTGCGGCAAGCCGCTGTCGCGATGCGCGGGAGTTTTGTCACTCGCTCCGGCCAACTTGGCAGCGCGCACCGTGTGGCCAAATGGCAAAATCATCGAGAATTCCGCCAATTGGTCGCCGCGCGACCGGGTGACTTTTCGGACATAATCCGGCCCGTTCCCGCGCCGGTGGGCCGCAGCCACCCGCCTTGCCGGGGGGAAAACCCGGCGTTACACTCCGCGGCCCTTGAGCCCGTAGCGGGGGGGGGGGGGGGGGG
>JBBDYG010000040.1:420809-428069 GCA_040901765.1 Pirellulales bacterium
TTCCAGCCGCCGCAATTCGCAGTAATTGCGCTTTGATCGGCGGCTGGAAGCCGCCGCTACGAGAATTTACGACTCGGAGAGTCGTGCCACCCAATCCGGCAGTAACTGCAAACGGGGCAGGGATTTAGCTTGAAGTCGGGGCCGTGGCTTTTAGAATGGAACTTGAAGCCCCGGTCTCCGGCAATTCTTAATTTCGCCGTCGTCCTTATGGTCGGCAGGCGAGAGAGGAGCTTGAACATGGGTGCTCAATGGCGACGAGGTGCGTGGGGGATCGGTTTGGTGGCTGCCGCGACGTGGTGCGCTGCCGACCAGTCTTATGTCACCGGCAGCCAAGGGGTTGCGGCGACCGGCGCGCCCCTAGTCACGCACGTGATAGCACAAGAGAATCGGCCGCACACGATAGTCGCGGTCGATCCGCAGAACCGATCCCTGGCCGTGTACCATGTGGACGTCATGACGGGCAAGCTCGCCCTGAAAAGCGTTCGCAACGTGACCTGGGACTTGCAGATGAGAGACTATAACACCGAGGATCCACTGCCGCAGGATATCCGCAGTGCGAAACTCGCGCAGTAGTAAGTAAATGACCGACAACTTGCTCGGGCGACGAGTTAGGAAGACGCCGCTGGAAGCTTATTGGCAATCGCAAGCGCGATTGCTTGGCACCAACCGCGATGGCACAAAGATTCACCGGCCTCGATGAGGCCGCCCAGCAGCTCGGTATCTCCAAAGACCGCCTCAACGACCTCCGCGAAGCGGGCAAGGTTCGGGCGTATCGCGACGGCGCGAGTTGGAAGTTCCGTTCCGAGGACGTCGAGCGGCTCGTCGCCGAGGGCATCGACTCCGCGGAAAGCAGCGACATCGACCTCGGTGGAACGGAGCCAGGCGAGGAGACACTGCCCGCAGGGTATGCCGGTGAACTCGACCTCGAAGGCGATCTCAATCTCGATGTGGACGCGTTGGAGTTAGGCGACCTCGATCTGGGCGGCGAACACGCTGACGCCGGCGCTGAGGTCAGCGACCCCAATCTGACAAATGTCGAAGAGCCAACGACGCCACTCGGTCCCGAAGCGTCCGCTTCGGATGACATGGACCTGGTGATCGAGCCGCTCGACGAAGGGGACGACGCAGAATCGATCCTGCTGAGCGATGCCGATTTCACCGATCCGCTCGGTCGGCCACCGAGCACGATCATCGGCAAAGTCGAACTCGATCGCGAATCGGACCTCGAACTGGCTCCGACCGGGTCGGGGCGTCGCCCCGCCAAAAGCGACGTTCGACTGGATGAAGGTGCGGACGATGTTCTCGGGTCGGAGATCATGGGCTCGGGCGTGTTGGACATTGGAACCAGTGCATCGGCCAAGTTCGAGGATCTCGCGGAACTCGAAATCGACCTGGAGGCAGAGTCGAGCCGCATTCTTGCGCCGGGCGACGTGAAGGCCGCTCAGGCGGCGGCCCAGCAACAGCAATCCAAGCCCGGCAGCGACCTACGGCTCGACGACGATTTGGAGTTGGCGGGCAGCGGCGCGGGACTGACCGGCATTTCTTCGATTGACGTGTCGGTGGACAAGCCAGCCCGAGGACCGGGCGCTTCGTCGATGTCGCCGATGGAAATGGATTCAGCGGACGACGACGATTTCGTCCTTGGCGGCGAAGGAAGCGACATCACTTTCTCCAGCGCCGATAGTGGCATCAATCTCCGGCCATCCGACAGCGGGCTGGCTCTGGATGAAGTGCCGTTGTCGTTGGGTGGGTCCGCGGTCGGTTCGTCGCTCGATTTGAGCGAGGCCCTCGCCGCCAGCCGCAGCGGATCGCTGGCGGGAATCAGCGACTTGGGAGAAGTCGAGGACTTTCAACTTACTCCCCTTTCTGAAGCGCCGGCCGACGACGATGAAGAAGACAGCTCACAGATCATCGCACTAGAGGAGGTTGCCGAGGAACCCGCGGAGGAGTTGCTAGGACCGAGCCGGTTTGATGTCGGCCTAGGCGCCGATACGATGGCCGCGCCGATGGGGGCGGGGCTTACGGTCGCCGACGCGCAATTCAGCGGCTGGAATGTTGCGTTCTTATCGCTGTGCTTTTTCCTGTTAATGCTCAGCGGCATGATGATGATCGACTTGATGCGCAACATGTGGAGTTGGAAGCAGCCCTTCGGCGTCAACAGCGGCCTGATCGACGGCATTTTAGGCCTGATCGGAATGGGATAGGAAGGAAAGTGAGATGTGGGATGTAAGAAGGCAGAAGTTCAGAGGCTTTTCCTTACTTCTGCCTTTTCACATCTCACATCTGCCTTTCCGTTGTGCCTTTTCGCCCGTCTTCTGCCGGCGGGCAGACACGCCTATAATGCGGTACCCTCCCGCGCGATCCCGCCTGCGCCCTAAATCAATATGTATCGTGCAGTTTACGTTTGGTGCTTTGTAGCCGTGCTTTCTTGCGGCGCGGTGGGCTGTCGGCCGGAGGAAGGGATTCGCACTTACACGGTGCCGAAGGAAGTTTCTCAGGGAGAAACCGCTAAGCCGCAAGCGGTGGGGGTCGAGGCCACCGATCGGATGTTGGTGGCGGTAGTGCCGCATGGGGAGCAGGCGACCTTCTTCAAGCTTTCGGGTCCGATGGCCCAGGTTGAGGACGTCGAGGCCGATGTCAAGAAATTCGTTGAATCGCTCCAAATCACTGGAGGAGAGCCTCCGACTTGGGCTACTCCCGACAGCTGGCGCGAGCAGCCCGGCAACCAATTCCGCCGGGCGACGCTTGTCGTTCCGACGGGTGACGAATCGCTGGAACTAGCGGTTAGCGAAATGTCATGGCAGACTACGGACGCTTATTTGCTAGCGAACGTAAACCGCTGGCGCGGGCAGATGGCGCTTCCGCCGTTATCGCCGGGGCAGCTCGAGGAATCGTACGAGACGATCAAGTTAGGCGGCACGCAGGCGATCTGGCTCGACTTGCAAGGCACACTATCGGGCAACGGCATGGCGCCATTCGCGGGCGGCCGCGGTGCTCCGACGGCGCCGGCCGCGGAGCCGCCTTCCCTGGAGTTACCCTTCGAGCAAGAAACGCCCCAGGGCTGGAAGCCAATGCCGGTTGTCGCTCCCCGGCGAGCGGCGTTTCAGGTTGGCGAGGCCGAAGTTACCGTTTTCGACTTCAGCACGGAAAAGCCGCAGATGGCCAGCCCATTGGCCAACGTCGACCGCTGGCGTGGCGAGATAGGGCTTCCGCCGACCGACGAATCCAAGTTGGCCAAATCGGCCGAGAAGGTGACAATTAGCGGAAAGCCAGGCATCTTCGTGGCGATGGAGTCTCCCGAAGTCCACGAGCCACGCGAGGCGACGCTCGCGGCGATGTCCGAGCGCGACGGACAGGTGTGGTTCTTCAAGTTGAAAGGCCCACGCGACACCGTGCTTGCGGAGCGCGAGCGATTCCAAGAGTGGCTCAAGTCGATTCAGTTTCGTGAGTAGGTGAGTAGGTGATTAAGTAAAGATCTCACTCACCACTCACCACTCACTTACTCACCAATTCTGAGAATTCAACGATGGCGACCGTCGAAGTCGGCACGGCCCGGCCCATTACAGCCCGCGACGGTGCGGCGCGCGCGACCAAAGCCCGTGAAGGGATTACCGCGATCTCATTGCTCTACGCGATTGCGTCGCTGCGGCTGACGGTGACGCTGTTCGCCCTTTCGATCTTCCTCGTCTTTGCCGGCACGCTCGCGCAGGTCGATCACGACGTGTGGGAAGTCGTGAACAACACCTACTTTCACACCTGGTTCGCCTGGATCGAATGGCAGGCCTTTGCCCGGTTGATTGGCATGTTTTATCAGGCCGATTGGAATAACATCACCGGCGGTTTCTATTTTCCGGGCGGACAACTCATTGGCGTGTGCCTGGCGGCCAACTTGCTTGCGGCCCATGCGCTGCGGTTCAAAGTCGTCGCCACCGGCAAGCAACTGTGGATCGGTTTGGGGCTAATCGTAGCCGGGGCGATCGCCACGTGGCTGGCGATCACCAGCGGCACGAACGACACGGTCGAGAGCGAGCTTTCGGCCACGTTCAACAATAGCCTGTGGCATTTGTTGCGCGGCGGTGTGGCGGGACTGGCGTTGACCGGGGCATACGTTGCCGTCCTTAGTTATCGGCGGATTCGCGGCGTCGAATGGTTGCTACTGGTGGTCGTCGACGGCCTACTGATTTGCCTGGCGGCTTGGCTGTTCATGAACCCCGAAGTAAAGCTCGACTCCTCGGGACTGCGGATCTTGTGGCAGCTTGCCAAGGGAACCGGCGCGGCGTTGCTGCTGCTCGCCGGGTGCGTGTTCCTGTTTCGCAAACGGGCCGGAGTCGTGGTCCTCCACGGCGGCATCGGCCTGTTGATGGCGAGCGTGTTCTGGACCGGCATCGCGGCCGACGAGGCCAATATGGCCATCGACCAGGGCCAAGAAGTCGGCTGGGTATACGACAATCGGGCCACCGAATTGGCAGTGATTGATGCCTCGTCTTCCGACGTAGATCGAGTCACAGTAATACCGCTAAACATGTTGAAAGAGGCCGGCGCAACGGGCGAAGTAATATCGCACGCGGACTTACCGTTCGACATCAAGGTCGTGCGCTATCTGCAGAATTCGTCGCCGAATCAAGCCATCGACGAGAAAAACTTGGCAACTGCCGGCGCCGGACTGCAATACGTGGCCGAAGAGGCAAGAGCGGCAACGGGAGTCGACACCAAGCAGGGCATCGACTTCCCCTCGGCATATGTCGAGTTGATCGACAAAGGCTCGCGCGATTCGCTCGGGACGTACCTCGTCTCTTCGTGGGGGGAGGAGTGGCTGCGGATGCGGGCCGTCGGCCCCTTCCTCCAGCAGGTGCGGCAGGCACTGGAGAAGCAAGCCGTGCAGGTCGGCGAAAAGAGTTATGAGATCGCGCTCCGGTTCAAACGCACTTACAAGGATTACTCCGTAAGACTTAAGGAGTTTAAGAACGATTTCTACGTCGGCACGAATACAACCAAGAACTACTCGTCGCTCGTTCAACTTCGCGACCCCGGGCAGAGCATCGATCGTGAGTTCCTCATCTGGATGAACAACCCGCTGCGGTACGCCGGCGACACACTTTATCAAGCGAGCTTCGATGAAAACAACATGGGGGGAACGATCCTGCAAGTGGTCACCAACCCCGGTTGGATGGCCCCCTATATTGCGTGCATGATCGTGGGCATCGGGATGCTCGCTCACTTCGGCATCACGCTGTCGCGCTTCATCGACCGCCGCAACCGCGACGCACTGCGACCAATCACCACAGCCGCGGCACCACGTGCCGCACGGCCGTTTAGCTTAGAATCGTTCAAGTCATCGAGCGTTTGGTTCCCCACCCTGGTCGTGCTGCTAATGGGCGGTTACGTGCTGGGAAAAGCCCGCGTGCCGACCGCGAAAATTGCCGGCATGGACGTACAAGGCTTTGCAGCGGCGCCTCTGGCCGATGGCGGCCGCATCAAACCGTTCGAGACTCTGGCCCGCAACACCCTGCAAGTGATTTCCGGCAAGCAGGTCGTCGAGAAGAGGGCCAAGACCACATGGGAACGAATTACGCGCGGCGGCGAAAAGCCGATTCCGGCCAGCGTGTGGCTGCTCGATTGTATCTCCGAAACGCGCCACGCCGAAGATCACCGGATTTTCCGCATCGACAACCTCGACGTGCTCGAAGTGCTGGGTCTCGAGTCGCGGCCGGGGTTCTTCCGGTACTCTTACCGCGAGATCAACAAGAAACTCGCGGATAGTCCGACGAACGTGAATCAGCCGCCGCGCACCGAGCTAGATCACCAGATTTCGCTGGCGGCAGGTGTCGAAGAAACCAAGCGCGATCTCTTTCAAGCGAGAATCATCGACTTGGCCAATCGGCGTCAACTGTATCAAGCGGTCGTTTTTTCCTACCGCTCGCCCGCGATCCGCATGGATCAAGAGAACATCCGGTCCGACCTTGATTTCGCCGCCGAGCAAGCCGCCAAGCTGCGCGAGTCGCATGCCCCGCGAAGCGTTCCACCCCCAGCGCTCGACGCGCAATGGAAGACGCTGTTCGAAGCGGAACTCGACGTGATGGTGGATCAAGTCTTGAGCCGCGAATTGAACCCGGCGACGAAAGCGATGTCGGGCATGTTACTGGCCTATGCGAAGGGCGACGCCCGGGAATTCAACACGCGGCTCGCCGATTTTCACGAGGCCGTGGAAACGCACGAGGAACAAATCGCACAAGCGTCCGGGTCGGAACAATTCGCCGATCTTGCCCCCGCCGAACGCATCAACCAGAGCAAGATCGACTTCGAAGTCTTCTTCAACCACTTCAGTCCGTTCTACTATGCCGCGGTGCTGTACCTGGTGGCATTCGTACTGGCCTGTATGTCGTGGCTCGGCTGGTCGCTGCCACTGTCGCGGGCCTCGACGTGGCTGATTGTGCTGACCTTCCTGCTCCACACGTTTGCACTGGTCGGCCGAATTTATATCTCGGGCCGCCCGCCGGTGACTAACCTCTATTCTTCGGCCATCTTTATCGGCTGGGCCTGCGTGCTGCTGGGGTTGGTGCTGGAAGGCATGTACAAGATGGGCGTCGGTAACATCGTCGCTTCGGTCATCGGCTTTGCGACGCTCGTAATCGCCCACTTCTTGTCGCTCGACGGCGACACCTTCACGGTGCTACAGGCAGTGCTCGACACGCAGTTCTGGCTGGCCACGCACGTGGTCTGCATCACGCTCGGTTATTCGACGACTTTCCTCGCCGGGGTAATCGGAATCCTCTACATTCTCGGGGCGCACGTCGTTCCAAAGTTCGACGGCCCGCAGCGGCAGCAGCTTACGCGGATGATTTACGGCACGCTTTGCTTCTCGATCTTCTTCAGCTTCATTGGGACCGTGCTGGGCGGCCTGTGGGCCGACGATTCGTGGGGCCGGTTCTGGGGATGGGATCCCAAGGAAAACGGCGCCCTGCTGATTGTGCTGTGGAACGCGATCTTACTCCACGCCCGGTGGGGAGCGATTGTGGGTCCGCGAGGTTTGGCGACGCTCGCCGTCGGCGGCAACATCGTCACCGCCTGGTCGTGGTTCGGCGTGAATGAACTGGGCGTCGGACTGCACGCTTACGGCGGCTTCAGCGACAGCACCGCAACGTGGCTGCTGATCTTCATGGCGAGCCAACTGGCGATCGTCGCCTTGGGTTGCCTGCCGAGCGAACTGTTCCGCGCCGGACGTAAGCCGGCCGCTGTATAAAACAGGTTAGCCGCGTTCGC
>JBBDYG010000041.1:0-6639 GCA_040901765.1 Pirellulales bacterium
CCTTTCACCAATACCAGTTATCAAAACTGTTGCATTTGAAGTTTGACATCACCGAAATCATTAGCGTCAATTAGCGGTTTTTCCGTTCTCCGTGTCCGCCGTGGCTCCGTGGTGCAATGAAGTGGGTTATTTCGCATCGTCGTGCGCAGCTTCGAGGATCTCGCGGTACACGACGCGGGCGTGTTCGTAAGCCTTTTCGGCCGCGGCCAGTTCCGTGGGACGGATTTGTGGGGACTTCGATGCCCAGCAGCGGTCCACGCTGTCGAGGCACCACTGCGCACTGCGCTTGCTAGCCCGAATCGGCTCGCCGTCCACTTCGACAAACACGGGATTCGTATGCGCCGCCGGGAAGACGCGCAATGCCACCCAGCATGAGCGTTCGGGAGTGTACTCGAAGGTAACTGGCGCCGTGGTGCCATCCGCCGGGACTTTCTTCTGATCGACGACGATACCGTTGACGATGAGCTCGACGGCGACCTCGCGCGAATCACCAATTCGTGCGCGTTCGACGTGCCAATAGGGTTTGTCGCTCAATGGCTTGCTGCGAATCTCGTTTTTCGGCTGCTCCTGCAGCAGGGCAGCGGCGTTGACGCTGATCGTAAGCGGTTCGCCCTGCTTGACGGCAAGCGTGCTTGCTTGGCCGTCCGCGCCCGGCTCGCCGACACCGAGATCGTTTACCTTAAAGTCGTACAAGTGCGTGAGTCCGTCGCAGCAATAGCTGCGCCCGTCGCGAAGTCCATCGACCCATTTGTCGAAGTCAACCGGCGCCTGCGGTTCGTTTTTCACATAGACGCGGCCCAAGCCGACGCGGTCGTCGTAGATGCAGGGGAAATCGGTCTCGCCGCTGATGCGAGTCTTGAAGCCGCAATTCAGCGTGTGGTACCAGATGCTAAGCTCCCAAACGATCGGTGTATCGACGCTTGAAATGATGTCGCAGGCGTCGTGCGTGACGTCGACGATAAACTCGTTGGCGCCGATGCCATCGAAGGCCGGGATCTCGTATGACGGCAGCTTGTCGTCATCGACTTGCAGCCCCCACCCGCTGTGGGCGAAGCCGACCACTCCCCCCTGACTCTTGCCCCACTGCAAGATGGGCAGACACCAGCTTGGCCAGTCTTCGATGCGCGCGGTATCGGGATAGTCATCTTCCTGAAGTCGCAGCAGTACCAGATGTCCGGCATGCGAGCTGGGAAACCCCGAAACCTCGACATCGTAACGCATCAGATGTTGCGGGGTGGACAGCGGATGGGTCTTGCCATCAAAGAACTGTTTTTGGTGGTACCAACACGGCCCCCACGTTAGCACGCAGCCGACGTTCACGTCTTCGCCGAGCAAGTGCCGCATCATGTCCGCCGGCTCAACGCCTTGCGTGGGCGACTCGTAATGCGAACAACCCGCTGCGTGAACATGATGATCGCCGGAGATCCAACCATGTTTCGCCAGGTGGACCCAGCGCTCAAGTTCAAAACGCTCCGATGAATCCCCTTCGGCGGGGACGGTCATCTTCCGTTTGCGAACGTGGTACTCCGGGCCGCGGGTGTAGGTGACTTCGTATTCTCCGGGCGGCATTAGGACCGTCTCGCCGTGGTGCCGATAGATTTGGTCGTGAAAGAAGAAATCGGGTGCCAACCGGCGCGAGCGGGCCGGCAGCACGCGGCGCTGGACGTCACGAAAAATGAACTGCCCAGTGGTCGGTTCGCCGGAGTCGTCGATGACTTCCAGCCGCACCGGAATTGCCCGGCGGCAATCGAACAGGATGCTCACGGCATTTCGACCGCCAAGATCCTGCGTCCCTTGGCCTGCGTCGAATCGCAGTTCCGCTTCGCGTGGACCTGCGTCGCGACTGAAAAGCTCGATTACGCGGTACTCGAGTCCAAGTCCCGACAGCCGCGAATTGAGCGGCGGCTCGTCGAACATTTGCACGTCGAGCCAGCGCTGGGTGACATCGCGGCTGGAAACTTCGTTGGCGGGTTCGGCCGATCCGCTGGACTTTTTGTGCATCGCGGCGGCATTGGGACTGGTGCAGCGTAAAGGTGCCGTCACCCCTGCTTCGTTGTGGACCTTGACGAGAAACACCGTCCAACCTTGTTGCACAAGCTGTTTTGCAGCGGGACCGATTTCCGATTTCACCCGGCCTTCGGGATTGATCGCGACGCCGGCCAAGCAGAGTGGATCGAGTACTTGCTGAATCTGCTTCACGGAATCGGAATCGGAACCATTCTCAAGAGCCGCATCGAGTTGCTGGCGCTGCTCCGGAGAAAGCGGCGAGCCGAGCGATTCCAACACGCTGGCGATGCGCTCCGCTTGTGCCGCCACTGGTTGCGCGGCAACGCCGTCGACGAGCGGCAGTGAATAGTTCTCATCCGCTCGCGCGGGAAGTGTTGCTGCACAACAAATTGCGAGGACCACCCATTGGCGAACTGCTCGAACTCGCATCGTAAAGTCCTCCCCGTCTGGTTTAGGTTGGTACGGCCCGCTCCAAATCTTGCTCCAACGGCCGATGCGGTCGCAATCCGGCGCGTTCGATATCCGCATGATAACTCCGAACGGCTTCCGCGGGTTCGATTTCGCCGTCGGCGAGGGCCCGCAAATAACGGACAAAGGTTGGTTGATGCTCGGCCTGGTTGATTTTCCGGCCGAAGAGTGCGGCGCGGGCACCGTACTTTTTGGCTTCCCAAAGTAGGTGGAAAGCGTCGAACGTGGTTCCGGCGGAGCCGCCCATGATGCCGACCACCAGCGACGGATCGTAACTTGCGAGCGCTTCCATCGCCGCCGGGCCGAAGTAGGCGACCTTCAAAAACACAGGGCGGCTTTTGCGAGATACACCGGCCAGTAGTCGCACGATGTGGTCGCTTAAAAAACGGCCCACATCTTCCGGTTCCTCGCGGACGTAGGCGTTCGGCGGGAAGACTTCGAGGAAGTGGCGAAAACCCTTGCGCTCCGCCTCGTGCCGGAAGTCGCGATACGCCTGCAGCGTCGCGCGATCGAGCGCCGCGTTGTTGTTGAACGTCAGCGAATACAATCCCAAGTCGGCGCCGCGCTTGCGCTCGTGGGGAGTCGAATCGAGCTTGCCGCTCATCGCTTCGTCGATGGTGACGGTCGAAAATGGCAGCGAGGCCTGTTGGTTGTAGCGCGTTTTGTTGCCCGGCACCCAGATATCGGTGGAATCGTTCATCCGCACTGCGGGCGTGACGGGCGAGTTTTCAAACAGCCGTTTGTCGATCGCCAGCACTTCATTGGAGCTTGCGCTCATCAGGCAAATATCGATCAGCGCTTGCTCCACAATCTCCCGCATCAATTGGCGATACTCGACCACGGACCGCAACCGCTCGTGGCCGTTGGCCGAGGTGCTCCCCGGCGCGGCCAAGCCGAACGCCATGTCAGCATCCTTGGCGTCGGCCAAAATGAAATCTTTGCTGGTGGGGTCTTTCAGAATGCGGCTCAGCCGCTTGTCGAGGGTTTTCATCATATCGTGCTCACTCCCCGAACGGGAGCTGGTTTGAATCGCCGCTAGAGTGTCGCTGGTCGCTTGAAACAAGGGGAAAACATCGCATACACTTGGAGTCTAGGTTACGCCCTGGCAAAGCCCGAATCAACCATCAGCCGCAAGATTGTAGCAGGCACACTCCGTGTGCCGTGGCGGCGTTAAAGCAATGGTTGCCTTTGGCTGCTTCCATTACGGCACTCGGAGAGTGCCTACTCCTTTGCAATTCACCGAGCGGGAATGCGTCGAGCATGAGCAAGTCGATCGATTGCGTTGTCTGCGGCACCTGCGTGGTGGATATCCTCGTCCGGCCGGTTTCGCTGGAGGCCCCGATCGGCGGAAATCGGCTGTGGCACGTCGAGCCGCTTCAAACGGCGGTCGGCGGCCTGGTGAGTAATACCGGCACCGCAATGGCCCGGCTCGGCCAGCGGGTGAGTGCCTTCAGCCGCGTAGGCAACGACGCCTGGGCCGCCGTCTTACACGACCACTTCCAGCGCGAAGGAATCGACTCGCACGGGATGATCCAACATCCTGGCGACGTGACCGGCGCAACCGCCGTGCTGATCGACTCGACGGGCGAGCGGAGCTTTGCCCACCACATCGGCGCCTGCGCCGCGCTGTCGATCGACGACTTTCGCGCTCATCACGATTTGTTCCGTACCGCACGTCTTGTGCTCGTGGGATATTACTCATTGTTGCCGGCGCTGGAACCTGATTTAGCCCAGCTTTTCGCGGAGTTGAAGCAACTCGGTTGTCTTACGGCACTCGATGCGGCGGGGCAGGGGGGTGGACTGGAACCTCTCGCCGGCGCACTGCCGTATCTTGACTACTATGTGCCAAGCCTGAATGAAGCGACCAATCAAACGGGCGAGACCGATCCGGAGCGAATCGTCGAAGTCTATCGGGCGCATGGTGCAACGGGGATGCTAGGCGTGAAGCTCGGTTCGAAGGGGGCGATGCTCAGTCCGAAGCCGGACGAAGTGCTGTATGTCCCCTGCGCCGCGCCACCGGGACCGGTAGTCGATACGACGGGTGCGGGCGACGCATTCTACGGCGGCTTGTTGGCTGGTATGTTGCGGGGGTTCGAGCCGCAACAAGCCGCGAAGCTGGCGGCGACAGCGGCGGCTTGTTGCGTTACCGGCTATGGCGCGACGGCCGGCCTTCGCAATTGGGACGAAACCGCCCGCCTCGCGGGCCTTTGAATTGAGGATATCAATCACATGAACAACGAATATCGTTTTTCCTTTGGACCGTGGAATATACACGAAGGCGCCGATCCGTTCGGTCCGCCGGTGCGGCCCACCGTTGAGTTTGGCCGAAAGCTGAAGCACTACCGCGAGCTTGGCTTTCAGGCGGTGCAACTGCACGACGACGACGCCGTGCCGAGCATCGAAGGCAAGTCGCCCAGCGAGATCGCGGACAAGGCGGGCGAACTGAAGCGCGTGCTCGACGGCGAAGGGTTGATCGCCGAGTTCATTGCTCCGCGGTTGTGGGAAGATCCCAAGGGCATCGACGGCGGTTACACTTCCAACAACGAAGCGGAACGGCGGTGGGCAATCGACCGCTCGAAGCGGGCGATTGATGTCGCCAATGCGCTCGGCACCAAGCTGATCGTCTTGTGGTTGGCGCGGGAAGGCACCTACATTCGCGAGTCAAAAAACCCGCTGCGGGCGCAGGAGCAATTGCTCACGGCGCTCAACGAGCTTCTCGCTTACGACAAGAACGCCGAACTGGTGATCGAGCCGAAGCCGAACGAGCCGGTCGATCTGGCGTTCATACCGACGATTGGTCACGCGCTGGCGCTTGCTTCGCGAACGAACGATCCGAAGCGGGTCGGCGCCCTGCTGGAATCGGCCCACGCGAAGCTGGTCGGCCTCGAACCCGCGGAGGAGATGGCCTTTGCGCTCGCGATGGGCAAGCTGTGGAGCGTCCACCTCAACGACCAGAACGGGCTGAAGTTCGATCAAGACAAATCGTTCGGCAGCGTTGACCTGCGCAGCGCGTTCAACCAAGTCCGCGTGCTGGAACTTGCGGGCTATGCAAACTCCGGTCGATACGTGGGCCTCGACATCAAGGCGATGCGGACCCAGCCGGCGGAGCTGGCCACGCGGCACCTGGCCAACAGCCGGGCGGTGTTCCTGCGGCTGGTAGAAAAATACCGCAGCTTCCCGCAGTCGCACTTCGCGGACGCGGAGCGGACGCGGGATTATGAAATGCTTGAGCTACAGGTGCTGGAGCATTTGATGGGGTTAGGGGCTGGGGGTTAGGGGCTGGGGGCTGGAGAGTTTGTGCCACATTTGTGCCACGCTGCGCACACATAGCTGGCAAAACGAAAAAGGTTCTTGGTTTTGCGCATGGAGTCGCGGCTCGTCTGGAATCAGCTTTGTCACCGGTTTCCCGCAAAGAGGCGATTTTCTCGATGTTTGGCCAGCTTTGTCAGCTCCATTTTTAGAGACAAAGCTGACCAAGCTGATGGCCGAGCTGAATGCTCAAGGCAACGAAGGCTCGCCGCGGCGAGAAAGCAGTAAGGTGCGGGAAGTCGGGGGTTGACGGAAGTACAGGTAAGGATTCGGGATGCAGGATTCGGGATGCAGGATACGGGGGCAGCGAGGTAGGTCAGGCTTCGCCTGACGATTGGGAATTGGCGAGTCTGTCGCAACGGGTGGGTTGTCAGGCACAGCGTGAGCGGCGCTGGAGAGTTGTCAGGCATAGCCTGACCTACGCGCGCCTGGTGGAGAGGAACAGTCCGCCGATGGCCAGACTGGCCAGAACCAGGGTGCTTGGCTCAGGAATTGGTGTGAGCAAGTAGGGCATTGAACCGCCGAAGTGGGAGACGAGTTTGCCACTGCCGACGATTTGGCCGAGGGCATTTCTGCGACCTGCGCCCGCAAGCGACTCCCAACCGTTGGCACTCAAGCCGCCGTTGACGAGTGATCCGAGGTCATGCAGTCCGTCGGTGACCGTGAAGTAAAACGCGCGGTTGCCGAGATCGGTATCGAACTCGTCGAATAGAGTATAAGTGCCTAAGACTAGCCCATCCTCGCCCAAGTAATGGGTGTGGCTATAGGCATAACCATCACTTCGTGTGGATAGTTTCAGCTGGCCTTGTTGACTAACTCCACTCGAACTTTGGCAGGCCAAGATGGGTAAAACGG
>JBBDYG010000042.1:0-40557 GCA_040901765.1 Pirellulales bacterium
TCCAGCGGAAGTAATTGCCAAGTACCTCTGTTGCAATTGATTCTTGACATCACCGCGACCATTAGCGTCTATCAGCGGTTAAAGACATGAACGCATCGTTTCTGATCGCGAAGAAGCGGGACGGCGGGGAACTCACCGCCGACGAGATTGCGTGGCTCGTGCATGGATACGTAGCGGGGCACGTGCCCGATTATCAGAAGGCCGCATGGGCGATGGCGGTCTACTTGCGGGGGATGACCGTCGCCGAGACGGCCGCGCTCACCGAGGCGATGCTCCACTCGGGGACGACGCTTACCTGGTCCGCAGGCGGATTGCCCAAGGTCGATAAGCACTCGACCGGCGGCATTGGCGACAAGGTGTCGCTCGTGCTCGCGCCGCTGTTGGCGTGTTGCGGCGTGCAGGTGCCGATGATCTCCGGCCGTGGACTGGGGGCCACCGGCGGAACGCTCGATAAGCTTGAATCGATTTCAGGCTTTCGCACCGACCTTTCGATCGACGAAATGCGCCGCGTGCTCGAAGAGGTCGGCTGCTTTATCACCGGCGCGACGCACGACCTGGTCCCCGCCGACCGCAAGCTCTATGCGCTCCGCGACGTGACGGCTACGGTGCAATCCATTCCGCTGATTACGGCGAGCATCATGAGCAAAAAGCTGGCCGAGGGGCTGGACGCCCTGGTGCTCGATGTGAAGATCGGCTCGGGTGCGTTCATGAAGACGCTGGCCGAGGCCCAGCAATTGGCAGAGTCGCTTGTCGCGACCGGCAAGCGGATGGGTGTGCGCACCACGGCTCTGCTCACCGACATGCACCAACCATTGGGGCGGATGGCGGGCAATGCCGTCGAGGTGAATGAATCAGTCGCTGCGCTCGAAGGCCGTGGTCCAGCCGATTTGATGGAAGTGACGATTGCGCTCGGGGCAGAAGTGTTACTCTCCGCAGGAGCTGAGCCGAGCATCGAAACGGCCCGAGAAAAACTAGTCAGCGCACTCGACAGCGGCGCGGGATTGGAACGTTTGCGGCAGATGGTCGCGGGCCAGGGCGGCGACCTCGATACACCTCGGCGAGTCGCACCGACGAGCGAAGTGCCGGCTGCGCGCGCGGGATACATCGAACGCATCGACACGGAACAGCTCGGCCGGGCGATTATCACACTGGGCGGCGGCCGGGCGAAGTTGGGCGATACACTCGATCATTCAGTCGGGCTGGAGATGCTCGTCCGCTTGGGAGACAAAGTGGAATCGGGGCAGCCGCTGGTGCGGCTTTTCGCACCGCCAGACAAACGAGACACTGCTCGCGAACTAATCTCCGAGGCGATCACAATCGGCGATTCACTGATCGTTAAACAATCGCTGATTGTCGATCGGGTATATTAAGGATCCGCGCTAAGGCTGTCCGCAGATGGCGCTGATGTTCGCAGATGAATATGAGTAACAATCAGCATAGCGACTTGACACAAGCTGCGATCGAAGCTCGACGGCAGGCGTATGCGCCTTACTCTCAATTTGCCGTGGGTGCGGCGTTGCTCACCGCTAGCGGGGAGATTATCTCTGGCGCGAACGTCGAGAATGCCTCGTATGGAATGACGATTTGCGCGGAGCGGACGGCGATATTTTCGGCGGTGTCGCGCGGATTGCGTGAGTATACGGCGATTGCCGTGGCGACGCCCGGCGGCCATTCGCCGTGCGGGGCGTGTCGACAGGTGCTGGCCGAGTTTGCGCCCGATCTGCTCATATTGCTGGTGGACTCGAATCATCCCGATCAAGCCCCACGGCAGTTGCGGCTCAGCGAGCTGTTGCCGCACAGCTTTCAGTTCAGCGGACCGGCTGCGGGAGGCGACTCGGTCGCCGATCGGCCGACGGATTGAGAACTATTCGTCAAGCTTCTGTATCCGTCGCAGGTGGCGACCTCCCTCGAATGGTGTGGCCAGCCAGACTGCAACGATCGCCAGCATCGGTTGCTCGCCGACCAACCGTTCGCCCATCGAGAGCATGTTCGCGTCGTTGTGGGCGCGCGAGAGGCGGGCCGATTCGTCGTTCCAGCAGACGGCACAGCGGACGCCAAGAATGCGGTTGGCGGCCATCGCCTCGCCGTTGCCCGATCCGCCCAAGACGATTCCCCGCTCGCACTCGCCTCGGGCGACCGCTTCGGCGGCAGGGCGGATGAAGTCGGGGTAATCGACCGGCTGTTCGGAGTTCGTGCCGAAGTCGCGAATTTCGTGGCCGAGCGCGGCAAGATGATCCGCGAGGAGCGTTTTGTAGCGATAGCCGGCGTGGTCGGAAGCGAGGGCGATGAACATGTTAGACTCGCTGAAGAGGGCCGAAATTGAAATTGTCGTAGGCACGCTTAGTTTAGCAACAATTGAGCGCATTCTCGTTTCCCCCTACATTAAGCACTATGGAACTCGCTTTCGTCACCCATCTCCGCCAGCGTCTGCCGACGTCGCATCCGCTGTTGCGGATCGGCCCGGGGGATGACGCGGCGGTGCTGGCGGCGATGGGGGAACGGGGGATTGTTGTCACCACCGATTTGCTGACTGATGGCGTTCACTTCGACTTGGCGAGCACCGAGCCGCGGCGGGTGGGGCATAAGGCGCTGGGGGTGAACCTAAGCGATCTGGCGGCGATGGCGGCGGAGCCTGTGGCGGTGGTGATTTCTTTGGCGCTGCCGCTAAGCCGCGAGCGGTTGGAGCTTGCGAAGGAACTGTATGAAGGGATGCTGGCGCTGGCGGAGCGGTTTGACGTGGCGATTGCGGGGGGCGATACGAACACCTGGGACGGGCCGCTGGTGATTAGCGTGACGGCGCTCGGCAGGACAACGCCGCGCGGGCCACTGCTGCGCAGCGGGGCGCGGCCGGGCGATCGGCTGCTCGTCACCGGTGAACTGGGCGGTAGCATCTTGGGGCGGCATCTCGATTGTGAGCCACGGGTGCGCGAAGCGCTGTTGCTCCACGAGCGCTACGACCTGCACGCCGGCATGGACGTCAGCGACGGGCTGGCGCTCGATTTATCGCGGATGTGCGAGGCGAGCGGCGTGGGGGCGATTGTGGATGTGGATCGTGTCCCCATCTCGGGTGCCGCGAATGAGCTTTCGCGCCGCGATCCGCAGACGACTGCGCTGGAGCATGCACTCAGCGACGGCGAGGATTTTGAGTTGTTGCTGGCCGTGCCGCCCGACGCGGCGAGTCGGATCGTTCACGATCAAGCGGTGGAGTGTGGCATCCGCGATGTGGGTGAATTCACCGCAGAGCCGGGCTTGCGGCAGCGAACGGCCGACCAGATTTCGCCGCTCGCCCCGCGCGGGTATGTTCACCGATGAAATCGCATGACTAGCCGTACTTACATTTCTCGCTCGGTAGCGGACACCGACCGAATCGGCGCGGAACTCGCCGCGGAGTTACAGTCAGGCACGGTGGTCGCCCTGATTGGAACGCTGGGAGCCGGCAAAACGTGTCTGGTGCAGGCAATAGCGGCCGCATTGGGCGTGCCGCGCGACGTGGTAACTAGCCCCACGTTTGTGCTCGTAAACGAGTATCGCCAGGGCCGCTTGCCGATCTTTCACTTCGATGCTTATCGACTAAAAGACATTGACGAGTTTCTGGAACTTGGGCCGGAAGAGTACTTCGACGCGAATGGCCTGACGTTCATTGAATGGGCCGACCGGGTGGCACATGCGCTGCCGAAAGAGAGATTGGAGATTGAGCTTTCAATCGAACCAGGCGATGCACGGAAGATTGACGTCCGCTTGGCAAAAGAGGTTTTATTGAACAGGAGGCAGCAGAGGAAGGAGAGTTGAAAGTTTTGCAATTCTCTGCTTCCTCTGCTGCCTCCTGTTGAATTCGAGTTCCTAAAGAATAAACCGGCTCAAATCCTCGTCCTGCGTAATCTTCTCGAGCCGTTGGCGGACGTAGGCGGCGTTGATTTCGACTTTGCCAATGTGCATTTCGGGGGCTTCGAAGCTCAACTCTTCGAGCAGGCGTTCGATGATCGTGTAGAGCCGGCGCGCGCCGATGTTTTGCGTGGTTTGGTTGACGTCGTAAGCGTAGCTCGCCAGGGCTTCGATTGCGTCGGGCGTGAACTCGAGTTCCACCCCTTCGGTGCCCATCAAGGCGGCGTACTGCTTGGTGAGCGAGCTGCGCGGCTCGGTGAGGATCCGCACGAAGTCGTCTTTCGTCAGGTCGCTCAATTCCACGCGAATCGGGAAGCGGCCTTGTAGCTCAGGCATCAAGTCGCTGGGGCTGACGCGGTGAAACGCTCCCGCGGCAACGAACAGAATGTGATCGGTCTTCACATAGCCATAGCGGGTCTGGACGGTGGTGCCTTCCACGATCGGCAGCAGATCGCGTTGCACGCCCTGGCGGGAGACATCTGCCCCGTGGCCTCCTTCGCTGGCGACCACCTTGTCCATCTCGTCGACGAAGATAATGCCGACGTTCTCGGCTAGTTCGACCGCATGCGCGTTGACCTTTTCGGAATTGATCAGCTCCTCGCAGGCTTGCTCAAACAGCACTTGCCGGGCCTCGGCCACGGTCATTTGCCGTCGGGAGACGTGCTTGGGCAGGATTTTTTCGAGCATGCCCTGAAAATCGACGTCCATCGAATCGCCGCCCGGCCCCATGCCGGGGATCATCATCGCATGCGCCTTTTGCTCGACCGTGATTTCCACCGGCCGCTGTTCCATTTCACCGCCGACAAGCATCGCTCGCATTTTCTCGCGGGTTCGCTGATAGCGGTCGGGCGAATCGGGCGACTCGACGCCGACGTCGTAGCTATTGGGCGGCGGCGCCAGCAGGTCGAGCAACTTCTCATCAACCCGGCGGTTTGCCTCGGCTTCGACGCGGGAAAGCTCTTGCTCTCTCACCAGGCCGATGGCGTTTTCGACAAGCTCCCGGATCATGCTTTCGACGTCGCGGCCGTAGTAACCGACTTCCGTGTACTTGGTGGCCTCGACTTTGATGAACGGCGCGCCGGTAAGTTTTGCCAAGCGGCGGGCGATTTCGGTCTTGCCAACGCCCGTCGGGCCGATCATGAGAATATTCTTCGGTGCGACTTCTTTGCGCAGCTCATCGTCGAGCCGCTGGCGTCGCCAACGGTTGCGGATGGCGATGGCCACCGCCCGCTTGGCGTCGGCTTGGCCGACAATGTGGCGGTCGAGTTCTTCGACGATTTGTCGCGGGGTCAGGTCGCGCACGGCAGGGTCTCGATCTTAATGTTCTGATTGGTATAAACGCAAATATCGCCGGCGATCCGCAGGGCTTCGCGGACAATTTCTTCGGCTGACAGGTTGGAATGTTCTGCGAGCGCCCGCGCGGCGGCGAGCGCAAAGTTGCCGCCGGAGCCGATCGCTAGGATGCCGTCGGTGGGTTGAATCACGTCGCCTGTTCCCGACACGAGCAGCGTGTCGCGAGCGTCGACGACCGCAATCACGGCTTCGAGCCGCCGCAGGGCGCGGTCCATTCGCCAGTCTTTGGCAAGTTCGGTCGCGGCCCGGGGCATGTTCGCGGGATAGTCTTTGAGCTTGGCCTCAAAGCGTTCGAGCAGTGCGAACGCATCGGCCGCACCGCCCGCGAAGCCGGCGATCACCTTGCCATCGGACAGCTTACGAATTTTCATCGCGTCGGACTTGACGATGGTTTGCCCGAGGCTCACCTGCCCGTCGCCGCCCATGGCGACTTGGTTTCCTTTGCGAACGGTCAGGATCGTGGTGGAGCGGAATTTCATACGGATTCCGTAGGTCAGGCTTTCTTGCCTGACGGGCATTTGTATTAGGTATAGAGTCGAATCAGGCGCAATGTCAGGCAAGAAAGCCTGACCTACAGCATTCTCACCCGCAGGGCGTGATTTGCCAGGGGGCCGACGCTGCTACATCTTCTGGGGCTTGCAGAGCCATTTTCTTTCGTCCGCGGCCCGCCCACATTTGGTGCAGACATATCGCGGCTGGGCCACGATTTCGCATAGCAGGTCGAAGTGCCGCTCCAAGTCGCGCCGCGACCAGTCGCACAGCGTCTCCTCCGGGGGCTTTTCTTTCTTGGCGTGTTTTACCGTCACGACCGCATGCGCTCCAGATAGCCAGAACCGGCCCAAACCGTTATTTTACCATGCATGAGCGACACCCGCGCGGAATCTCGACCGACCGATGCCCTGGCCCGCAGCCCGGAATTGATGAATTCGGACGACACGGTACTGCTGGTAGTGGACATTCAGGAGCGGCTACTGCCACTCGTCGAAGGGCGTGAGCGGCTGGTGTGGAACGTCCGGCGATTGCTCGACGCGGCGGGGCTTCTCGGAGTGACCATTGCCGCAACCGAGCAATATCCGGAAAAACTCGGCTCGACTGTCGAGCCGCTCGCCAGCTTGATCCCAACCCGTCTAACGAAGCTCGCGTTCAGTTGTGCCGGATGTTCGGAACTGACCGGCGGCTGGGAGCCCGCGCGGCACCGGATCCTGGTTTGTGGCATGGAGACGCACGTCTGTGTGGCACAGACCACGCTCGATTTGCTGGCTTTGGGTTATCGCGTGTACGTCCCCGTCGATGCGGTTGGGGCACGATTCCGAATCGACCACGAAACTGCCCTGCGCCGCCTGGAAACCTCCGGCGCAACGCTCACCACTACCGAAGCCGCGATCTTCGAATGGTGCCGCACCTCCGGAACTCCGGAGTTCAAAAAGGTGAGCGCGCTGGTGAAGGAGTCACCGCCGAACAGTTAAAGTAGTCCACACGCTCCGCGTGTGGACAGTCATCTCGCGGAGCGAGATGACTACAATCATACACCACCCGTGCATTGGAACGTCCGCTCATGACCGATTTACCCGCTCCCGTAAATCCTCCCGTTCGCACGCTCATGGGCCCCGGCCCGAGCGACGTTCACCCCAGCGTGCTGGAGGCACTTGCGCGGCCGACGGTGGGGCACCTCGACCCGTATTACCTGTGCGTTATGGACGAGATGCAGCGGATGCTGCGGCAGGTGTTCCGCACGCAGAACCAGATGACGCTCGCCATCAGTGGCACCGGTTCGGCAGGGCAGGACGCCGCGGTGCTGAACCTCGTCGAACCGGGTGACTCGGTGCTCGTGTGCGTGAATGGCGTGTTCGGCGGCCGCATGGCCGACATGGCCCGTCGCGCCGGCGGCGAAGTGACAACACTCGAGCGTCCCTGGGGCGAAGTGTTTTCGACAAGTGAAGTTAAAGAGGCACTTGGTCGCGTGAAGCCGAAAATTGTCGGAATCGTGATGGCCGAAACTTCGACCGGGGCGTGGCAGCCGATTGAAGAGATCTCGAAGCTCGTGCATGATGCCGGAGCACTATTGATTGTCGACACGGTGACGGCTTTAGGTGGCATTCCCGTTGAAGTGGACGAGTGGCGGATCGACGCGGTGTACTCGGGCACGCAAAAGTGCCTCAGTTGTCCTCCAGGCCTAGCCCCGGTTTCATTTAGCCAAGCAGCGCTGGATAAGATTCTCAGGCGCAAAGAGAAAGTGCGAAGCTGGTATCTCGATCTGTCGCTGATCGCCAGTTATTGGGGCAGCGACCGCGTTTACCATCACACGGCCCCGATCAATATGACGTATGCCCTGCATGAGGCGCTACGCCTAGTGCTTGCCGAAGGGCTTGAGAGCAGCTTTGCTCGTCACCGCCGCAATCATCTCGCGCTGAAGGCGGGCCTCGCTGCGATCGAAATCGGCTACGCCACTGCCGCGGGGCACGAACTGCCGCAGCTCAACGCCGTGCGAATCCCACCGGGCGTCGACGATCTGGCGATCCGCCGTGGCCTGCTCGAACAGTTCGGCATCGAAATTGGCGCGGGATTGGGCGCCTTCAAAGGGCAAGTTTGGCGCATCGGCCTGATGGGTTACACCAGCCGAGCGGCCAACGTGCTGTTGTTCCTCTCCGCACTGGAGCAATTGCTGGCTGCCGCCGGCTACCGATTCGACCACGGAGCTTCGGTCGCTGCCGCAAACGCGTGCTACTCAGCTTCCCCAATTTAACAATTCTGGTGTTCGATTGTTCTCATGCTTGCATCCTTGCGTGAGGGCCAGTAGCTTCACGGTAGTCAGGCTTTGCCTGACGAGCTTGCAAATGTCAGGCAAAGCCTGACCTACGTTAGAAGTGCCACGGCCGTGCTGGTTCTCACTCGAAAAGTCGGCGAACGCATTCTCATCGGCGAGAACATCGCCGTTACGGTGGTGAAGCTCACCAGCGGCGGAGTCCGCATTGGCATCGACGCGCCCCCGGAACTTGCCGTGGTGCGGGAAGAACTCGCCCGAGCGCTCGATGAAGCCGACCCGAGCGTGCTGCCGTTCTCCGTGCGGGAGAGTGCGGCGGAGTAGAGGGCGATTCACCGCTTTTACAAAGCGCGGTATTCCTCTAAAGAATAAACACGATCAATACTGATCGGACTCAGCAATTTGTGCATGCGCCCACATTTCCAGATAAGATTCGCGAAGGCTCGGATCTATTTGTTCCGAAAAGTCTTGCGGGAGCTTCAATTCGCCGATCAACTTTCGAACGTCGCCTAGGTCGCTCATTCGATGAGGCGCCTGTCCAGAGGCCAGTTTCAATTCCACAAGCTTGGGCAGTGAGACAACCCTAACGCCGTCCAATTCGACGGACGCCTCGCGGGGAATCGGAAAAGCAACTGGGCCTGCCTTGCCATCGCCCGGAAACTGACCGCTAATCAGAAAATCGATCTTCACGCCAGATCGAGTATCACGGAGATTCTTGCTCTTCTCGAATAAAGGAAGGTAACCGCGGCCTTCCAGAGATTCGTGAATTTCGTGCAATCCCTCACGAGTAACGAGAATATCTACGTCCTCTGTAAATCGACGGAAGCCGTGGAGAAACATCGCCATCGCACCGGCAACCGCGTAGTCGATGCTCAGTTCGTTGAGTGCATTCGTCATGCGATCGAGCGTTTCATGGACCGCACTGCGGCGTTCGAAGTGCATACCGCCTTCCTCCAGTGCCCAAGTTCGGTCGCGGTTGAGTTTTTCTTCGTAGGTAAGCATCGCTCAATGATCCTGCACAGCGGTTGAGAAATCACCTGCCAATCGCAACAGCACTTCGCGCGTCACGGTCGCGTCGAGCGGTGTGCGCTTTGCGCCCGGCTCTTTGCGGTAGCGTTCTAGCGACAGCTCGCCGCCGGCCTTTACGAGCAGCTCGTAGTAGCTGCTGCCGTCGTCGTCTTTCTGGGGCGGGTTGCTGCGCATTTGCACGGTGCAGGTCAGGGCGTCGGCCTCGATTGGCTCGACCGGCTCTAACAGATAGGAGAGCTTTTCCGACAGGCGCTTGGCGATTCGCTCAAGCTGAGCGAGCGAAACGCCCGCTAATTGCAGCGTTTCCAGCGTGAGCTTGCGAAACGACACGCCGAGAGCGTCGATGGCCGTGATTTCGCAGCGCAGCACCGTCCCGTCGTGTTTGACCGCGACCACGCGGGGACCGTGCGTCGCATGCAATTCCTGGTCGAATAGGCTCTTCAATGTCATGGCGTTAGCTCCTCGTCTTCGTCGATTGAATCTCCGTGTTCCACACTGTGATCCGTTCCATCGAAGGACATCACGGTAATTGTGTTCTCCAGCACCGTTTCCAAATGGACGGGCCGCGACCAAAGCTGGTACATGTTCATGAGCGTATCGCGGGCATAATCGATTTCTAACTCAACTCCTGTGTAAGTATGCACTAAGTACAGCTCACCCCGGTTCAAATAGTTGCCATCGCGAACGGCGATCTGCGGTCGGCCGATGTTGGTCAGGTTCGCCAATAGCTGCTGCTTCACCTTGGGGAACTCGCGGCTTTCGATTTCATAGTATTCCGCGCTCTCGTTATAGCCAAATTTGAACATCCGGTGCTGGCGGACAAAGTCGAGCGTGAGGAATTCGTCGATGAACGTCAGGTCGTTGTGGATTTTCCGAACTTCAAAAATCTTTTCGCGGCCGAGGCCGGCCTTGGTGTCCCAGTTACGGCGTTTCGAGTAATCGTCGCACTCGTCAAATTCTTTGCCGAACGCGCCGCGGTTCCAGCGGTCTTCGATGTCGCGGAACAGTTCGATCCCGAGTTTATAGGGGTTAAGCCGCGTTGACGAACTGGCCATCGTGCCACTGTGGTGGTCACAATAGCAAACGACTTCGGAGGCAGTTAGCCCCTGGGTCGTCATGATGGTCGAGTGCCAATAGCTGGCCCAACCTTCGTTCATAATCTTGGTTTGCGCCTGCGGGGCGAAATAATACGCTTCGTCGCGGATGATCGACAGCACGTCGGTCTGCCAGGCGTTGAGCGGGGCGTTCTCCAGCACAAATAGCATCACATCGCGCTCTGGCCGCTCAGGAAATGCCCGCTCGGCCTCCCGTTGAACGGCCCGGCGGCGTTCTTCTTCTTTCTTAAGGGCGGCCCGGGGATTCACGAACGAATCCATGTAGTCTTTCGATTGAAATCGCCGCGGAATCAAATCCTCGTCCGATTTCTTCTCCTTATCGAAGTCATATCGGCTCCGTTCTTCCCGGCGCTTGATGAACGGCGAATGAATGTCGATCAGGTCGTCGATGCTCAGGCAGCAATCGATGAATTCCTCCACCGCTTCGACGCCAACCTCCTCCATGTAGCCTCGAATGCGATTGCCATGATTGGCCATCTCATCCATCATCTTGCGGCTAGTCTGGCTGAACCAGAAGTTGTTCTTGAAAAAGTCGCAGTGTCCGTAAACATGGGCCATTACCAGTTTCTGGTCGACCAACTCATTGCTCCGCATGAGGTAGGCGTAGCACGGATTATTGTTAATCACCAGCTCATAGATCTTTTGCAGGCCGTAGTGATATCCCTTGGCCAGTTGTTCGTACTCCATGCCGAACCGCCAGTGGGGATAGCGCACGGGAAAGCCGCCTTTGGCCGCCACGGCGTTGAGCTGGTCGCCATCGATCAACTCAAAAATCGTGGGAAAGAAATCAAGCCCATGCCCGCTTGCGCGCTCGGCCATCAGCGATTGAATCGCTTGCAATTCGGGCGGCAGATGGGTGGTTTCGCCAAGGGACATGGGAGAGGGGTCAGTCTGTAGGTCAGGCTGTGCCTGACGGGATCATGTTTTTCGAGGGCGTCAGGCACAGCCTGACCTACCTTCCTTTGCCGAGGAATGTTTTAATAGCGTCAAAAATGGCGTCTTTGTCTTCGATTTCCGCGAGCACGAGAGATTCGTAACGGTCGCCGAAGCGGCCTTCAAGGTGCCCTAGAAACTCGCCGCTGCCGTAGGGGCTTTCCACTTGTCCGTAGCTGAATAGATTCACGTGCGGCAACAGTTTCTCGCCGAGCACTTGAAATGCCTGTTCGTTGTCTTCGCCCCAGTTATCGCCGTCGGAAAACTGGAAGCAATACAAATTCCATTCCGAGGGGGGGAAATTCTGCTCGATCAGTTTCGCGCAGGCGCGATAAGCCGAGCTAATCCGCGTGCCGCCGCTCTCGCGGGTGTGATAAAACGTGTGTTCATCCACTTCCTTTGCCACCGCGTCGTGGATGATATACCGTTGCTCGATGCCGTCGTACTGGCTCGAGAGCCAGGTGTCGATCCAGAACGCCGTGGTTCGGACCAACTCTTTCTGCTCATCGGTCATCGACCCCGAAACGTCCATCATGTAGATGACCGCCGCGTTCACCTGCGGAACCGACACGGTGTTCCACGACCGGTATTGCTTGTCGGGCTTGATGGGAATAACCCGCGGATCGTCCGGTTGATAGACGCCGGTGGATATCTGACGACGCAGGGCCTTCAGATAGGTTCGCTTAAAGTGCCGCAGCGACTCGGGGCCGGTCTGACGGATGCTGTTGTATTTGGCCTTTTCTTGCGTGATGGATGCCTGCCCTTTCGGCTCGATCCGCGGCAGCTCCAATTCATCGCCGAGAATCTCAGCAAGTTCTTCGAGCGTGATCTCAACCTCCATGAAATGCTCGCTGCCGGGCTCACTTCCGGCGGGGCCGGCGCCGGGTTGGGGCTTCGCTCCTTTGCCGAGCGGTTGGCCGATTTCGCCGTTGCCCTGGCCGACACCTCCCGACCCGTTGTCGCCAAAGCGGAAGCGTGGCACGTCGAGCTGCGGCACGGGGATGCTCACCAGATCGCGCCCCTTGCGGCCGATCATCTCCCCATGCGTGACGTACTTCCGCAAATTCTCCCGGATCTTTCCCCGGACAATCTGGCGAAAGCGTCGCTGATCGCGCTCAATCATCATTGCCATCGGACTGCTCCGCAGGAATGACGAATGACGAATTCCCGAATGACGAATGAAAGAAAATCACGGAGGCCTCATCATTCGTCATTCGTCATTCGTCATTCGACTACTTCTCCCTCGTATCTCCTCGCGCGAAGATGCTCGCCACGTAATGCAGTACGTCGTTCGCGCTCTCGTCGTCGTAGCCGTAATCGCGAATTAATCGGCTCTTCACCACATCGATCTTCGCCTGCGTGTCGGCATCGACGACATTTGAGACGAGGCTCGTGAGCTTGATCGAGTCCTTTTGGTCCTCGAACAGCTTGAGTTCCAGCGCCCGGTAGAGCCGCTCGTTCGTCTTGTAGTTGAACGACTTCCCGTCGATCGACAAGGCACCGATGTAGTTCATGATCTCGCGGCGGAAATCGTCCTTGCGGCTGTCGGGGATGTCGATTTTCTCTTCAATCGATCGCATCAGCCGCTCATCAGGCTCTTGGTACTGGCCGGTAAAGGGATTCTTCACCTTTTCCTTTTGAGTGTAGGCCTTCACGTTATCGATGTAATTACCACATAGCCGCTTGAGGGCGTCCTCGTCGGCGGCGATGGCCCGCTGGACTTCGTTTTTCACGATGTTCTCGTACTCCTCCTTCACCACGCTCAAGAGTTCGCGGTACTCCTGCTTGGTCTCCTCGTGGTTAATGAGGCTGTGATGCTTCAGGCCCGCTTCGAGCTCGTTCAGCACCATGAATGGATTTACCGACCGCGCCTCGGGGTGCGCCACCAAGGCGTTGGAGATCTTGTCCTGCACGTAACGCGGTGAGATGCCGAGCATCCCCTCGCTGGTTGCCTGGTCGCGCAATTCCTTGATGTTTTCGTCGGTAAACCCCGGCAGGGTCTTGCCGTTGTAAAGCTTGAGCTTTTGCAAACGGGTCAGGCCGGCGTGCTTTGGTTCTTCGAGGCGCGTGAGAATGGCCCACATGGCGGCCATCTCGATCGTGTGGGGGGCGATATGCTTACCCTTCACGGTCCGCTTGTTGTAGTCCTTCTCGTAAATCCGCTGCTCGTCGGCCAGCGTCGTCACATAAGGAACGTCGATCTTCACCGTCCGATCACGCAACGCTTCCATGAACTCGTTGTTCTGCAGCCGGCGATATTCGGGCTCGTTCGTGTGTCCGATGATCACTTCGTCGATGTCGGTCTGGGCGAACTTCTTGGGCTTGATCCGGTGTTCCTGGCTTGCGCCCAGCAGGTCGTACAGAAACGCCACGTCGAGCTTGAGCACTTCCACAAACTCAATGATGCCGCGGTTGGCGATATTGAATTCGCCATCGAAATTGAACGCCCGCGGGTCGCTGTCGCTGCCGTACTCGGCGATCTTGCGGTAGTTAATGTCGCCCGTCAGCTCGGTAGCGTCCTGGTTCTTCTCGTCCTTGGGCTGGAACGTGCCGACGCCGATGCGGTCCTTCTCGCTGAGTAGAAGTCGTTTCACTCGAATGTCTTGAATGACCCGAGTCCAGTCGCCGTCGTACTTCTTCAGACGTTGCTGATACATGAAGCGGCAGAAGGGATCGAGCGATCCTTGGATTGCAATCTGGAAATCCTCATCGCCGCTACCGGTGTTGAGTTTTGCTTCGACTTCGGGACGAAAACGGTGGGGAATGAGGTGCAAGGGCTCCTCGTTCATGGGGCACCAGTGGATCGCCTCCTGATTGTTTGGATCCTCATCGTCCACCCAGCCCAGCGTGAATAGGGCGCCATCATCAGTGGCTGAGTAGCGTTCCAGACCTTTCTTCAGTAGCCGCGCAATGGTGCTCTTGCTACTGCCGACGGGACCATGCAGCAACAGCACGCGTCGCTCGATGCCATAGCCTTTGGCCGCGCTTTTGAGCGCGTTGACCAGGTTATGAAGCGTATCGTCCAGCCCGAACACGGCATCTCGGCCGTCGTTGTCCGGGTCGTCGAAGAACCGGTAGTGGGTTCGCTTCTCGCGGCCACGCTCGATCGAGTCCACTCCGTAGGACAAGATCATGTCATACAGCCGCTGGTAGGCGGTCCGCGTCACGAGCGGAGTTTTTCGCACGATGTCGAGATACTCGTCGAAGGAACCGACCCAATTCTTGCGGCGGAACTGCTCGCGATCTTGCCGATCCGCAAGCAGTTGAATGATGTCACGTCCGTCGGCCATGCTGGAAACCCTCCGGGTGGGTGTTTGCTGTTCTGTTCTTTAGTTCGCAAAATTGCGACGATCGTAGTCGTCTCCCTCCAGGAGATGACTGTCACACGCGGAGCGTGGGGACCACTATCAATCGCTATCGATTTCGTGTTGCGCGGTTCGTGTCGAATTCATTATGATTGCCAAGGACAAAGAGTTCGGGAATTTGTGCCAACTGGTCGTAAAACTGAGTTCGGCATGGTAAATCGGGGAATTCCGATTGAACACTCCTTCGGTACACCGGCCACGCAAGACGCAGAGTAGGACTCCCTGCAAGCGACGAGACCCTGCCGGCTGGTCGCGTCTCGAGAGTGGGACGGACGAGAGGATGCAGCTCTCGCGAAAGACGCCGATTTCAGTTCACCACGATGAAGATTGGCAAAGAGCGGCTAAAGGTGAAGGTGGGGGCGTGTCGGCCAAACGTTCTGGCCGCGATACGCCCGAAGCGGTCCGCCTCGTTCAGTGGTTTGCGCATCGCACCTCTTCTATCTAAGTATCCGCTGGATTAGCAAGCAAGGCAACATGAAGTTGGCAGCATTTTTCGCGCCGGGCCAAATTGCTAGGGGAAAAAAGTGGTCGCCGCCGGTTCGGTCAGGCGTCTTATGCCGGTAACGACAATCCCCATTGCGGCGGCACAGCGGCTGTTGTGCGCGGGTCTCCCGACCCCGCACGAAGAGGACCGAAGGTCTCCAAAGAAGAAAGGAGACCCTTCGGTCACCAACTGTGGCACGGTCGGGCGACTTAGGCGAGTCCGCCGCGGCGGACTCGCATTTTCGAGTCTCGGAGAGACTCGGCTACGTGCCTAATACCGGAAGTGTTTGATCGTCTCCCCCTCCTCATCGATTTCCGTCAGGGAGTCGATGCCCAATTCCAGGTGCAGGTCGGACCACTTCGTAGTCACGTTCACATCGCTGACGGTCGTCTTTACTCCATCAGGAGTCATCGGCAGGTCCGATACCATTAGAAGCGCGCCGCGGGCAATCTGGTTCTTGTGGCCGACGACAAACAGCGTAGCGGTCTCCATGTCGATTGCAATTGGCGAATACTCTTGCAGGTTGCGTTTGAACTCGTCGTCGTGCTCCCAGACCCGGCGATTGGTGGTATAGACCACGCCCGTGCGATAATCCAAGTTCCGCTCGACCAGTTTTTGGGAAACGAACTTATGGAGTTTGAAGGACGGCAACGCTGGCACCAGCGGCGGGAGGTAGTCGTCGGATGTGCCTTCGCCGCGGATGGCTCCTATCGGCAGGATGAAGTGGCCGATTTCAGTTGAGTGCTTGAGGCCCCCGCACTTACCCAAGAAGAGAACGCCTTTGGGCTGGTAGGCCGTGAGCAGGTCCATCACCGTCGCGGCATTCGGCGAACCCATGCCGAAGTTGATAATCGTCAGTCCCGCTGAGTTGGTGGCCGCCTGCATCGGCCGATCGTCGCCATAGATGTCGCACGCAAACCGGGCGGCGAACCGCGTGATGTAATCGCGGAAATTTGTCAGCAGGACGTAGTCGCCGAACTGCTCCAACGGCATTCCCGTATACCGCGGCAACCAGTCTTTGGCGATTTGCGTTTTGGTAATCATGGGAGAGGTCGGAGGGCAGAGGTGAGAGGTCGGAGGCAAAAGGCCAGAGGTTTTGATAATCTGACCTCTGACCTCCGACGTCCCACCTCTTCTTCAATACACCTTTCGCTGCTCGTTCGTCTGCCACTCGTCGAACAGCTTGCGGCATTCATCGGGCAGGAGGGCGGGCACCAGCCTCACCTTGCTGCCGCCGATTTCGAGCAGTTGCTTTGCGGGAAGCTGCAACTCATTGAACCCAGCACGCTTTGCGTCCTCGATTGTCGCACCGTAATAGACTGTGTCCACTCGCCCCCAGTGGAGGGCCGCCATGCACATCGGGCAAGGCTCGCAGGTGGTGGCGACGATCGCCCCTTCCAGCAGGATGTCGCCCGTGTGCCAGCAGGCGGCGCGAAGCGCGTTGACTTCGGCATGGGCCGTGATGTCGGTAGTTTGAACCACGGTGTTGTGCGCGCAGGAAAGCAATTCATCGCCCCGGGCGATTGCGCAACCAAAGGGACTTTGCCCGGCCGCAACTCCTTCGCGGCACTTTTCAATCGCCAGTCGCATCAACGCTTCGGGTGTCATGGTGGATCGCTTTCGTAGCGGCGGCTTCCAGCCGCCGATTTACCAAGTGTAACTGGCTTGCGGCGGCTGGAAGCCGCCGCTACGGTACTCTAGGCAATTCGGGTCGATTCGATGTAAGCCACTGTCAGCCGCTACTTTACGTTCCACGCTCGACTGCGACAATATGAGGGTGTCGCGCAAGGAAGTGCGCGACTTAAATCCGCTCCACAATAAGAACTTACGTCAATCAGCGGGGTATAAGGTATGGCCGACTGAGTTGCCCGTTTGCCCGCAGCCCGTCCGCTGGGCATAATCACTGGTATCCCACCCCCGCCTTTCGCGGCTTTGATCGCCGCTCTCATTGCCCGCCCTTATTAAACGTCGCATGGAACCAGGCGCGATTCTTGTGAAGCACGGTCTGCTCACCGGCGAGCAAGTGGAGACGCTGCGCGGCAGCACCCCTGCTGGCCGGCGGATCGACGAACTCGCCGTCGAGAAGGGCCTTGTTAACGAGGACGCGGCGCTCAAAGCCCTAGCTGGCGAAATGGGGATCGATTACGTCGATCTCGATCATACGGACCTCGACCTGACGCTGCTGACCAGCTTCCCGGCGAAGCTTATCCATCGCCATAGCCTGTTTCCGGTCTCGCGCCACAACGGCTCGCTGGTCGTCGCCACAAGCGATCCCTTCGACTTGTTCGCCTTGGACGAGCTATCGTGCGTCACCGGGCTGTCGGTTCAGCCCGTGCTAGCGGGACGCCGACAGATTGCCGAGCGGATCAAGACGCACCTCGGCGTGGGTAGCGAAACGGTCGAGGGCCTGCTCGCCCAACGCGATGAAGACGACGTTCAACTGCTGGACGAAATCGACGCCGAAGACTCCGAACTTGCCGAGCAAGCCCAAGAAGCGTCGGTTATCCGGCTGGTGAATGAGATTCTGATCGAAGCGATCGAAACGCGCGCCAGCGACGTGCATATCGAATCACAAGGTTCGGGCATCAAGATTCGCTACCGCGTGGATGGAATTCTACACGCCCAGCCGGTGCCGCCGGAAATCAACCATTTTCATGCAGCGATCATCAGCCGGCTCAAGATCATGGCCCGGCTGAACATCGCCGAGAAACGCCTGCCGCAGGACGGTCGCATCAAGCTTCGCGTTTCTGGGCGCGAGGTCGACGTGCGTGTTTCCGTCATCCCGATGCTCCACGGCGAAAGCATCGTCATGCGACTTCTCGATAAAGGTCGCATGGAGTTCTCCCTCCGCAAGATCGGCCTGGAGGAAGAGCTACACAACCGCGTTAGCAACCTGATCCGCATGCCGCACGGCATTTTGCTCGTGACGGGCCCCACCGGTTCGGGAAAGACCACCACGCTCTACAGCGCGCTGCTCGAAATTCGCAGCGAAGAGACGAAAATCATTACGACCGAAGACCCGGTTGAATACCAACTGGAAGGCATCAATCAGATTCAGGTCCACCCGAAGATTGGACTAACCTTCGCCCATTCGCTGCGGTCAATTTTGCGGCACGACCCCGACGTGGTGCTGATAGGCGAAATTCGCGACTTTGAAACGGCGGAAAACGCCATTCAGGCCTCGCTCACGGGCCACATGGTGTTCAGTACGCTGCACACGAACGACGCTCCCAGCGCGTACACCCGATTGGTGGACATGGGAATTGAGCCGTTTCTCGTGGCGAGCACCGTTGAAGCCGTGCTAGCGCAGCGGCTGGTACGCACGCTGTGCCAACGCTGCCGACAGCCGTATCAACCTCGCAAAGAAGATCTGCCCGACGACTTCCCCTGGGACGAATTTGCACAAGCGGGCGGAAAGTTGTATCATCCGGGTGGTTGCCGCAACTGCCGCGAGTTGGGTTTTGCTGGCCGGCAGGGAATTTTTGAGTTGTGCGTAACCACCGACGCAGTACGGCAACTGGCGCACGATCGCGCAAGTTCTTGGGACATCCGCCAGGCGGCACTCAAGGACGGCATGCGCACCTTGCGCCAAGATGCATGGCATAAGGTTCTCGCTGGCACGACGACCGTTGATGAAGTGCTCCGCGTGACCAAGGGCGACCGCTTTTAAGCGAAAGCTTTCAAGCGACTGGCCTCCCACCTAATACGACCCACCTTACGAATAGCTGTCGGCTCTCGGCCAGATTACTTATCAAGTCTGGCCGATAGCCGACAGCTAATAGCCGATAGCCTCCCGCCTCATGCCTGACTTCACCTACATCGCCCGCAATGGCGCGGGTCAGCAGATCGAAGGCATCCTCTCGGCAGGCACCGAGCGGGAAGTGATCGCGTCGTTGGCCGCCCGGCAACTGTTTCCGCTGCGCGTATCGACGGCGGCCAAGCGGACCGTTGTCGTTGGGTCGCCGAAGGTAAAGTCGCGGGCCGTCGTGCCGGTCTATAGCCAATTGGCGGCGCTTCTGCGGAGCGGGGTGCCGCTGTTGCGGTCGCTCCAGGTGCTTCGCGAGCAGTCGTCGAACAAAGCGCTGGCCGAGGTGCTGCGGGATGTCGAGACGCGGATTGCCGAAGGTTCGACCCTGGCCGAAGCGATGGGCCGCCATCCGCGGGCGTTCAACGAGCTGGCAGTGAGCATTATCCGCGCGGGCGGCGAAGGCGGGTTTCTCGAAGAAGCACTCGACCGCGTCGCCGCCTTTACCGAACAACAAGACGAACTTAAGAGCCGCGTGATAGGCGCCTTGGCCTATCCCATGATCTTGTGCGTGCTGGGAACGGTGATCGTTGGTGGCCTGTTGATCTTTGTGGTTCCCAAGTTTGAAGAGATGTTCGACGGCCTCCGAGAGATCGGTGAATTACCCGCGGTCACCGACCTGCTGCTTGGACTGAGCCGTACATTAAAAACCTACGGGTTATTTATCCTCGGCGGACTGGTCTTGCTGGGGTTTATATTAAAGGGGCGACTGGCCACCGACGCTGGGCGTCACTGGGTCGACCGCTGGCGGATTCGCATCCCTCAGGTGGGCGCCATTTACCTAAGCTTGGCCGTCGCCCGTTTTTGCCGCGTGTTGGGAACGCTGCTTAAGGGTGGGGTGCCAATTGTAAAATCTCTCGAAATCGCCGCCGATTCGACCGGAAACGTCGTCCTGGCGGAATCGGTTGCCGAGGCGGCGGAGAATATTACTGGTGGCAAGTCGCTGGCCGAACCGCTCGGCGCCAGCGGGCATTTCCCCCGCAACGTGGTGGAGATGATCGCCGTGGCCGAGCAATCGAACAGCCTGGAGTCGGTGCTGACACAAATCGCCGACTCGCTGGAAAAAGAAACCTGGAGAAAACTCGACCTGTTTGTGCGGCTTCTGGAGCCGCTGATGTTGATCGTTCTGGCGGGCATTGTGCTGGTCGTCGTCATCGCCCTGCTGCTGCCCGTGCTGAAGATGAGTATGACCGTGTAGGGAGTGAGTAGGTGAGTAGGTGAGTAGGTGAGTAGGTGAGTAGGTGAGTGGTGATTTGGAGAATACCTACTCACCACTCACTTACTCACCCAACAGTTTTTAACCGTTAATCGTTTCTTAAATGGAGGAAGGCATATGCGAACTAATAGCCGCTATCATGGACGCCGTCGGGCAGGTTTTACGTTGATCGAGCTGTTGCTCGTGCTGATGATTCTCGTGGTTTTAGGTGCGATGGCTGTCGGGATGTTCTCCGGCACGCAAGAGCGCGCCCTAAAGGATGCTGCCACGGGGCAGATTGCCATCTTTGAGCACCAGATCGACTTGTACAAAATGCACATGAAGACCGGCCCAGGTGGTCTCGAAGACTTGATCAAACGTCCCAGCGGCGACGAAGAGTCGGATCGCTGGGAAGGGCCGTACATAAAGGCCTCCAAAGTACCGGACGACCCGTGGGGCAACCCCTACCGCTATTCCGCGCAGGGCAAGCGAAACCCCGAAGGACACGATATTTGGTCGGTCGGTCCCGATAGCCAGGACGGCACCGACGACGACATTGGCAATTGGGAAGACTAACGTGTTTCGATTCGATTTCGAGAACCGTTCGCCCAATCCCCCTCCACTTTCCTCTGGCGAGAGGCTAGGGGAGGGGGCACGTTCGCGCGGCTTCACGTTGTTCGAATTGTTGCTGGTGCTCTCCTTGCTGGTGGTTATGGGCGGATTGATCATCCCCGCATTGAGCGGGGCGTTTACCCACACGAAGCTCCAATCCGCCGCCGACGACATCCAGTCGGCTTGGTCGGAAGCTCGGTTGGCAGCGATTGAAGGGGGCCGCCCCGTAGCGTTTCGGTGCCTCATCGGCGGCGCCGAGTTTGAGACCAAGCCGCACCAACTCGGTACAGAAGGTGCCGAGCCAGTCGCCGCGCCGCGCCGGCACGACGATGAAGCTGACGCCGAGGGAGACGAGGGTGCTGACGATCCGCATGGGACGCTCGCCAGCGGCAAACTCGCCGATGGATTGATGTTCTCCGAAGCCGCCGCCGCCGATGCGCTCGACTTGGCCGACCAGGGGTTGCGCAGTAGCGTGCGTGACAGCTCGGGGTGGTCGCCGCCCATCGTCTTCTACCCCGATGGTCAATCGTCCGACGCGGTGGTGCGGATCGCGCACGACGAGGGCCGCGGCATCGCCGTCACGCTCCGCGGCCTCACCGGCATCTCTCGCAAGAGCGAAATCGGCTCCTCGGGCATCGCCGTCGAGGAGACCGAGCAATGAACGGCAAGCGACGTGGTCGATTTCGGATTTCGGATTTCGGATTTCGGATTAAAAGAAGGCGGAATTGCAATCCGCAATCCGCAATCCACAATCCGCAATTTTGTTCCGCCTTCACCCTGCTCGAAGTCATTCTCGCCATCGCAGTTCTGGCCATTGCGCTCGCCAGCATCGGCGAGGTGATGCGGATGGCCTACCAAAGCGCCGACTCGGCAGCCGCGGAGAGCGAGGCTCAGATTCTTGCCGAGTCGATTCTCGGCGAGCTGGCCACCGGCATGCGCCCCGCACAGGCCGTACAAACCGCTCCGCTCGACTTGGGCGACGGACGCGACGACGAGTGGCAATACTCGATTCTCATCGAACCGACGATGCGGGACGAGATTGTGATGGCCCGGGTCGTGGTTGAGTCGGTGCGAGAAAACACCCAGAAGCCGCCTCGCGTGGAGCTTGCGCAATGGTTCCTCAACCCCGACATGGTTCCCTCCGGCTCGAACACGAATACCGGAGCCACGGGAACTCCGTCCAGCGGCGTCACAGAAAGCGGGCAATAGAATGACGCATTCTTTACGCCAACGGCGTTCCGTCCTCCAGCCCAGGGTTGCGCAGCTACCCTGGGTACGTTGGATTGAGACCACTTCTACCCCAACGGGGTTGCGTCAATGGAGGGCGTCGAAACCCTTTCAGGGTAGGAGATACGACGGGGCGTTAACCCAGGGTAGTCCGCCACGGCGGACAACCCTGGGCTGGAGGACGCAACCGCTTCGCGGTAAGGAACCTCTCCCCGTCTCCAATCTGCAATCCCCAATCCCAAATTTCAAATCTCGCCGCGGCGAGTCGCCGAAGGAGACCCAAATCCCAAATTCCCCCGGCTTCACGCTCCTCGAAGTCATTCTCGCCATCGCGTTGTCGGCTACATTGGTTGGGCTAATCACCACCGCACTCAGTTTGTTTCTCACGCGGACGGACAATGGCCGGCAACGGGTCGAGCAAGCGCAGCTCGCGCGGAACCTGATGCGTTTAGTGGGCGACGACCTGCGAAACGCAGCCATCTATGCTCCGCAGGATACGGCGGCCGCCGCTCAACTGGCCCAGGCCGCGGGATCTTTTGACGTGGACCTGATTAGCGGCGGCGGTTCTGAGAGTGGCGGAGGTACCGGGACCGGCGGTGGCAGTGGAACGGGGGGTGGCTCTGGTGGCGCCTCTGGTGGCGGCAGTTCCTCCGCGGGCGACGAGAGCTCGGGCACCACGACCTCCCAGTATCAGCAGCCGCTCGGCGTTTACGGCAATCTTAACGAATTGCAGATCGATATCCTGCAGCCCGCCCGGCCAATGGCAACGTCTTCCGACGCGACTTCCATGATGCCGCAAGAGGAGCTGGTCGGACCATTGTGGCGTGGCGGCCTACGCACCGTTCGCTACTACTGCCGCGAAGGCGAACGCCCGCGCAGCGACGTCGTCGTCATTGAGCGATTCGACAGCACGGATCGCGCCCTCTACGGGGGTTTGGTGCGTGAAGATATCGACCGCCTGCAATTTGACTTCGCCCAACAATCCGGGTCGGACGGCGACTTCACGCAACTCGGTCAAGTCCTTGCGCCGGAGGTGCTGGCAATCGAGTTTCGCTATTCCGATGGCACACAGATTCTCGACGTGTGGAACTCCGAGCAGTTGCAGATGTTGCCGTTGGCGATCGAGGTCCGCTTCTGGCTGCAAAACCCAACCGAGGAAGCGAACGATGCCCAAGTGCGAACCGGCGACACGCTGGCCAACGCAACGCAGTACGCTATGACAGTTCCCATCTGGCGAGCAGCGCTCGCCGGTGGCAATGCAGGCGGGCTGAACTCAAGCTCTGGTTCGAGCGACTCGTCGTCGGGAAACTCGAGCGGCGGCCCGTCCAGCGGCGCGTCCAGCGGTGGCCCTTCGGGCGGCGCATCGGGTTCCAGCGGCGGTTCCTCGTCCAACTTCTAGGCACCCACCATGCGACGAACAACCCAAATTCGCCGCGGCAGCGTCTTGCTGCTGGTGCTGATCGTCGCCGCGATGCTCGCGCTGGCGGCGACGTCGTTCTTTCGGCTTATGTTCCGCGAGCACAAAGCGGCTCGCACGACGGCCCGCGCAGTGCAAACCCGCGCGCTGGCCGAGTCGGGCGTTGTCATGGCGAAATACATGCTCCTGCTCGAGCCCGACCTGCAAATGCAATACGGTGGCATTGTGAACAATCCTAGCGGAATGCAAGGGGTGCTGGTGCTCGATAGCGATGTCGCTGCGCTACGGGGCCGTTTCACCATCCTCGCCCCGGCGCAAGAGAACGGGATCTACCAAGGCATTCGGTTCGGGATGGAGAATGAGTCGGCCCGCCTCAATCTCAATACGCTGCTGCTCGCCGACGAAATGCAGGAAGGCGCTTCCCGCAATATTCTCATGGGCCTGCCCGGCATGACGCCCATGATTGCCGACGCGATCCTCGACTGGATCGACGCGGATGACGAAACGCGGGAGTTTGGCGCCGAACGCGATTACTACAGCACACTTGCATCGCCCTACCAACCGCAGAACGGCCCCCTTGCGTGCATCGAACAACTGTTGCTCGTGCGTGACATGACACCCGAATTGCTGTACGGCGCGGACCACAATCGCAACTACGTCGTCGATTCCGACGAGCAAGGGTTCACGCAGATGTCGGATGTCGATAATTCCGACGGCTCGATGAACCGCGGCTGGGATGCCTATTTCACGCTCTTCAGTGCCGAGCGAAACACGCGGGACGACGGCTCGGCGAAGATCGACGTCAATATGGAGAACCTCCAAGAGCTACACAACCAGCTTTCGGCGGTGATGGACGCCGATCAAGCGAACTTTATCGTCGCCTACCGTCAAGGCGGCCCGTACACCGCCGACCCAGCCGCCGCCGCGGCCGCGGGGGAAGCTGCGCCGACCACGCCCAAGGCGGCTGGCGCGCTCAATCTCAACTTCGAGGATCCGGGGGCCGTCGCGCTGGCCAATATTCTCGACCTGATCGGGTCGCAGACCCGAGTCGTCGAGAAAGGACAAACCGAACGCACCGTTGTCGAAACGCCGTTTCGCAGCGACCCGGGGGCGATGCGCGGCTACCTGCCGATCCTGATGGAGAATATCACCGTCAACGCGGGTGCAACAATTCCCGGTCGCTTGAGCATTAACCAAGCTCCGCGCGGGTTGCTGCTCGGGGTGCCCGGTATGCCGCCCGAAGTAGTTGACGCCATCGTCGCCAACCGCGACTTTGAAGTGCTGCCCGAGCGGCCCGACCGCAAATATGAAACCTGGATCCTCACGGAAGGCTATGTAGAGCTCGCCCAGATGCGAACGCTGATGCCCTTTCTGACCGGAGCGGGCGATGTCTACCGGGCACAGGTCGCTGGTTATTTCGAAGCGGAAGGCCCCACCGAGCGGCTTGAAGTGGTGATCGACAACACCACCGGCACCCCGCAAGTGGTCGATCTCCGCGAATTAAAGGCACTCGGCCCCGGTTTCTCCGTCCAAACCCTCGGTGCCGACCTGGCCGAGCTATGACCGAACCGTTCGCGAACCACCGACCGCTAGCCTATAATGACTTCACCTGCGAGAGTTACTGACTATACCACTGATTTCACGGATGCCACGGATTTCCAGGAAGACTTTTCCCCGCGGCGATGAGTTGCAGGAAAATCATTTGGTTTTTTGATCTGTGTTATCCGTGAAATCCGTGGTTCTTCCACCACCCGTTCAAACTAGCCTATGCCCCGCATTGTCGCTTTAGATTTCGATTCGCAAGCTGCCCAGGTGGTCGTCGTGGAACGCCGGCCGACCGGGACGAGCGTGCGCCTTGCGAGCCAGTTCCAACTCGACGACGACGCCGGCACATACTCGCCCGAGCAACTCGCCGAGCGGGTGGGGCGGGAACTTGGCAGTCTGAAGCTCTCGGGCGCCAAAGTCGTCGTCCTCGTTGGGGGCGACGACGTTCAATATCGACTCATCGAGTTGCCCCCGGCGCCCTTGGCAGACCTGCCCGACATGGTGCGGTTCCAAGCGGTGCGCGAATTCGCCGCGGCCGATGAAGATTCGCCGCTTGATTTCCTGCCGCTTCGCGGCGATGAGGCAGTGGCCCATCAAGTACTCGCCGCCCGGCTCCGCGCCGTGACTTCCACTCGCGCGCGGGAAATGTGCGAAGGGCTCGATTTGGAACTCGCGCGGCTGGTGCCCCGCGGCGTGTCGCTCGCCGCAGCTTGCAAGCGGCTGATGCCCGAGCTGGCCAGCGGCAAACATCTCATTGCCGCGCCCGTTGGCAATCAGCTTGAAATGGTGCTGCTTCGCGACGGCGAGGTAATTCTGCTTCGCCGCGCTCGCGTTACCGGCGAACAGGCCTCCGACGCCGCCGTGCTCGGGGAACTTCGCCGGACCGTTGCCGCCGCCGCTGCGCAGCTCGAAGGTCCGGTCGAATCAGCCGTGTTGATCGGCGACAAGCTGCCACTGGTCGATAGCGCGAGTGAGTCGACTTCGTGGGGCCGGCTCGTTTCGCTCGACCTGTCGAAACTTCTGCGAGATTGGGGCGTCACCGCACCGCCACAACCTTCGGAGTCAGCCCGCCTCGCGGCGGTTCTTGAAGCCGCGCTCATGGAAGCCGAGCGCACCGCGCCGGCGCTCGACTTTGCCAATCCACGACAGCGGATCGTCGTCGAGACCCCCAAGCGGACCCGCATCCTCGGCGGCGTTGCCGCGGCGACCGTGGTCATCGCCGGGGGATTCTACCTGTTCAACCAACTTTGGTCGCTCGATCGCGAGACGGTCCGCCTAAACGCGCTGGCCGCCGAACAACGCACGGCACTCGAACGTTTCGAACCCTACGTCGAGCGCGCCGCGGCCCTCGAAAAGTGGTTGGCCACCGATGTCACCTGGCTCGACGAACTCGATCGCGCGACTCTCGCCCTGCGGCCCAAGCCGCTCGACGATCCAGAATACGCGGCCGAAGCGGATGTGCTGGTCAAGTCGATCCGCACCCGCCGGCCGGACTTAAACGCCACGGGCGGCATTTTAGAACTCGACACCTTGGCAAAAAACTCGGACGCACTTAACCCGCTCGAGGACCGATTGCGCGACGAACGGCATGACGTTGGCTCGGGCAACATCGGCCGCGAGTCGGGCGATGGCGAGTATTCGCTTTCGGTGAAGTACGATGTGACGGTGGAGCCGGCGACCGCCAACCCCCGAAAGGCCGCCAAATGAGCGATCGCGAAAAAAAGCTCGGCCTCGGCGTGCTGGTCGTACTGCTACTTTGGGGCGGCTGGATGGGTTGGAACAAGTATCAAGACACCCTCCGTTCGAAGCGGGTCGTGCTGGCCGCCGCGGAAGAAGGCCTTCGAGACGTTGAGTTCGAACTCACCAAGGCTAAGTACGCCGCCGGGCAGGTTACGAAGTGGGAAGAGCAGTCGCTCCCGCGCGACAAGTCGGTTGCTCAGTCGGTTTACCGGTCGTGGCTCATCGATCAGCTTGAAGAATCGAAGCTGCAGTTCCGGGATGTGCAACCTGGCACCGGCAGCCGTTCGAACGAAGTCTTCGAGGGCTTGGCGTTCAACATCGATGCCGAAGGCGACCTGCCGGCAATTATCCGCTTCCTTCACGCCTTTCACCGCAACAGCGCGATGCACAAGATCACGCTACTTCACCTGCGACCGGCACTTCAGGGGGGGAACCTCAACGTGACGTGCAACGTCGAAGCTCTCGTGATGCCCAGCGCGGCCCGAACTAGCGGAATGCCCGAAGGCGCGAGCAAACGCCCGGCCGTTGCCGAGGTCGATCACTACCTCAAGAACATCGTTTCGCGTAATCCATTTGTGCCGTACAAGCCGCTCCCGCCAAAAGTTGAATTGACAGCGGCGGTCGAGGAGGCAACTCCGCCGCCGTTTGACGAATCGACTCAGGCCTTTCTCACGGGGATTGTAGGCATCGGCGAAGAATTTCAAGCCTGGGTTAACGTCCGTACCACAAACAAAAACTTGCGGCTCATTGCCGGAGACGAACTCAAAGTCGGCGCACTCGCCGCCCGCGTCGTCGAAGTCCGATCTAACAGATTAGTGATTGAAATCGACGACAAGCGACAGACCATCAAGGTCGGCAAAACGCTCCGCGACGGCGTGGCCGAGGACGGCGAAATCTAGGCCGCCGCAGTTTCGTACCGGCAACCGTTAGCCGCGACGCGCAGTTCCGACGGAGCGGAGCGCGTTTCAACGCCGCACCACAAGCAGCGCTCCGCTCCGAGGACGGAGCCTGCCCGCTGTGGTGGGCGACGCGGCTAACGCCACCGCTAGCTGCCAGCGATTTTTCAACTGGCGGCGGTTTTCCTGGCGAAAGGGGTAAACTTTGCCGATTATTCCGGTAGTGTCGATTAGATCGACTCTCCGGCCAAGCTGCGCGGACCTCCGTCGCGGCTGGTGTTCCACCCCCGTGGATCAGAAGGCAGGTCATGGCGAAGCACTCCTGGTACTCGCAACAGAGCCATTCCGGCGGTCTCCGAGGGGTAGCATGCCCCGAGTGGGCCTTTGTGCTGGCCCTCGTCCTGGCGCTGCCGGTTTCAGCCCAGCAGCCGGCCACTCCCGCTACAGCGCCGGGCGAAAACCGATTACGCGAGACGGCGGAGCCGTACCTCTCCTCCTATGCGTTACCGGCCGATAAAAAACAGGCGGCCGGCGATATCGTTCAACAATTCAGCAACAATGCCGCTGGCCGCGTGGCCTATGACGTCCGGACTGGGCAGCTAATCGTCTACGGTCCGGCGGCCTTTCATCAGCAGTTACAGCAATTGCTCGCCGCCCCGACGCAAGCTCCGCCGCCCGCCGTCCGGCGTTTGCCGGCCGCGGGTGCGCAAGCGGCGCCCCCCGCGGTCGTCGCGCCGCCAATACAGGATTCGGAAGCTCCCCCCGCTGACGCGGGAGGCTCGCGGGGAGTTCGCTTGCGGACACTTGATGCAGCGGGGCTTCATGCGCGAATTGAGCAATTGGTCGCGAGGCCGTTACCCGCAACCTGGGATGCCAGCAACGAGTGGCTGTCCTTTCCGCTGACTGCCGGTGCAGGCGCGGAAGCAAGCATCAACATCCATCGGGCCAGTGGCGAAGTGCGATTGCAGGGCGATCCTGCGACCGTCGCCAGTTGGCAACGCGTGATTTCGGCGCTCGACAGCCCACCGGCCGCGGGCAACCGGGTCACCCGGCTCGCTTCGACACGGCACGCTCCGCAGGATCAACTCCGCCGCACGTTACAGGTTCTAAGTAACCAACTGCCGGCCTCGGTCGGCGTTGCACCACCAGACCAACGGCTGGCGATGCTGCTGCAACAGCCCGAGCCGCCGGTGGATCAGCCTGCGCCAATCGCAGAGCCGCCCGTCCCGGTCCCGGCACCTGGCACCGAACCCCTGCCACCTGCGGGGGAAGCGCCTGCGGGTGATGAAGCAAGCACCTTGCTCGGTCCGGTCCGGATCGAATTCGTTGAAGGTCTCGACGTGATTGTCGTGGAAGGCAATCAGCGCGACGTGGAGCGGGTTCTAAAAATCATCGAGCAGATCGAAAGCCTCAGTGCGGAAACGATGCCCGCCATCGAGATTGTGCCGCTGGAAAACGTCGATAGTGTTTCGCTGGCGCAACTCCTGACGCAGGTTTACGAACGCGTGTTGGGACCGCGTACGGGGACGGTGAGCATCACGCCGTTGGGTCGGCCTAACGCTCTACTTCTTATCGGTAGAATTGAAAATGTGCAACGAGCGACGGAACTGGTGAAGCGACTCGATCAGCCGGTGGGCGCGACCTCGCGGTTCGAGTTCATTCCGCTCAAGTACGCCGCCGCGGAAGATGTTAAGGTTGTGATCGATCAGTTTCTCCAAGAGCAGCAGCAACAGGAAGCGCAGCCGCAACAAACACCGCCAATCACGCTTGCGCCGCGGGCGCTGGTAGTGGCCGACTACCGCAGCAATGCTTTGATCGTTCGCGCGAGTCCGCGCGACATGACGGAGATCAAGGCCGTGATTGAGCGGCTCGACACCAATCAAGTGGCGGCCATCGATGAGGTTCGCGTCTTTCAACTCGCCAACACGGTTGCCCCCGAACTGGCCGAAACGCTGCGGGGAGCCATTGCCGGCCAGATCGCGCCGGGCCAACCCGGCGAACCGGGGCAAGCGCCCACGGGAAGCGGCGCCCGATCGACCGCGCTGCAGTTCATCATGATCGATGCCGAAACACAGCAGCGGTTGCAGTCGGGGATTTTGACTAACGTACGGATTTCGGCCGACCAGCGGGCCAACGCGATTGTCGTCACTGCCCCGCCCGATAGCATGAGCCTGATTGCGGCGCTGATCGCGCAGCTTGACCGGGCACCCACCGCCGAGGCCGAGCTTAAGGTCTTCACCATCGCCAACGGCGACGCGCAGAGTCTGGCGGATATGCTACGCGGACTGTTCAGCCCCACGGAGGGGCAGGTAGAAGGGGGTGGTGGCTTGGGTGGCGCCGCGGGCGCGCTCGTGCCCCTTCAGTTCTCAGTCGATGCCCGAACGAACAGCATCATCGTCGCCGGATCTGCCGAAGACTTGGCAGTCGTTGAGGCGATCTTGCTGCGGCTCGATTCCAGTGATATGCGACAACGGACCACGGCGGTGTATCGCTTGAAGAACGCTCCGGCCGAGGACGTGGCCATTGCGCTTAACGAGTGGTTACGAACCGAACGCGAGGCCGAGGCCGCAGCGGAACTGGCCATCAGCCCCTTCGAGCAAATCGAGCGGGAGGTGGTCATTGTCCCCGAGTTGGTCAGCAACTCACTGATCGTCAGTGCGACGCCGCGGTTTTTTGAAGAGATTCGCAAGCTGATCGAGCAACTCGATGAACGCCCGCCGATGGTGATGATTCAAGTGCTCATCGCCGAAGTCGAGATGGGCGATCTCGACGAATTTGGCGTGGAACTCGGCCTCCAAGACTCAATCCTATTCGATCGATCGGCGATCAGTCCGGTTTCAGATTTTCTGACCGTTACCAATTCCACCCAAACGCAGGGTGCCGGTGGAGCGGTGACGACGGTCACCGAGCAGCGAATCGTTAACCAGCCGCTAAACCCGGGTTTCAATTTTAATAATGTGAATGATCCCCTTGGCAATAACGGGAGCACTTCGGCACTGGCAACCGCCGGGAAGGTTGCGGCTCAAGGCCTGTCTAATTTTGGCGTGGGCCGCGTCAGCCCCAATTCGGACTTCGGAGGCTTTGTCTTCTCCGCCAGCAGCAATAGCGTCAACTTTCTCTTGCGAGCGCTACAGGAAAAAAGACGGCTGGAAATACTCAGCCGGCCGCAGATCATGGCTCTCGATAACCAAGAAGGCGTCATCAATGTCGGCCAGCTTGTGCCGCGAGTAGCGAGTGTGAATCAAACGCAATTCGGCCAGACCAACAGTGTCGTGTACGAGCAAGTGGGCATCATCCTCCGCGTTCGTCCGCGAATCAGCCCCGATGGTTTGGTAGTCATGGAGATCTACGCCAACAAGTCGAACCTGACGGACTCTACTGTTCCAATCTCTGTTGGGGAAGGTGGCGTACCGTTGACCGCACAGATCATTAGGAATCTCGAAGCTCAAACCACGGTTAGCGCCAACAGCGGTCAAACTGTGGTGCTTAGCGGCCTATTGACCAAGGAAACTCTCGATATTCACCGCCGAGTTCCCCTGATATCCGACATTCCACTGATTGGCGATCTGTTCCGATATGATAGCGTTCAAGAGACGAGAACTGAACTCTTAATCATACTCACGCCGCGGATCGTCCGCGACCACCTCGACGCGGAGATGATCAAGCAAGTCGAGTCTTCGCGGATGAGCTGGGTGCTGTGCGACGTAATCACCATGCACGGCCCATCGGGACTTCGCAGCCGATGCGACGAATGGGGTGACGGGGAAACGTGCGCGGTCTATCCGACGCACGTGCCGGCAGAGGGCGATGTCATTCCGCTGACGCCGCCGGAAGGACCAGGCTTGCCGCTAATGCCGACCGATCCGAATCTGCCCGAGGCGCCCTTGAGCGAATTTCCAAGACCAATGGACGAGCAAATCGCCCCCGCCGGCTACGGCTACGATGGCCAGCCGCCGAAGGAAGTGCGATACGCGATGGAAAAGTGAATGAGATGTAAGATGTGTGATGTAAGAAGGCAGAAGTAAATGGAATGTAAGATGTGTGATGTTACAAGTCAGAAGTAAGGGATTTGGTCTTCACTTTTTCCTTCTCACATCTCACATCTGACTTTCCATCTGTCTTTCCTTTCCCCTGTCCCCTGACCCCTGACCTCCTATGTCTTCCTGGCGACTTAGCTTGGTGCTGCTGACGCTTGTTTCAACGGGCTGCCAGTCGCTCGATCTGTCGGATCGGTTCAGTTTGAAGCGGCGGATTCCGTGGAAACGGGACGAAAAAGAGATTCGCCAGGGGGTTCCCACGCGGATCGTTGCCACTTGGACCGACGCCGTGCTGCACAAGCCCGGACAAGCGGAGCGAGGGTTCGGTGGGCGTCTCTATTTTTACGACAACAAGGGGGGCGATCCGATCGAGGTCGAAGGGCAACTTGTGGTGTACGCGTTCGATGAAACGGGCCGCGATCCGACGGACAACCGGCCTAACCGCCGATTCGTCTTCCCGCCAGGGCAGTTCGAAACGCATAAAAGCGAATCGGACCTCGGCGTGTCATATAGCATCTGGCTGCCGTGGGATGCCGCACAGGGCGGACCGCCGGCCGAGATCAGCCTGATCGCACGCTTTGAACCCGTTGGGAAAGGCAATTTGATCACCAGCGATCAGACTCGCCAGAGGTTGCCCGGACAAGGTGCGCCAATCGGTGACGGCCCGGCCCTTGCAAACGAACCCGCGACTCCCGGCGTCCAGCAGGCGATGGTCACTCATTCAACGCTTGAACCTGAGCGCAAGACGGTGAACCAGATCAACTACGAAACTCCGGTAGCTCAGATCACTCGGGCCGATGAAGCGGCCACTCGCATGACCACGACCACCATTTCATTGCCGAGCAAGTTTCGTCGGCAAGGCGCAACGGCAACGGTCTTCGGTGGAGAAGAGTCAGCAGAACCAAAGATGCCGGCGCCAGCGCCTGTCGGCGCGGCACCGGGCGGACCACTTCCAAACGCGCAGACCGCGGCCGACATCAATGTCGTGGGAACGCAAGTGAGCTATCTCACTGCGGAGCAGTCGGTGCGGCGGTCGCTGGAAGGACGGACATTTGGTTCACCACCTGCTTCACCCCCGGCTCCAGCGACACCAGTTTCTCGATAAGCAGCCGATCGCCCGCGGTGGGAACCACACCGGACAGCGTTACCACGCCATCGCGGAAGTCGATCCCCGGCATTGCCAATTCTTTCGCGGCGACGATCTTCGTTAGCCGCTGAGTAACCGCAGCGGGTACCGCCGCCGAACCGATTGGTGGGTGATCGAACGCGACTCTTAGCTGCACGCGAACCGGTGGCGCCTGATTCGACTGCGAATCGTTATCTCGGTCGCGGCGACGCGAGGTCGCACGTTCGATCGATTGGGACATGCGGTCGGAGTTTCGGCCCATTTGCTGGAGCGATTGACGGATTTGTGCGCTATCGCTGCCAATGAAGGACTGGTTATCGCCGAAATTCATCCCTAATTGACCGCCGGGCGATCCCATTCCGCCACCTTGGCCGCCCAAGCCGCCGCCGCCCATTCCGCCGCTTCCGAAGCCGCCACCGCCAAATCCACTACCGCCCATTCCGCCGCTTCCGAACGAACTGCCACCAAAGCCGCTGTTTCCCTGGCTGCCGCCCCCTCCAAATGTGGAGCCGCCGCCAAAACCACTCGAACCAGAAGACGATCCACCGCCCCGGCCCTGGCCGAAACTCGCGAGAGGCCATAAGAACACGGCAAGCATTAGCGTTGCGAATCGAACTAGCTTCATGGCGACATTCCCGTCAGAATTTTTCGAGAAAACCCCGCCCCTCGGCCTGGGGTAATAACACCTACACCGTGCGCTCTACTATGATACCCCCATCGCCATCCTTCGGCACCGGAAAACGGCGATTTCCCAACGATTGCTTGAATTCACGAGGACTTCCCATGCGACTGCACCGCTATTTCCTATTGGCCACCATGATGCTGCTGGACCCCGCCCGGGCAAGCGGTCAGGAGGCTGCGGAGCGGCCATCGGCCATGAAATTGTTCCCGGCGGACACTTTTGTCTTCGTCCGCAGTCCCAATGCCCGAGAATTGATCGATAAGCTGAAAGATTCTTCAACCGGCCGAATGGCCGCCGATCCGGCCGTCGCACCGCTGTTGGGAGACCTCTACTCTTCCGCCAACGAGCTTTACGAGGAAAACGTCGCGGAGGAGATCGGCGGCATTTCGCTCGAAGAGCTACGCGAGTTGCCGCAAGGCGAGATTGCTTTCGGCATCGTCGGCCGGCCGGGCCAGACGCCCGCGGGGCTGCTGCTGATTGACTTTGGCGATCAGGCGGACAATGCCAAGGGGGCGATGGAAAAGTTGACCGCCAAAGCCATTGAGGAAGGTGCCGAGCACTCGGTGGAGAAGATTGGCGGCGAAGACGTTCAAGTCTGGGGGCCAAATGAAGATCAGATGGTGGGCGTCGTGCAACGAGGCTCGGTGGTGCTGGCCGCCAACGACCGCGGTGTGCTGGCGCGGGTGCTGGCCACCTGGGACCGCGCAATCTCCGGCGAGAGCAACGATCTATCGGAGCCGACGTTGGCCCAGAATGCGAACTTCGTGGCGGTCATTCGCGAGTGCTACCGCGAGGGCGAGCCACCGCCGCAACTCGTGCTGTTTGTCGACCCGATCAACATGGTCAAGAGTTTTGTGCCGGGCAATCCCCAGTTGCGGATCGCGGTCGCCACGTTCCCTGCGCTGGGCATCGACGGCTTACTCGCCTTGGGTGCGACGCTATCGGTTTCCACGGAGAATTGGGACAGCTTGATTCATGCCCATGTGTTGCTGGACAATCCGCGGGCCGGCGTGATCCGCTTATTCAAGTTCGGTCCGGGCAAGGCGAAGCCGCCAAGCTATGTGCCGGTGGGTCTCGAAACATACACCGCGATCAAGATCGAGCCTCAAGCGCTATTCGACGAAATCGCCAAACTGGTGGACAAGTTTCGCCACGAAGGTTCGTTTCGAGAATTGGTGGCGGCGGGAACGGATGAACGGCTCGGCATCAAGTTCGAGCAGGAGTTGCTGCCGCAACTTACCGGACAAACGCACTGGATGAGTGGGTTCGATTCGTCGATCGCACCCGGCGGCAAGATGATTCTCGCGGCCGAAGTCGTCGATGCGGAAGAATTCCGCAAGCTGATGGACATGGTCATCGCCAAGTATCCCGATTCGTTCGAGGAGCGGTCTTTTGGCGGCGTCGATTATCACGCATTGTTGCCGCGTTGGTTACGAGACCTTGAGGAAGAACAACGTCCCTTCCTACCGTGCGTCGCCATCATCGGCAGCACGGTCGTGTGGAGCCAGTCGGAAGGGGTCATGCAGCAGATGATCGAAGCGGAGCAGGGCACCCAACCGCGGCTTGCCGATTCGATCGAGTACCGCCTGGTGAGCAGTCAACTGGCCAAGCTGGCGCGGGGCTTTGAGCCGATCTGGTTTTCGTTCCGCGACAACGAAGCCACGCTCGAGCATTGGTACGGATTGGCGACATCCGAGCGGGCGCAAGAATTCTTGACCCGCGAACAAGAAGACGAGACGGCGAATCGATTCTCCGAGGTATTCCGCAAGAACCAATTGCCGCCGTTTGAAGTGCTAGCGAAATACCTGGCACCCGCCGGCTCCGTCGCGTACGACACGGATACCGGGTTTCATTTGGTGCTGATTTCGTTTCGGAATGAGTAGCCGTAGGTCAGGCTTTCTTGCCTGACGATTTCGGATAGGAGTGCAACGCGGGTTTCAAGCGCATGTCAGGCAGGAAAGCCTGACCTACTTGCCGAGAAGGCCTTGCTGGTAAATTGGCAGGTGGCGGTGGTAGACCTCGAGGATGTAGAGCGAGAGACAGGTCACGTAGAGCCTTCCGCCGGAGCCACCCCAGCGGTCGCCGTTGGGATCCCAGCTTCCTTGCTCCTTGCCGCGTTGCTCCTGATGCTCGGGCAACATCACTTTGATCACATCATTCCAGATGCGCCAGTCGGAACCTTCCATGTGGTGGCAGACCTGCGTGGCGTAATACCAGTAATAGACGTTTCGCTCCTCGTAGCGCCAGTCGGGAAGATTGTTGAGCAGATGTTCCACGCCGAGTTGCAAACGCGGATCGTCTCGCTTCCAACCCAAATACTGACGGCAGAGCAAGCCTTCGGCGGTGAGGGCCAGCTTCGGCCCCTCCTGCCCCATGTAGGCATAGCGGCTGCCATTCTCGCGTGACACCGTTTCGAGAAACTCTTCGATGCGGATGAACACGTCGCTGGGAACTTCCAAGCCCGCCATGCGGGCACTTTGCAGGGCCATCACGAACCAGCCCGTAACGGACATGTCGCCCGGTTCTCCGGGCGCATACTTCCAGCCGCCATTGCTGCCTTGAATTTGCACGCAGTAATCGACTGCCCGTTGCGCGGGTTTGCGGAAGCGCTCGTCCTTCGTCATGCCGTACAACTCGCAAATCGCAATCGTGCAGAGCGCCTGCGTGTAGAGCTGGTGCTGCGGCATAACGTCGTTAAAGAAACGGCCATCGTCGCTCTGTCGTTTCAGAAGCGCATCCCATGCTTTTGCCACAACGGGTGCGAATTCGTCGTTGGGACCACTCTTGTGGGTGTGGCCGTCGCCTTGGAAAGCGATCAGCGCCATCGCCGTGGCGGCTTCCACATTTTCAACATTCCCGCCATCGCGGTATGGACCTTGAAGGCTCCACAACCCCGCATTGGGTCCGGTCTTCGGTCCGGGCTTTAACTGTTGCTTCACGAGCCATCGCAGGCCCTCGGCGAGTGCGCGTTCGGTGCCGGCATTGCTGCCGTAAAGCTTGCCAAGCACTTTCTTCATTCCCGGTTCGCGGCCGGTCAGTGCCTGGCCAATGGCGATCGGCGAGCGGTCGGCCGTCGCAAAGCTCGCGTTCGGATTGATTTCGAGCGGCGCCGGCGCAGCGAACGGATCGTCGACCACCGGCAGAGTCTGGGGAGTGAGCGCTTGCTCGTCGGCCTGCAAATCGGCCTCAATCGCCAGGTCCACGTCGTCAAGCGGCTGCTCGTCGAGTTCCTCCCCATAGGAACCTTCCAAACTTATCCCGCGTTGAATTTCGTCCTTCACCACCCACAGACCCACGCAAATCAACAACACCATGTGGACAATGGCGCTGATGAGCCAGGGTGGCGATTCGCGAAACCAGGCGGAAATGTCGATTAGGTGCGGGGCGTCAGGGTCGTCCGACGGCCTAACCGGCGGTGCGGCGGATGGCGGACGGACGGATACCGGGCTCCGCGATGGCACGCGAGAAACCACTACATCGGCATCCCCCGCCGGGTTGGGTAGCACGTCGGCGGTGGGGGATGAGCGCATCGCTGGAAAGCTGTATTGATTCGGGCGTCAAAACTGGCTGGGAGGCTATTCGCAAGGGGCCTCGGCGGCGATTCCCCGCCTACCAAGTCTATCGGCGGAATCGCGCCTGGGGCAACGGCGGAAGCGATAGTCCCCCCTAAGCCGCCGACAACTGGCGGCTTCGGAAAAAATCGCTAAAGCGACAGTTGTTCCAACATGACGATCGCCACGGTCATGTAGATCACGATTCCGCAAATGTCGATGATCCCCGCCACAAACGGGTTACTCATCAGCGCCGGGTCGAAACCCATCCGGCGAAAAAGGAGCGGTAGCGCCCCGCCGCACAGCGTGCCACAGAGAATTACGCACACCAGGGTTATGGGAATCACCAGCAGATCGACCGCCGAGGGATCCTCTCGAACCACCTCGGCAACGGCAGTTTCAATGGCGACCACGTCCCCGGGTGAAGCCCGCAAGGCGAACAGCATACCGAAGGCGCAAACATAGCCAAGCACCCCCAGGAACAACCCTAGCGATAGCCCCATGACAAGTTCACGCCGAATCACTTTCCAGCCATCCCTCGGTTTTAGCTCGCCATTGGTGAGCGCGGTGATGACCAGCGTGGCCGACTGGTTTCCCGTATTGCCGCCACTGGACATGATCAGCGGGATAAAAAAAATCAGCCACACAATTTGCTCCAGGGTATGCGCGTACGAACGTAACAACAACGCCGTGGCAACACCGGTCACAAACAGAATCGTGAGCCAGATGCCGCGCTTCCATGCCAGAATCATCCATGGCGTATTGAGGTAGGAGTCTTCCAGTGGCGCGACCGCCGCGCTGCGGTGCGCATCTTCGGTCGCCTCGGCCTGCAATACATCGAGAATGTCATCGTGCGTAATGATCCCGAGCAAGTGGCGGTCGTCGTCGACGACGGGAATCGCCAGAAAGTTATAGTTGGCGACTTTGCGCGCCACGGTTTCTTGGTCGTCGGTCGCCTTTACCGCCACTACGTCGCGCTGCATGAGTTCGCTGATGGGCGTGTCGGGCTGGCGGAAGTGAGTGACCAACTGCCGGGCGGAAAGCAGCCCGCGCAGATGATTCTCCGAATCGACAATGTAGTTGTAGTAAACGGTCTCCAATTCCTCCGCCTGGCGGCTGATGGCCTCAAGTGCTTCGCGAACGGTGAGCGATTCGGGCAACCGAGTCACTTCGGTCGTCATCACCGAGCCGGCGGTTCCTTCCGGGTAAGATTGCAGCCGCTGAATCTCTCGCCGTTCTTCGACCGGCAAGAGCGGCATCAACTCGAGCACAACCTCGGGTTTTACTTCGTTGAGCAGATCGACGCGGTCGTCGGCGGCCATGTCGGCCAAGAGTTCGGCAACGAGTTGCCGGTCCCCTTCCTCGACGATCCGCACTTGGCGCTCGTGGTCGAGAAAGCCGAGAATCGCCGTGCGGTGGTCCTGATCGGTGTTCAGCAGCACCTGCCACGATTCGTCGGCGGTCAGGCCCTCCATGAACTCCGCGGCCCGGGCTGGATGGAGGGCGTCGCAAAATTCGCGCAGCCCGTCCGAATCGCCCGCAGCGAGCATTTCGCGAAGCTCGGGAAGAAAGAGCGTATTGATCATGAGGGGCAGGACGCGGAGGGGACGACGAACGGAATTATGACCGGAAATCCACTTGGTCGCGCGGCGACCAGTTGGCGTTTTTCTCGAAGATTTTGCCATTCGGCCACGCTGTGCGCGCTACCAAGTTGGCCGGCAGGTGTGACAAAATAGGGAGAGGGGCCAGGAGTCGGGATGCAGAGTTCAGGGAAAAACTAGGCGGCGATGCCGCAATTGCATTTCCCCGACCCCTGCATCCTGATTCCTGCCCCCTTTTCTGCACGCGACCTCCTACGCCAATTGGGATGTCAACGGTATCTGCTCAGAACATCTCGCTCCTGCGCTGCGAATTGACACGAAGCAGTTTCAATACTAGCCTATCTTTAGCGGAAGATATTTCCCAGCAGCGGTTTACATGCGCGGCCGGCTTCGTAGCTAGCCGCCCGATGAATGCCGATTCACCGTCCCGACCCATCCCCATGGGTCTGGACGGCGAAGGCGGCCTCCGATGCCGACCTCGTACTTTGCGCCGAAGATGCCTACTGTCGATTCTGAGTGCCTCGCACTCCGGGACTTGGATATTTGCGAAGCCCGCCTCGATTACCGATTTCGCGATCGGCAATTGCTTGAGGCGGCCCTGACCCATGCTTCGGGCGCCGATCATCGGCTCCTCTCCAATGAGCGGTTGGAGTTTTTGGGCGACGCGATTCTGGGCACGGTCGTCTGCGAAGCCCTGTTCCACCAGTTCCCCGACTTTCTCGAAGGGGAACTTACCAAGCTCAAGTCGATCGTCGTCAGTCGGCTAACATGCGCTAAGATCAGCGCGTCGTTGGGGCTGCTCGACTTTTTGGTCCTCGGCAAAGGAATGACTACTTCGCCCACGGTGCCGATGTCGGTTCTCTCCGACGTGTTTGAGTCACTCGTCGCGGCAATCTACCTCGACGGCGGCATGGAGGCGGCGCGGAAGTTCATCGAAGAGCACATGGGGCCGGAGATTGAGCTAGCTGCCTCGGGCGAATCGGGCGGCAACTATAAATCGCTGCTGCAGCAGTTCGCCCAACGCGAGCACGGTGTCACGCCGACGTACCACCTGCTCGACGAGAAGGGCCCGGATCACAGCAAGTGTTTCAAGATTAGCGCCCAAGTCGGCAAGCGACGATTTCCCCCCGCGTGGGGTCGCAGTAAGAAAGAATCCGAGCAACGGGCCGCCCATAATGCGATCGCCGATCTTCGCGAGGAGCCAGTTCCGTTTCCGTCGGAAGACGCCGCGGAAGCTGTCGATTGAGTGCGGATGCCGTTTCAATCCTTCAATTCGCGCAGCTCGATCTTGCGGAACTCCACCGGGTGGCTCTCCGACTGGATTGAAATCGTGCCGCCCGTGAGCATTTTGGGCGATCCTGCATCGAGCAACTTTTTTGCGTCGGGGTCGCTTTCATCCAGTTGCGGCTCGGTGTACTCCAGAACGGTTCGCCCGTCAATTTTATGTCGCACAAGCTTGTTGCCGCGAACTTCTAAATCTACCGTCACCCATTGATCGCCGTGGTAGGTGTCGGACGTGCTGTTGGTGCAGTGCGGGGTGTGGAGTTTGCCCTCCAGCACGACATTCGTGCCGGGCGTGCATAGATTAGCAGTCGGCCGCGGCTGCGTGCCATCGCCACCGAGGAGCTGCACCTCAATCGAGACGGGAAAGTCTTGATCTTTGCGCATTGAGTCGGCCGTCTGGCCATGGATCATGATCCCGCTATTGCGGATCGCCCAACCTGGGCCACGTTCGTATTGAGTGCCGATGATTCGATACTCAACTCGCAGGTCGTAATTAGAAAACGGTTTATTGTAAAACAAGTGACCGAACCGACCGCGGAAAGGGCCGGTGTACTGGTCGTAGCTCACGCGCAACACGCCATCCTCGACGCGAAAGGTGTCGGCGTAGTTGTCGCCGAGTTCGTAGCTCTTTATTTTGACGGTCCAATCGCTGAGGTCTTTGCCGTTGAAGAGCTGAATCCAGTCGGTTGCGGTTTCCGGTGCTTGTGCTGGAGAAGAAACTACCGGAAGTATGGCGAACATAGCTGCAAGAAGAGACGTTGCTAGTATCGAATGGCAAGTCATAGTTATGCGATCAAAAGGAATCGAAGCGTCAAACGAGACCGAGAATAATCGTGGTGACCTCGAGATGTCGAATATAGTACCACTGCGATAGCCCAGGACTTTCGGACAGCGGCGGGGGTTAAAATTACGCCGCA